>JBAXPR010000004.1:0-77150 GCA_037132135.1 Rhodospirillaceae bacterium
CCGCAGCGCCACAACGGCGCCGCTTCCGTGGCCTACTTTCTCACCGGCGCTTAGAGCCATGGCACTGCGGGGAGACCGGGTGGACTGGGATCAGGCCGTGGCCCTGGCCAGACGTGTCGGATGCGAACGCCATCTGGCCTTGGGTGCCGTGCTGGCCGAGGCGCTTCTCGCCGCCCCCCTGCCGCCCGCGCTGACCAGAGAGGTGTCATTGCTGACCCGCGCCGCCGCCGCCGCCTGGCCTTTACCCACTATCCTCGCCATGCCGCCAGTGACCGACCGCGAAGCCATCTACCGGCTGGGCCTGCTTCGCTCATTGCGGTGGAGTATGGGCTCTATAGCCGCCCCACGGGCCGCCGGGCGGTGCTGGCGGTAGCGCTGCGGCCCACTGCGGACGACCACGCCCTGCTCGCCCTCCCCGGCGGCCTTCGGTGGCTTTACCCCCTGCTTCGACCAATCCGCATCCTCGTCCGCTGGCTCGGGCGGCATCGCACCCCGTTTCGGAAACCCCGCGCCTGACCGGTGGCTTGCGACCCGGCCGTCACTGCGCATCCAGGGGTCGGGCCATCGGGTCCGGCAACCGATTGGCGCTGGCCGCGACCTCGGACCAGGACCCGGTGGCAACCAACCGGCCCTGGTCAAGCATGATCACGTGATCGGCACTTTGAACCGCTGAGGGCCGGTGGGCGATCACCACCATGGTCAGCCGGCCGCGCAGGCGGTCGAGCGCATCCAGAATTTGCCGTTCGCTGTCGGAGTCAAGGGCGCTGGTCGCCTCATCGAGAATCACCATCGCCGGTTCGGCCAGCAGGGCGCGGACCAGAGCCAGCCGCTGGCGCTCCCCACCCGAGAGGCGGGTGCCGCGATCGCCGACCACCGTCTCCATCCCTTGGGGCAGGCGACGAACAAAATCCGCCGCCCCCACTTGGTCCAGCGCACGCCACAAGGCATCGTCGCCAGCCGCCGGAGCCACCGCGGTGAGGTTGGCGCGGATGGTGTCGTGAAAGAGAAAGCCATCCTGGGGCACATAGCCGATCCGTTGCCGCCAGTCGCGGCGAAGCGGCCCTTCGAGCACGCGGCCATCCACCCGGATCTGCCCTTCGGTCGGCGCGATCAGGCCGAGCAGCATATCCGCCAAGGTGGATTTCCCGGCCCCGGACGGTCCGACAAGCGCCGTCACCCGGCGCGCCGGAATCACGGCGCTGATCCCGGACAAGGCCGGCGGACGGGCGCGATCATGACGATAGCCGACGCCCTCGAGGCGGATGCAATCGGTCAGCAGCGGCAGCGATCCAGGCCCCTCCCTGGCCGGTTCACCCGCGGCTCGCCAATGCTCCAGAAATGCGTGGGCATGGGCATGGGCAGGCAGAGCGTGGAGGACCGTCCGCCACGCGTCCTGGATACTCATCAGGGTCGACAGCAACCGCACCAGGGCCATGATCAGCACGAGGGTGTCGGCGAGCGCCAGACCGAAGCCCCTTGTCGCCGCGACCAGAGTGAGAGCCACCGCCAGGGCAGCCCCGGTCTGAGTCAGAGCGCGGGCGGTACCAGCGGCATGCTGAAAGGCCAATTGGGCCTCGCGCACCGTTTCCATGCGCCTGACGAAGCCGTCCCGCCGCGCCGCCTCCAGCCCGAAGGCGCGAACGACCCGCATGCCTGCGAGATCGTCGGCCAGGTTCGCCTGAAATGCCCGCCCGGCTTCGCCCAACGCCCGGCCGAGATTGTGGCGCCGCCGCGGCCAGAGCCAGCACGCACGCGGTCATGACCGGCGATATCCGGGCCGCCACCGCCAGCACCACCACCACCTGAATCGCCCAGCCGCCCAGCTTCAGCAGAAACTCGACGCCCTGGGCCGCATGGGCGGTTTCGGCGGTCAGCACTTGGGTGACGTCGGCGCCGCGCAACCGGGCGAAGACCTGCCACTCCATGCCGGTCAGGGCGCGGTGGAGACGCTGGCGCAAATCATCGACATAATCGAGACGCAGCCGCTGAGTGGCCAGAACACGACCCCGTACGATCGCGGCGGCAAGCGCGACCAGCCCGACATAAACAGCGAGGGCGGTCTCCAGGTTGATCGGACCGACGCTGTCGGTCAGCAGACCGCCGGCCCATCCCGGAGATCCGGCGATGCCGAGCAGACCAAGCAATGGCACCAGCAGCAGCAAGCCAGCGCCTTCGGCCAAAGCCGCCGCCGCCGCCGCTGCCATCACCAGCCCCAGACGCTTGCCGCCGAAGCGAAGCAGATCGCCGAGCAGGACGGAGAATTGACCGAGAGCCGCATCACGATCGGCAATAGCGGGATTCATTCCCATTTCCTTCCGGCTCCTTCGTCACCAGCCTCCTGCCGGTCACCATAGTGTAGGGAACTGGCCTGATTGCGCTTCCGATACCGACAAGAGAACGGAATCGGCGTGTGGCGTATAGCTGCGATTGAATCGGAAGACGAACTCATCCAGGTATGTCTGGAGATTCGGCTTCCGCAGGCCATGATAGACGCCTATGGCCCAAGCTCGACCCCCGCCACAGGCCGGACAGGCGAAACCCGCCGGCCAGCGCACGAAGCTTTGTCGGGAACAATATCCAGAAACTCAATCAATGAGTTTGGAAATCTTACCATGCTCGCCCCAGCCCCGGCCCGGACACCGTCACCGATGCCCGGTTACCTACCACATCTTGTCGAGCAGGAGCCAGATGCATAGGGAGCGGATGGGGATTGCCCTGCCCTGGCCCTCTCATCCGTCTTGCACCCGATCGCCCGGATGCCGTACCAGTGGGGGCTGATCGCAGCATGAAACGGCGGTGGATTTGGACGCATGACCAACCTCATCAAGACCGGTGCCCTGCTGGCGGCCCTGACCGCGGTCTTCGTCGTGGTTGGCTTCCTGATCGCCGGCAGGATCGGCATGATTGCGGCGCTGGCGATGGCCTTTGCCATCAACGCCTTTGCCTACTGGTTTTCCGCCGACCTGCTGCTCCGGGCCTATGGGGCGCGCACGGTCAGCCGCGCCAGCGATCCCCGGCTGCATGGTCTGGTCGCGGAGTTGGCCGGCCGGGCCTCGCTGCCGATGCCCCGGGTCTATCTGATCGACAGCCGCCAGCCCAACGCCTTTGCCACCGGCCGCAATCCCGGCAACGCCGCCGTGGCGGTGACCACCGGTCTCGTGCAATCGCTCACCCGCGAGGAACTGGCCGGCGTGATCAGCCATGAACTGGCGCATGTCCGCAACTATGACACCCTCATCATGACCGTGGCCGCGACGGTCGCCGGCGCGATCGCAACTTTGGCCGACCCCCGGCTGGTTTTCGGCAGTGGCGCTCGCGGCGAGCCCGGACAGTCCGAGGGTCCGGGGCTGATTGCCGGCCTCCTGCTGGTCATCCTCGCGCCCCTGGCGGCGGCGATGGTTCAGATGGCGATCAGCCGGACCCGGGAATACTAGGCCGATCGGGGCGGCGCCCTGATCTGCGGTCAACCGCTCTGGCTGGCCGATGCCCTGACCAAGATCAATCTGGCGGCGCGCCAGATCGCCAATCCGGCGGCCGAGGCGCGGCCGGCGACCGCCCATCTGTTCATCATCAACCCGTTGCAGAGCGGACGCCTGTCGGAGCTGTTCGCCACTCATCCCCCAACCTCGGAGCGCGTGCGGCGGCTTCGCCTGATGGCCGGCGGGGTTGGCGGCGGCGAGATCGCCCGGCTGGCCCGGGCCAGCGGCGCGCCCGGCCCCGGGCCGGCCACGGCCCGGACGAGATCTCTGGCCGGTGGCGCCCGGTTGGGATAGAGTCGGCCTGCGATGCCGAATGAAATTCCGGGCCAACGCCCTCTGCCAGCCAGCGAACCGACCGTTACTGCCGCCCCGGGGCTGCGGCCGTTGCCGCTCGGCTCCCCGCCGCGGATCGCCTTCGTCGCCGCCGGCACCCCAGACGCCACCGCCGCCCTCGCCCGTCTCAAGCAGCGCTACGGCACCTGGGACCACGACGAGGCCGACGCCGTGGTTGCCCTCGGCGGCGACGGCTTCCTGCTCGAAACCCTGCACCGGACCCTCAAGGACGCCAGCCCGCATCCCCTGCCGGTCTACGGCATGAATCTCGGCAGCGTCGGTTTCCTGCTCAACGACTACGGCGAGGACGATCTGGCCAGCCGGGTCGGCAAGGCCAAGCCGGTGACGCTGCATCCCTTGCGCATGGTCGCGATCCGCGGTTCGGGCGAACGGATCGAGGCGCTCGCCATCAACGAGGTCTCGCTGTTGCGGGAAACCCGGCAGGCGGCCAAGCTGCGCATCCTGATCAACGACGTCGTGCGCCTGCCCGAGTTGATCTGCGACGGCGTGCTGGTGGCCACCCCGGCCGGCAGCACCGCCTATAATTTTTCCGCCCATGGCCCGATCGTGCCGCTTAATGCCGGGATTCTGGCCCTGACGCCGATCAGCGCCTTCCGGCCCCGGCGCTGGCGCGGCGCCCTGCTGCCCCACACCGCCCGCATCGGTTTCGAGGCCATGGAATGCGGCAAACGGCCGGTCAGCGCCGTGGCCGATCATGTCGAGGTGCGCGAGGTCGAGCGGGTCGAGATCCGGGAGGATCGCGACATCGCGCTGACCATTCTGTTTGACCCCGAACTCACCCTCGAGGAGCGCATCCTCAAGGAGCAGTTCCAGCCCTGACGACCTGGGGCTAAGGTGAGACCGATGAGCGCAGCCAGCACACCCAAACTCCGGCGCGGCTGGACCACCGGCGCCTGCGCCGCCGCCGCCGCCGCCGCCGCCGCCGCCGCCCTGCGTTGCGGACGCTTCCCCGATCCGGTGACGGTGCGGCTGCCGGGCGGCCAGACCCCAGCCTTCGCGCTGGCCCACCGGCGCCTTGGCGGGGAGTGGGCCGAAGCCGGGGTGATCAAGGATGCCGGCGACGATCCCGACGTCACCCATGGCTGTCTCGTGCTGGTGCGGCTGCGTCCGCTGCCGGCCGGCTCCGGGTTGGTCTTCCGGGCCGGTGACGGCGTTGGCACCGTCACCCGGCCGGGCCTGCCGCTGGCGGTGGGCGAACCCGCGATCAATCCCGGGCCGCGGGCGATGATCGCAGACAATCTTGGTCTGGCCGATGCCGAAATCGGGATTTCGATCCCCGGCGGCGCCGAACTCGCGCTCAAGACCCTCAACGGCCGGCTCGGCGTTCTGGGCGGGCTCTCGGTGCTTGGCACCACCGGCATCGTTGTACCTTATTCCTGCGCCGCCTGGGTTGACGCCATCCATCGCGGCGTCGACGTCGCCCGGGCCTCGGGGCTCGGCCACCTCATCGCGGTTACCGGCGCCGCCTCCGAGGCCGGGGTGCGCCGGCTCTATCCCGCGCTGGCCGAACCGGCGGTGATCGATGTCGGCGATTTCATGGGCGGACTGCTGAAATATCTCCGCCGCCACCCGGTGACCAAACTGACCATCGCCGGCGGTTTCGCCAAGACCGTCAAGCTCGCGGCCGGACACCTCAATCTGCACTCGAAGGCCAGCGAGGTCGATTTCGGCTGGCTGGCCGGGGTCGTGGCCGCGGCTGGCGGCGCCCCCGGGACCATCGAGGCCGTTCGCGCCGCTCCCACCGCCCTGGCAGTGCTCGACCTGGCCCGCGCCGCCGGACTGCCGCTGGCCGACGCCATCGCCAGCCGTGCCGCCGTCGTTGCCGCCGGGGCCGCGGCCGGGCGGCTGCCGGTGGAAATCGCCGTCTTCGACCGCTTCGGAACCCTGGTAGGACGCCATGACCCCTGACCCGACCCGCCTGCTGCTGCTCGGCGGCACCACCGAATCCCTGGCCCTGGCCGAACGGCTGACCACCGACCCCCGACTGGCGGTGATCACCTCGCTGGCTGGCCGCACCGTCGCCCACCGCTTGCCGCCGGGCGAACTCCGGGTCGGCGGCTTCGGCGGCACCGGCGGTCTCGTGGCTTACCTCAGGGCGCAGGCGATCGGCCTCGTGGTCGACGCCACACACCCGTTCGCGGCCACCATCTCAGGACATGCCGCTGAGGCCTGCCGCGAGGCCGGTCTGCCCCGCCTCCAGCTCTTGCGCCCGGCCTGGACCCCCGCCGCCGGCGACCGCTGGCACGAGGTCGCCGACACCGCCGCCGCCGCCGCCGCCCTGCCCGCGCTGGGCCGGACCATCTTTCTCGCGGTCGGCCGCCAGGACCTCGGGCCGTTCGCCACCCTGACCGGCCGCCTCCGCCTGATCGCCCGGATGATCGAGCCGCAGCGTCTGCCGGGCTTCGAAGTCATCCTGGCGCGCGGCCCGTTCACTCCGGCCGATGAGGCGGCGCTCTTTGAGCGCGCCGCCATCGATGTCGTGGTCAGCAAGAACAGCGGCGGCGAGGCCAGTTGGGCCAAGATCGCCGCCGCCCGGACCTGCGGTCTGCCGGTGGTGATGATCCGCCGTCCCCCGCCGGAGGCCGGCGACCGCGCCGCCGATCTCAAGACCGCGCTCGCCTGGGTTCAGGCCCGGCTCGACCATCCCCCCGGGTCCGCCTGACTGCCCCCGACACAGAAAAAAAGGGGCGCCGGCCCACCGGCCGGCGCCCCCTTTTTCTGGTCTTGCCGGCGGTTGCCGGAGCCCGTGCCGCCTCAGGCGACCACGTCGAGGCTGCGCCCACGATTTGAGTCAACCGGTGGACTGAGCTTCTTCGCCTCGCCCGCCTTTTCCGAGGCGGATTCAGTCGCTTCGTTATCGCCGTCGTGATCGGGATCGATACCCGCCGGCTTGGCCTGAAGCGCCTGGGTTTGGGAAAGCGAGGAAGATTGTGAGGTGACACCGGAAACGGCTGCTATCGACATGGGATTCTCCACGGTAGAATTCGGTAACGCTTCACTAAGGGGCCCCCCGTACGGGAAAAGCAATCTGTACATTGTAACCGATCGTCTCCCAACGCGACCCAGACCCCCGGAAAAACGCCGGCGGGACGTCGCGGGGGCTTGACGACCGGCGCGAACCAAACTAGAACATAGGCCTCTGTTTTGCTTTTGTTCGGATCATGGCCCCGCCCCCGGGGCCCCTTCAGCGGAGGGAAGCCGATGTTGACCCGCAAGCAGCAGGAACTGTTGCTCTTCATCAACGAGCGCCTGAAGCAGGGTGGCGTGTCGCCGTCTTTTGACGAAATGAAGGACGCGCTTGGCCTGAAGTCGAAGTCAGGCATTCACCGGCTGATCACCGGCCTCGAGGAGCGCGGCTTCATCCGCCGGCTGGCCCACCGGGCGCGGGCGCTGGAGGTCATTCGTCTGCCCGATGGCATCCCGGTGATCGAGGACACCGACCCCGAGGTCATTGAGGCCGCCCTGCCGCCGCCGGTGAAGTTCCAGCCCAATGTCATCAAGGGCAATTTCTCGGGCGCCCTGCCCGGCCGCGAGGTCGCGAACGACGTCGAGGCCGTGACCCTTCCGCTCTATGGCCGGATCGCCGCCGGCATGCCGATCGAGGCCCTGCGCGATCACAGCGCCACCATCGACATCCCGGCGACCCTGCTCGGCACCGGCGAGCACTACGCCCTCGAGGTCGCCGGGGATTCCATGATCGATGCCGGCATTCTCGACGGCGACACCGTGATCATCCGGCGTTGCGAGAGGGCCGATAACGGCGCCATCGTCGTCGCCCTGATCGATGCCGCCGAGGTCACCCTCAAACGATTGCGCCGCAAAGGCCAGACCGTCGCCCTCGAGCCGGCCAACCCCGCCTACGAGACCCGTATTTTCGGGGCCGACCGGGTCAGCGTTCAGGGCCGGCTGGTCGGCCTGATCCGCCAGTACTGACTCCGCCGGGTGGGTTTGCCGTCCGGATATCGCCCGGGCGCGTGGCCGGCATTGGCTCCGAGCCCGGACGCCGCCCCTTCCGTCGATCCGTGTTGCCCGGCGTCCAATAATTTGCTCAAGTGGGCTTGCGAGGTCGCCCGGGGCGCTTAGCCGGCGGCCCGGCTTCCGCGCCCCGGGGAGGGCCCCCGCGAAATGCCGCTTTGATGAGATCATCGTTCTCATCGCAACCCATGCTGAGTGATTGGGAAGGTCCGTCTTGGCACCCGTGTTGACCGCGCGGCCGATGCTGTCGGCGAGAGAAGGCCAGACCCTGCCGGCCGACTGCGCCCCCGCAGCTCCGGCGATGGCATCGTGGCTGCAGGGTCCGTCAACCGGCGACGAGGACGGACATTACCGCAGCATTTTCGAGAACGCGGTCGAGGGCATCTACCAGACCACCGTCGATGGCCGCTATCTGAGGGTCAATCCGGCCCTGGCGCAGATGTACGGCTATGACGGCCCCGACCAGTTGATCGTCTCCCTGACCGACATCGCGGGGCAGTTGTACGTCGACCCGACCCGGCGGGACGATTTCGCCCGCATCATGGCCCGCGACGGCGTTGTCACCGACTTTCAGGCCCAGGTTTTCCGCCGCGACCGCTCAGTGATCTGGATCGAGGAGAATGCGCGCTGCGTGCGTGACCGCCACGGGCGGATTCTTCATTACGAGGGCATGGTCAGCGACATCACGGCCCGGGTGGCCTCCGAGGAAAAAATCCGCCTGCTGGCCACCGTTTTTGAAAGCGTCTCCGAGGGCATTCTGGTCGTCGACCGCACGCTCAGGGTCTGTGCCGCCAACCAGGCCTTCCTCACCATCACCGGCCAGGACCGGGAGCGGATTCTCGGCCGGCCACCGCTGCTGTCGACCCCCGGCTTTGGCGAACCCGGCCTGATCGAGCGCATCTGCGCCGACGCCGACGTCACCGGCCACTGGCGGGGTGAGCTTGGCTGCGTGCGCCCCGACTTCGTACCGTTTTCGGCCTGGCTGTCGGTGACCACGGTGCGCGGCCCGAACGACGAGACCGAATTCTTTGTCCTGGCCTGCTCCGACGTCACGGAACGCAAGCAGCAGGAGGAACGCATCCGCTATCAGGCCAATTTCGACGGTCTGACCACCCTGCCCAACCGGCGCCTGCTCCATGAGCGGCTGGAACAGACAATCCGGCTCGCGGCGGCGGGACACGAGCGGCTGGCGGTGGCCTTCCTCGACCTCAACCGCTTCAAGCAGGTCAACGACAGCCTCGGCCACCGCGCCGGCGACGAGTTGCTGAAGCAGGTGGCGCGACGCCTGCGCAGTTCCTGCGGCGCCTCCGACACCGTCGGTCGCTATGGCGGCGACGAATTCGTGATGATCGTGCCCAATGTCGGCGAGCGCTTCTCCGCGGCCTATCTTGCGGAAAAGCTGCTCTATGCCTTCAGCGATCCGTTCTCGCTGCCCGAACGCGAGCTGTATTGTTCGCCGAGCATCGGCATCGCCTTTTATCCCGACGACGCCGAGAGCGCAGACGACCTGATCCGCTGCGCCGACCTTGCGATGTACCATACCAAGCGCTCGGCGCCCCAGCGCTTCAGCCTCTATACTCCCGAGATGCGCCGGCTTTCGGTGCAGCGGCTCGACCTGGAACACGATCTGCGCCGCGCCATCCAGTGCCAGGAGTTCGGGCTTCATTATCAGCCAAAGATCGACCTCGAGACCGGCCGGGTCGCCGGGGCCGAGGCCTTGATCCGCTGGCCGCACCGCTCGCTCGGCTTCGTGCCTCCCGCCGAGTTCATTCCCGTCGCCGAGGATACCGGCCAGATCACCCTGATCGGTGAGTGGACCTTGCGTCAGGCCTGCCGGCAGGCCCAGGACTGGCGCCGCGCCGGCATTCCCCTCGACACCATCGCGGTCAACCTGTCGCCCCGGCAATTCCACGACAGCGGCCTCGTCCGGATGGTGCGGCAGTGTCTCGACGACACCGGCCTGCCGCCCGATCAGCTCGAGCTTGAACTGACCGAGGGCGCGATGATGGTCGATATGAGCCGGGCGGTCGAGACGCTGCGCCGGCTCAAGGCGCTCGGCGTCCGGCTCGCCATCGACGATTTCGGCACCGGCTATTCGTCTCTGGCCTATCTCAAGCGGTTTCCCATCGACACCCTCAAGATCGACCGCTCGTTCATTCACGACATCGCCAACAACGCCACCGACACCGCGATCATCGACACCATCATCGGTCTGGCCGGCAGTCTCGGCTTCACTGTGGTTGCTGAAGGAGTCGAGACCGCCGAGCAGGCGCTGATCCTGATGGAGCGCAACTGCCGCTATTCCCAAGGCTATCTCTTTTGCAAGCCGGTGCCGCCCGAGCGCTTCGCCGCCTATCTCCAGCGCCTGGACCGCGAGCCCTGGTCGGAGCTGCCGGGTCTTCGCGCCCTCTCCGAAAGACAGCGGCCGGCGGTTGGCCAGGCCGGCTGAGGCTCCGCCGTGAGTCGACGGGCCTGGCTGGTCTCGGAGGCACCGATCGCTGGTAGAATCCGGATTTCCCCACGCTCCCTCATGTTTTTTCCCGGTCACCCGTGGCGGAAATGCGATGATTTCCGCGCCCGGCAAGGTCTTTGCCCGGGAACCGGCGGGGCATTACTTTTTTGGAATTGTTCGCGCGAAAGGTTCTGGGTTATGATCCGCGGGCAAAGGCGAACGAGCTTTCGCCGGCTGGTCCGATTAGAGTGCCTGCTTCGTATAGCGCGGTGAAGGTCTTGAGTAACCCGGGTTCAACGCCTGACCTCTTTCGGCGATGATGGAACCAAGTTCGGATGACTCTTGGCGCCTCGCCACCTTGACCGCCCCGACTCTTGAGCGCGGGGCTTGATGACGGACCGGTGACGGATCGGCCGCCGAATTGAATTGCAACGGGTTTCGAAGGAAGCACCATGCCACACACAGTCTGGGTCGCGAATGGTAAGGGCGGCGTGGGAAAGTCGGTTCTCATGATGGCCCTCGCGGCGATTTATGAGGCATCCGGGCGGCCGCTGCGCCTGATCGATGCGGATGATAAGGCCAAACTCAGCGAGTTCATGGGGCCGGAAAAGGTGCTCTCGCTCAAGATCGGCGCCTCGATGGACGAAATCCGCTCCAACCCCTCGCTGGCCTTCAGTTATTGGGATCGGCTGGCCGAGGAGATCGTCGAGGGCGACACCGGGGTCGATATCGGCGCCAACATGGACCGGCTGATCCTGTCCTGGGCCGAAAAGTCCAATCTTGCCGCTCTCTTTGAGGATTCCGGGGTCTCGATGGACGTCTACGTCCCGATCACCGCCGAGCCGCTGGCGGTATCGTCCGGGCTGGAAGTGCTCGAAACCGTCGAGCGCATCTTCCCGACCAGCCGCCGCATCCTGGTCCTCAACAAGAAGGCCGGGCCGTTTGACGCCTATGCCGGCACCCCCGAGTTCCGCCGCCTCGAGGCGCTGCGCGACCGCGGGCTCTACATCGTCGAGATGGCGAGTTGCGTCAGCGAGGCCTGGACCGACTTCGAGCGGCTGAAGCTGCCGCCGTCGCGGGTGATCACCCTCGACCCCAAGACCGTGGCCTCGATGACCGGCCTCGGTATCCTCGCCGCCCGCCGGGCCACCGGCGACTACGCCAGCTGGCTGAAACAGCTGACGCTGGCCCTGGCTCCCGTCACTCACGGTACGGTTTCGAACTGATGTCCTGGATTGACACCCTCGACCGGCTCATCACCGACAGCTGGATGGCCAGCCGCGACGAAAGCGCGGCGATGCTGGATTCTCTGCTGGCGTTGTCGCTGGCCGAGCGGTGGGAGCTGTTTGCCTCCCGCGATTCCCGTCTGATGTTCCTGTCGGACGAGGATTACGCCGTCCTTTTCCGCAGCCTCAACGCCCACTCGATGTTCGCCCAGATCGGCGACGCCGCAGCCCCGCCGGTCACCGAAGAGGCGACCGAGGTGCTGCCCGAGGACGCCGAACGCTACGGCGAAGACGGCGCCGAGGCCGGCGAAGGCGAGATGGCCGATGACCAGGGTGAGGCGGCGGTCGCCGAAGCGGTGGCCGCCCGGCGCTCCTGGTGGCGCACCCGCAAGGGCCTGCGCTGGCTCGGCGTTGCTATCGCGCTCGGCAGCGCGCTGATGCTGGTCGGGGCCTTCCTGGCCGTGATCGTGCTCTATCTCCTGCCCGGGACCCGGGTCGAACCGCGCAGTGCCGACACCCCGGGAACCCTGATCACCAAGCTCGACGAAGTCGAGCGCGATCAGGCGCAACTGGCCAAGCGGCTGGTTGGAATCGACAACCGGGTCAGCGATCTGGCCACCAGCGTCGATCAGAAATTCGGCACCGCGATGCGCGCGGTCCGCTTCTCCTCGGCGCTCGACCAGCTTCAGGCCGCGATCGAACGCGGCGCCGCCTACAAGACGGAACTCGACCGCGTCGCCCCGGTGGTCGCGGCGGCCTCCGATCTGGCGGCGCTGGTCAAGCGGCTCGACGGCACCTCCGCCACCGGCGTGCCCTCTCTTGCCGCCCTGCGCGAGCGCTTTGACGAAATCGCGCCCCGGTTGGGCGGCGTGGTCGATATCCGCGACCAGTTCGCCCCGCAACTGGTCGAGGTGACACGGGATCAAAACATCCTTGCCCGGGCCTTCGGCTGGGTCGGCTCGGTGTTCGGGCTGACCGAGACGCCGGAAACCCGACGCTTCCGGGCCGCGCTTGGCGGCATTCGCGCCGCCCTCGGGCTCGGCAATCTGCCGGTGGCGGTGCGCCAGTTCGAAGACCTTCATGCCTATCCCGGCGAATTGGCCGGACGCTGGCTGGCCACGGCGCACAGCCGGCTCGATGCCGACGCCGCCATGGCGGCGCTGCGTCAGGGTGCACTTTCCAGCCCGGCGGTCAGCCGGGACCAGTAAGGGGGCGGCGATGTCCGACACCAAGCCGTCCGCCGCCACCGCAGGGGGATCGCGGCGGACGGTGACCGTCGATTACCTGACCGCGGCCGCCCATCCCGACGCCGTGGTCACCGGGGTGCTTTTGGTGGTGATCGGGCTGTTACTGGCTTTGGGGGCGATCGGCCTGATCGAGCCGGTGATGTCCCTCGACCTCTTCAACCCCGACCTCGGCTCCACCCCGTTCCTGCTCACCCTTGGCAAGGTCGCGGTTTCGGTGCTGGCGCTGGTGGCGGCCGGGCTCGGCCTCGCCAAGCATCCGCGCTTTCCCGCCTTCTATCTGATCGTTGCCTTCGGCCTGACGTTGCTGATCGCCGCCGATCTCGGCCACTGGCTGACCGGAGCGGGGGCCGAGCGGCCCGGCGCCTTTCCGCTCGCCGGGCTGCTCGTGGTGCTGGCGGTGCCCTATGTGGTGTTTTCCCGGAAATGCCGGCTGATCTTCCGCCGCCGGCTCGATCTCAACGAGCTGAAGTCGCTGAGCGGCGACCAGAGCTGGTCGGCCTCTTCGGCGGCGGCGCTGGCCCCGGCCCTGCCCTCGTTCGACCCCGGCCGTCAGGCGCCCGCGCCCAAGCGGACCCGGGCGCGGCGCAGTGGTGGCGCCGCGCCGGCGCCGGCGCCTTCGCTCAGCGTGCCGGCAGCGCCGCCGGGCGACGCCCAGGCCGCCGCGCTCTGGGCCGCGCTCTACGGTTCCCAAGCCATCAGCGCCGACAAGGCGACCGACGAGGGCGACGCCGACCCTGCCGCCCCGGGCGGTTCCGGCGGCAAGCGCATCGGCCTCGAAGCGCTGATCAATCTCCGACCGCCGGGAAGCTGACCCATGGCCCAACGATCCCACGTCATCGCGATCGCCAGCCAGAAGGGCGGGGTCGGCAAGACCGCCACCGCCGTCAACCTTGCGACCGCGCTGGCCGCGGCCGGGCGGCCGGTGCTGCTGGTCGATTGCGACCCCCAGGGCAACGCCAGCGCCAACGTCGGCTTCGCGCTGATCGCCAGCGGCGAGGGCGGCGCCCACCAGCTGCTGACCGAGGGCGGCAACCGCCAGGGCGTGGTCTGGCAGACCCGGATTCCCGAGCTGTGGGTGGCGCCGGCCAGCCTCAATCTGACCCAGCTCGAGTCGGACCTCGGGGCCAGCCACGAAGGCCGGAGCCGGCTCTCGGAGGCGCTCCAGAGCCTCAGCCAGCCCTTCGACTATGTGGTGATCGACTGCCCGCCCTCGCTGGGCAGCCTGACCATCAATGCCCTGGTCGCCGCCGACCGGGTGATGGTGCCGCTGCCCTATGATGTTTATGCCCTCCAGGGCTTGCGCCATCTCGACCAGTTCCTGGCCAACCTCGCCGCCGCAGCCCAGAAGCCCCGGCCGCAGCTCGACATCCTGCTGACCATGCAGCGCCAGGACGGCGACACCCACGGCGCCAAGACCCTGGCCGCCACCGTCCGCCGCTCCTTCGCCGAGCAGGTGCTGACCACCGAGGTTCCCTATAGTCAGGAGTTGGCCTCGGCCTCGGTGCTGGGCAAGCCGCTGCTGCTGCACCGGCCGCGTTCGGCCGCCGCCAGCGCCTATGTCGCCCTCGCGGTCGAACTGGTGCAGCGACTCGAGGACAGCGCCGCCCGGGCCGCCGGCCGGGTGCGCCGGGCCGGCGACAGCTGGGATCCGGTGACGGCGCAGATGGCCATCGCCAGCCGGCTGATCGGCTGGGTCACCAATCCGACCTCGCCGCTCTACGATCTTGAGGCCGCGACCGAGCATCAGGCGGCGCTGCGCGCCGGCTCGCTCGCCCACGCCGCCGAACGCACCTTTGGCCTGCGCCATCAGGTCTGGGTCACCGCCGGTCTGGTCGCGGCGGCGCTGATGCTGGGGCCGCTGCTGTTCTTTGCCGCCGCCCGCCTCGCGCCGATGGACTGGCGGGTGAAGGCCGTGACCGCGATCACCGGCGCCCGCACCCCGTGGGAGGCCGGCACCCTGATTCTCGCCCGCGCCGATGCGCGCGCGCAAAAGCTGCTGCTGCTGGCCGCCACCCTGGCCGGCAACATGAGCCCGGCGCTGGCCGACTGCCTCGACCACACCGACTTCGAGCACGGCCCGGTGCTGCCCGGCCAAATGCCCTGCCTCGTCTCGCTCAACGTCACCCAGGGGCTGGCGCCGGCGAAGAAGTAGGTTTTCGCCGTGCAAAAGCGCGATCCCCACCGGCGGAGGCATGTGATCATCACGATGATCGCCGAACTGTAGGACGCGCTGGTCGCCGCCGGCGCACCGGAAGACAAAGCCAGAAAGGCTGCCGAAAGTGTGGCGGCCTATGAAATCGCTCTTCCGGCATCAACCTCGTGAAATGGATGCTCAGCCCGACCATCGCCGGGGTCGCGTCACTGGTGATCATGAGGTACCGCTCCTGCCTTCCCATTGCCCGGCGCGCCCTGGGCCTTTATAGTCGCGCCATGACCGATACCGCCGCCCCCGCCGACGTGCCCGCGCCCCGCCACCTGCTTGCCACCGAGGGCATGCCGGCGGCCGAGGTCGTTCGTTTTCTTGATTGCGCCGAGGGCTATGTCGCCCAGGGGCGCAGTTCGAATCGCAACAGCGATCTCCTGCGCGGGCGGACGCTGGTCAATCTCTTCTACGAGAACTCGACCCGCACCCGGACCTCGTTCGAGTTGGCGGGCAAGCGCCTCGGCGCCGACGTTATCAACATGGAGGTGGCGGCCAGCTCGGTCAAAAAGGGCGAGACCCTGATCGATACCGCCATGACCCTCAACGCCATGCATCTCGATGTCCTGGTGGTGCGCCATCCGGAGTCAGGCGCGGCCAAGCTGCTGGCGCGCAAGGTCAATTGCGTCGTCATCAATGCCGGAGACGGCAATCACGAGCATCCGACCCAGGCCCTGCTCGACAGCCTGACCATCCGCCGCCGGCGCGGTCAGCTGGGCGGACTGGTGGTGGCGATCTGCGGCGACATCCTGCACAGCCGGGTCGCGCGCTCCAACATCCACCTGCTCAACGCCATGGGCGCGCGGGTGCGGGTGGTGGCGCCGCCGACGCTGCTGCCGGCCGACATCGGCCGCCTTGGAGTCGAGGTCCATCACCGGATGGAGACCGGGTTGGCCGATGCCGACATCGTGATGATGCTCCGGCTTCAGACCGAGCGCATGAGCGGTCAGTTCGTGCCCTCGGTGCGGGAATATTTCCACTTCTTCGGCCTGACCCGTGAAAAGCTCAGGGCAGCCCGGCCCGATGCGCTGATCATGCATCCGGGTCCGATGAACCGTGGCGTCGAAATTGATTCGGAGGTCGCCGACGACATCAAGCGCAGCGTGATCCTGGATCAGGTCGAATTGGGCGTGGCGGTGCGGATGGCCTGTCTCGACTTGCTGACCCGCGCCGGCACAGCTTGAAATGCGGGGTGTAATCGTTTAAACGCTCTTTCCCCCCCGAGAGAACGGGTGCTTCGATGCCGCGTCTGGCCTACGTCAACGGTCGATATCTGCCCCACGCCGAGGCCCGCGTCCCGGTTGAGGATCGCGGCTATCAGTTCGCCGACGGCGTTTACGAGGTGGTGGCGATCGTGGACGGCCGTTTCGCCGATTTCGAAGGCCACATGGCCCGGCTCGGGCGCTCGCTCGGCGCGCTTCGCATCGACTGGCCGATGAGCCGGCCGGCGCTGGAACTGGTAATCCGCGAGCTGATCCGGCGCAACGGCGTCAAGACCGGTCTCCTCTACCTCCAGATCAGCCGCGGCGTCGCGCCCCGGGAGTTCAAGTTCCCCGATCCGCGGGTGCGGCCCTCCCTGGTCCTGACCACGCGCACGCTTGGCCGCTTCGCCACTCCGGCCCAGCTCGAGGCCGGCGTCGGCGTGATCACCATCCCCGATATCCGCTGGCTGCGGCGCGACATCAAGTCGGTGGCGCTGCTGCCCCAGGTGCTCGGCAAACAGCAGGCGGTCGAAGCCGGCTGTTTTGAGGCCTGGATGGTCGATGGCGAAGGCCGGGTCACCGAAGGCTGCTCCTCCAATGCCTGGATCGTCACCGCCGCCGGGACCCTGGTCACCCGCCATGCCGACAACCTGATCCTCAACGGCGTCACCAGGCTCTCGCTGCTCCGGCTGGCCGAGCGTTTCGGGGTGGCCACCGAGGTGCGGCCGTTCACGGTCGCCGAGGCGGCGGCGGCCCGCGAAGCCTTCGTCTCCAGCGCCACCACCTTCGCCCTGCCGGTCACCCGCATCGACGGCCGCCCGGTGGGCGACGGCCGGCCCGGCGCCCTGACGCTGCGCCTCCGCGCCGCCTATCTCGACGCCGTCGCCGGAGAGCGGTCATGACCCAGCCCGCCCGCCTGCCCCGCGCCGTGCTTTTCGACTGGGACAACACCCTGGTCGATAGCTGGGGCATCATCGAGGCCAGCGTCAATGTCACCCTGGAGGCGATGGGTCATCCGACCTGGACCTCGGAGGAAATCCGCGTCCGCGTCCGCCATTCCCTGCGCAACGCCTTTCCCCCGCTGTTCGGCGACCGCTGGGAGGAGGCACGCACGATCTATTACGACCACTTTTCCGCTCATCACATCGAGCAGTTGCGGGCCCTGCCCGGCGCCGACCGCCTGATCAAGACCCTCCACGGCATGGGCATCTATCTGGCGGTGGTCAGCAACAAGACCGGACGATTCCTGCGCCAGGAGGCCGAGGCGCTGGGCTGGAGTCCCTATTTCGGCTCCCTGGTCGGTTCCGCTGACGCCCCGGCCGACAAACCGGCGGTGGCCCCGGTGACGATGGCGCTGGCCCCGGCCGGCGGCGCCGTCGGCGATGTCTGGTTCGTCGGCGATGCCGACATCGACATGGAATGCGCCCATGCCTCCGGCTGCCTGCCGGTGCTGGTCAGCGACAACGGCGAGGGCGACTTCAGCCGGTTTCCGCCGGCGGTCCGGGTCGATAGCTGCCTTGCCCTTTGCGATCTGGTTCGCCGCCTTGGCGGCGCTCTATCGGTAACCAACTCTCCCGAGCGGGCTCTCACAGCTTAGTCATTTTTCTCAGGGGACAACCAGGGTGCCAGACTCCGGCGCTCCAAGAACTGCCAACAGAAGGTCAGACCAACATGTCCGAAAAAGGCCAAAACGTTCAGGACGTCTTCCTCAATCACGTCCGCAAGAACAAGATGCCGGTGACCGTGTTCCTGGTCAGCGGGGTCAAACTTCAGGGGATCATCACCTGGTTCGACAATTTTTCGGTATTGCTGCGGCGCGATGCCCATTCGCAGCTGGTCTACAAGCACGCGATCTCGACCGTGATGCCGGCGCATCCGATTCAGCTCTTTGATGGCGGCCGCGACGTCGAGCACGAATGACCGGGTGAGCCACGCCCCCCCCGCCGATGGCACCACCACCGCCCGTGCGCTGGTGGTCCATCCGGTGTTGCGCCGCGGCGCCGGCAGCGATCGCCGGTCCCCGGCTTCCCAGCTCGAGGAGGCGGTGGCGCTGGCCGCCGCCATCGAACTCGAGGTCAGCCACGCCGAAGCGGTCACGGTCAGCCGCCCCAACTCTTCGACCCTGCTCGGCACCGGCGCCGTCGAGCGGTTGGCCGCGCTGATCGAAGAGGGCAAGGCCGCGCTTATCGTGGTCAACCACGCGCTGTCGCCGGTCCAGCAGCGCAATCTGGAGCGCGCGACCAAGGCCAAGGTCATCGACCGCACCGGCCTGATCCTGGAAATCTTCGGCGCCCGCGCCCGCACCCGGGAGGGGCAGCTTCAGGTCGAACTGGCCGCCCTGACCTATCAGCGCTCGCGGCTGGTCCGCTCCTGGACGCATCTGGAGCGCCAGCGTGGCGGCTTCGGCTTTCTCGGCGGTCCCGGCGAGTCGCAGATCGAACTTGACCGCCGGCTGATCGGCGACCGGATTCTCAAGATCAAGAAGGAGTTGGATGACGTCCGGCGCACCCGCGCCCTTCACCGCCGGGCCCGGGAACGGGTGCCCTATCCGGTGGTCGCGCTGGTCGGCTACACCAATGCCGGCAAGTCGACGCTCTTCAACCGGCTGGCCGGAGCCGATGTCTTCGCCAAGGATCTGTTGTTCGCGACCCTCGATCCGACCATGCGTGCAATCGATCTGCCCTCGGGGCGCAAGATCATCCTCTCCGACACCGTCGGCTTCATCTCGGATTTGCCTCACGGGCTGGTCGAGGCCTTCCGGGCCACCCTCGAAGAGGTGATCGCGGCCGACATCATCCTCCATGTCCGCGATCTCGCCCACCCCGACAGCCAGGCCCAGCGCGAGGATGTCCACGGCGTGCTGCGCGACATGGCGATCGACCCCGAGGGCGATCCCCGGTTGGTCGAGGTGCTGAACAAGATCGACCTGCTCGACGAGGCCGGGCGCGAGCATGCCCTGGCTCAGTTTGGCGGCGGTTCCGGGCGGGCGGTGGCGGTGTCGGCGCTGACCGGCGGCGGCATCGAGGGCCTGTTTGCCCTGCTCGACCGCGTCATGACCGCCGAGCGCGAGGTGCTGTCGCTGGCCGTCAGCCTCGCCGACGGCGCGGCGTTGTCCTGGCTCTATGGCCATGGCGAGGTGCTGGAGCGCCACGACGACGACGACACCGCCCACCTCCGGGTTTCGCTCGAACCCGCCGACCGCGCCCGCTTCGAACATCGCCATCCCGCCTATCTGAGCCCATGATCGGGGGATGGCGGCCGGCGGCGGTTGCGGCTATGCTGGGACAAACCATCGGGATGGCCAGGATGCGCAGCCACCGGATCGGGGTTCTGCTCGGAGTAGTGGGAGCGCTGGCGGCATGGCCGGCGGCGGCGCAGCAACCCCTCGCCGGAGACCCCGGGACCACCAGCGGCGATGCCGCGGCCCCCGAAGCCCGGGAAGTCCTCCGCCACTGCCGCGACCCGCTGTTCGTCGACTGCTTCAAGGAATGGTATCCAGGCATTGAGGAGGAGCGCGCGCGCCTGCGCGAACGGGAACGCCAGCGCCAGCTCCGGCTGCAAAAGCAGCCCCCCCCCAAGCCCGCGGAAACCGGCAACGCACCCCCGGTGGCGGCCAAGCCGGGCAAACCCGGCCCCGGCAAGCCCCCCCCGGACGGCCCGGATACCGGTGACCAGCCGCCGCCGGGCCCGGGTGCCGCCGAGGCCAAAAAGCCGCTCGACGATACCCGGCCCGGCGAGGCCAAGCCGGGCGAGGCCAAGCCGGGTGAGGCCAAGCCGGGCGAGGCCAAGCCAGGTGAGGTCAAGCCGGGCGAGGTCAAGCCGGGCGAGATCAAGCCGGGTGAGGTCAAGCCGGGCGAGATCAAGCCGGGCGAGATCAAGCCGGGTGAAGTCAAGCCCGGAGACGTAAAGCCCGGAGAGACAAGACCGCTCGAACCGCCACCCGGCCAGCCGACCCGGGGTCCGGGTGGCGAGACCGGTCCCGGCGAAGCCAAGCCCGACGAGGCCAAGCCGGCCGCGGCGCCGCCCGAGGCGCCAAAGCCGCCCCCCGCCGTCCCGACTCCGACCGGCGACGACAGCCCAAAACCAGCCCCGCCTGCCGCCAGCGGCGGGCAGGCCGACAAGAGTCCGTCCCAGCAGCCCTTCCCCCCGGCACCACCCAAGCCGGCCGACCAGCCGGATCCCGATCTGCCGACTTACGAGGCGCTGATGCGCTCGATCCAGGAGCAGGGCCTTCAGAACCGGCTGCGTCTCACCGGCCCGCCCAAGGATGGCGTGGTCAATCTCGAGGTGAAAACGGGCAAGGGCGGAGCAACCCGGACCGGACCGGACCGACCGGCGCCAGCGCCGGTGCTGCGGCCCGAGGATGAACGCTGAGCCGGCGCCGCGCCGGTCAGCGCAACCGCCGCGGCCGCGGCTGGCCGGCGTCGTGACGACGGGTGGCGCCGCAACGGGCGGCAACCACGGAGTCGCGGCGCTTGCGCTCGGTCAGCGCCCGGCCAAGGCTGGTCATCAGGCGAACGACCTCGGCGGGCTCGACGCCATCCCGGTCCATCAGCAACCGGGTCAGCGGATCGTTGACGAGATCATGCAGCGACGGTGCGCAATCGCAAGGGGCCATGGTCGCGTCCTCCAGGGTGGTACGGCCTTGTCTATACCCGCCGGTCGTGACATGCCGTTGATTGAACCGTGACCGATTTGTGATCAACCGCCCGGAGCGCAAATCACCGCGTCGGCGCCCGCCCGAGCCGGTCCCGCCGGTTAAGGCGCCGGATGAGCAGGGCGCCAGGCGCGGCCGGAACCGGACTCCGGCTGTTCCGCACCGGCGCCAGGCGTGACGAAAGCACGGCTTTCGCCGCATCAAGCTCATGGCAGTTTGTATTCATGGGGCAGGTTATGCAATTTTTTTCGACCATGTCCTGAAACATCAACTCCAGGGTTTCCCGGGTCGCATTATAATCGATTCCAGCCTTGTCTTTGATCATGCCGACGATCCAATTGATCGAAGAGGCGGCGGCCTTATGTTTACAATTATCACTCATATCATTGCCTCCCAAATCAGCGTCCCGTAAGTTTACGTAGAGTAGCGGCAAAGCGAGAACGGTTCAATGAGCGGATGCCCCCACCGCTCACCGCTTTCGATTTAAGCCGTTCGCTTCATCGGGCCGGCGGGGCGGCCTGGGGCGCGCCGAAGCGGCTGGTCGAGTAGGCGCTCAGCCTGCTCTGGCTGACTTTCAGAACCAGACAGTTCGAGGTCTCCCGAATGGTGAAGAAATAGACCATCCCGGGCTTCGCGAGGTTCTGGGGATCATGCAGATTGGCGCCCTCTCCGAACGCGACGCCGTAGCTGCCCTCGGGCGCGAGGGCATATAGGGCATCGGGCCGCTGCTGCCGGAAGGCGCCAAGCCGGCACAGCCGGGAGAGCTTGGCATCGAGAGTGGCCCATTTGGTGACCGCGCCCGGCAGCCGATAGGCCAGAAGGTCGACCTTCCGATAGACATGATCGGCGGGCGGCGGGGGGTCGATCGGCTCCACGGTCCTGGGGCCCTGGTGATCGGGCCGGGTGCGCTCGAGGCGGAGCGGGTCGGCGCGGGGCAGCGCCGCCATCACCGGCAGCACGGCCAGCCCAAGCCCGATCATCAGCACCCGGCACCATCGCCCCATCATCCCGCCCGCCTCCCGGCCATGATCCCGTCTTCCCCGGAACCGGCCAGAGGTATACAAAAAAGCCGACCCGTCCGACACCCCTCCCAGAGGATGCCCGCCCATGACCACCGTTCGGACCGCGCCTGCCGCGCTCGCCTCGCTGCTGCTGGTGGCCGGCTGGAGCCTGCCGGCGCTGGCCGGCGACGTCGCCCTCGGCAGCGGCGCCTTCGGAACCGGCTTCGGACTGCCGCTGCTGCATCTGGCCGCCCTGCTCGGCTTTGCCGGGATCGGGCTTTGGAGCGGCCTTCTCGGCGGCGAGACGGTCTGGCAATTCCCGGCCATCGCGCTGTTTGGCGCTTTTGCCGGCTGCCTGATCGGCGAGGCCGGAGTTACCCTGCCCTTTGCCGAGTTGGCGCCGATGGTCGGGCTGGTCGTGATCGGCGGCTCGATTGTGCTCGGGCTGAACTTTCCGCTGCTGAGTCCGGCGGTGCTGGTGCTGGTGCTGGCATTATACCTCGGGCTGCCCCTGGCCCATGCGTTGCGCGGCCCCCATCTCTGGTACTGGCTCGGCTACGGCTCGGGGGCGCTGCTCGCGGTTTCCGGTGGGCTTGGCCACGCTGTGGTGGTTGGCCGGGCGCCGCTGGCGCTCGGGGTTCGGACGCTTGGCGCCGGTCTCGCCGCCACCGGCATTCTGATGGTCCTTGATCACATCTGAACCCATGGCAACAGTTCCGCTCCGTCCCCTGCCCCGGTTGCTGCTCTCTCTGGTCTGGGCGCTGCTGGGGTGTGCCTGGACCGGCGCGGCGGCCTCGGCGGCCGATGGCGATCTGCGTTATTTCCGGATCGGCACCGGGACCAGTGCCGGCGCCTATTTCATCGTCGGCGGCCTCCTGGCCAACGCGATCACCAATCCGCCCGGCTCGCGCCCCTGCGAGCGCGGCGGCAGCTGCGGCGTCCCCGGGCTGATCGGGGTGGCGCAGGCGACCTCGGGCGGCGTCGAAAACCTCGAACTGCTGCGTGCCGGCGCCCTCGAGGCGGCGCTGGTCCAGGCCAATCTCGCCGCCTGGGCCTATCGCGGCGCCGGCCTCTATCAGGGACAGCCGCCCTTTGCCGATCTCCGGGCCCTGGCCACCCTGTACACCGAAACGGTGCAGATCGTGGTTCGGGCCGACGGGCCGATCCGCCGCGTTGCCGATCTCAAGGGCCGAAAGGTTTCCGTCGGCGAAAAGGGGTCGGCCTTTGCCATCGACGCCGCGATGATCCTCGGCGGCCTTGGCCTCGGCGAAAAACGCTTCACGCCGGTCTATCTGCGCCCCGGCGCCTCGGTCGACCAGTTGGTGGCCGGGCAGATCGATGCCCTGTTCATCCTCGGCGGCGCCCCCTTCAGCGCCGTTTCCGACGCGGCGGCGCGGCTGCCGGTGCGGCTGCTCGCCTTCACCCCCGACGAAGCTCGCGAATTGCGCAGCCGCCAGCCGTTCCTGACCGATGCCGTGATCGCCGCCGAGGTCTACCCCGGAGTGCCCGAAACCGCGACCGTCGGAGTCGGCGCCCAGCTGGTGGTGCGGGCCGGACTCGACGCCGAACTGGTCGCCGGGGTCACCCGCGCGCTCTGGCAGCCCACAACCCGCCGCGCTCTGGAGCAGGTGGTGGCCAAGGGCGGGCTGACACCGCTGCCGCTCGCGGTGGACGCCGCGGCCCTGCCGCTGCACCCCGGCGCCGGGCGCGCCTATGAAAGCCTGAACGCCGAATACCCCTGACCGGACGCCACCGGCTCAGTAGGCGATGGTCCAGGGCTCGGCCAGGGCCGCCTGCCGCCAGTCGAGAAACGCCGGCAGCGCCAGCACCGCCTCGAGATAGTCCCGGCTCACGGCATCGAGCGGCACCCGGTAGCTGTCGAAGCGGGCGCAGACCGGTGCATACATCGCGTCGGCGATGGTGAAGCGGCCAAAGAGAAACGGCCCGCCCGCCCCGAACCGGCGGCGCAGCGCGCACCAAAGGCTGGTGAGACGCGCGATTTCGGACGCGGCCACGTCCGGCACCGGACGCTCGGCCGGCTCGCGCTTGAGGTCCATCGGGAACGCCCTGCGCACCTCGGCGAAGCCACCGTGCATCTCACTCGCCGCCGCCCGCGCCACCGCCCGCGCCACCGGATCCTCGGGCCAGAGGCCGGCGGCGGGAAACGCCTCGGCCACCGCCTCGCAGATCGCCAGCGACTCCCAAACCACGCCACCGCCGATGTGCAGCACCGGCACCTTACCCGCGGCGGAATGCCGGAGAATCGCCGCCCGGGTCTCGGGCTGGCGCAGCGGAATCACCACCTCGTCGAAGACCGCACCAGCCTGGCGCAAGGCCAGCCAGGGTCTCAGCGACCAGGAGGAATAGGCCTTGTTGCCGATCACCAGGGTCAGCGCCGCCATGTCATCGCCCTCCGCAAACCGCCGCGGCCCGCCGCCCGGTGCCGCCTGATCAGAATAAGAGAGCGAACAGGGACCGCAAAAGCATATTTCCTCTTTTCAGATCGGAACCGGCGGGCCATCCTGTGCCGCTTCGCCCATCGTTTCGACCGTTTCAGGATTGCCTGCCGTGCTAGCCGCCCTGCGCGCCCGATCCGGCGCCGAGACCCTGCCCATCACCCCCCTGACCCGCGATCAGCTGGCGCTCTGGCTGCCCACCCAGCCGCCCGCCGTCGCCGCCTGGACCGGCAGCACCGGCTTCACCGCCGAGCCGGGGCAGCTGTGCCTGATCAGCGGCGAGGATGGCCGGCTGGCGCGGGTGCTGCTTGGGCTCAGCACCGCCCCGGACCCTTGGGCCTATGCCGGCCTGCCCACCGGCCTGCCCGCCGGCAGTTACCGCATCGATGCCGATCTCGGACCGGCGGCGGCCAACCGGGCCGCCTTCGCCTGGGCGCTCGGCTGCTATACCTTCACCCGTTACCGCGCCCTCGACAAGACACTGCCGGTGCTGGTCTGGCCGAAGGGCTCGGAGCGCGGCGCCGTCGAGCGGGCCGCCGGCGCCACCGTCTTCGTGCGCGACCTGATCAACACCCCGGCCGGCGATCTTGGCCCGGCCGAACTGGCTGCGGTGACCCAGGCGCTGGTGGAGGAGTTCGAGGGCAAGCTCAGGATCATCACCGGCAGCGAGTTGCTGGCCCAGAACTTCCCCGCCATTCACGCCGTCGGCCGGGCCAGCCCGCGCGAGCCGCGGCTGATCGATTTTACCTGGGGCCGGCGCACCGACGCCAAGGTGACCCTGGTCGGCAAGGGCGTCTGCTTCGACAGCGGCGGCCTCGATCTCAAGCCATCCTCGAACATGCTGCTGATGAAGAAGGACATGGCCGGCGCCGCCCACGTCCTCGGCCTCGCCCGCATGATCATGATGGCCGGGCTGCCGATCCGGCTGCGGGTGCTGATTCCGGCGGTCGACAACGCGGTGTCCGGCGATGCCCTCAGGCCCCTCGACGTCATCACCACCCGCAAGGGCCTGAGCGTCGAAGTCGGCAACACCGACGCCGAGGGCCGGCTGATCCTGGCCGATGCGCTGGCCGAGGCCGACCGGGAAAAACCCGAACTGCTGATCGACTTCGCCACCCTGACCGGTGCCGCCCGCGCCGCCCTCGGGCCGGAGCTGCCCGCCCTTTTCAGCAACAACGACACCCTCGCCGCCGACCTCACCGCGGCCGGCGAGGCCAGTCACGATCCGCTCTGGCGGCTGCCGCTCTGGCAGCCCTACCGCAAGGGACTTGAGAGCAAGGTCGCCGACCTGTCCAGCGTTGCCGGCCATGGCCATGCCGGGGCGATCATCGGCGCCCTCTTCCTCGAGGCCTTCGTCTCGCGGGAAACCCCCTGGGCGCATCTCGACATCATGGGCTGGAACACCGCCAGCCGCCCCGGCCGGCCGGAAGGCGGCGAGGCCCAGGGATTGCGCGCAGCGTTCACGCTGATCGAACGCCGTTTCAGCGGCGACGGTCACGCCATCTGAGCCGGTCTACGCCCAAAACGCGATCGTCATCCCACTTTATCGCGCAGGTTTTGTCTGGTAGAGTGGCCATGACATCTGGTCTGAAAGGTCGCGATGGACGGAACCAATCAAAACAAGGCCTCGGGTTCCTGCGGCCGGCGCCTCCAGGAGCGGCAGGATCAGGCGCGCAGCTATCTCGACTCCCGGATCGGCGCCCGCGTGATCAGTGTCGTGGTTGGTGATTGCGTGGTCAGCGGCGAGTCCGATGTCGTGATCACCACCACCCTTGGCTCCTGCGTCGCCACCTGCCTCTATGACCCCGAGGCCGGACTCGGCGGCATGAACCATTTCCTGCTCGCCGACTCCGCCGACGACCGCCTCAGCGCCTCGGCCCGCTACGGCAGCGCGGCGATGGAACAGCTGATCAACCGCATGCTCAGCCGCACCGGCCGGCGCGACCGCCTCCGGGCCAAAATCTTCGGCGGCGGCGCGATCAACGGCTTCAACAGCACGATCGGCCACAACAACGTCGAATTCGTGATGTCCTACCTCGCCTTCGAGGGCATTCCCACCATCAGCTGGGATGTCGGCGGCACCCAGGCGCGGGTGGTGCGCTTCTTTCCGGTCGGCGGACGCTCCCAACGGCGGCTGCTGGGCAGCGCCGGCACCAGCGACGTCATGCAGTCCGAAGCCAGCTTCGCCGAGAAGCTGCGCACGACCCGGATCGAGGGCGAGATCGAACTGTTCTGAGGATCGCGCCTCCGGGATGTCGCGGTTATCCGCGATCCGGGCACGACAACGGGCACCGGCGAACAGCCGGTGCCCCGCTCAGCCCGGGCCGCCGCCGCCCCGGCCTCACACGCTCAACGAAACCCGCTGCACCTCTGGCGCGGCCGGCGCGGCGACCACAGGCGGTGGCACTGACACCGCTGGTTCGGACCCGAACGCCGGCACCGCGCCGGGTTCCACGGCGGTCGCCCCGGAAGCATTGGCGGTCGTGGGCCTCTCGGCCTCCGGCTTCGCGGTCTCGGTGGCCGGCGCAGGCACGGCACTCGGGCCGGCGGCGCTTGCGGCGGGCTTGGCGTCCGGGTTCTCGCCCCGGTTCCGGCGGTACTGCGCCACGACCTTCTCGGAGGGAATCTGCTGAGTCACGTCCCCGGTCGAAGAATCGCGGAACGACAGGATTGACAGCTTGGCCACCGGATCGAACCGGTAGACCGGGCTGAGGAAAGGCGCAGCAGAATCGGCCGACTTGGTGCTATCAGCGGCCGGAAGCGCAACCTCGCTCCCGACAATCGGAGCGGCAGGCCGGGAATATGCGGCGCTGGAAATCGTTCTGATATCCATGTGCGCGTCTCCCATGTCCCAAGTTAACAGATGCGGCAAACCGGCATTTCGGCCAGCCAGCCACGGCGATGGTTGCTCGGCGCGCGACCCGGAACCGCGCCTAAGCGGTAATGTTCAGCTGGCTGCCCCGGGTCGGGGTCGTGAAACCGGTATTCGCCTTCCGTTCGTTTTCACGCAGTTCCTGCCCCTGAGTCTGAGCCCGGTCGGTCTGCTCGCTGTCGGTCTTGAGCTGGCCGGGTCCAAAATTTGCGGGCGTGCTGGTCGACGCCGACGGGCCGGAATAATAATTGGTATAGCCGGTGTTGATCGCGGTCATGGCGCAGGCTCCTTCCCATGCCTCATTGTCGGGCCATTCTGGCACTGGCGAGCGCACCCCGGACCGCCGTCCGCGCGTACACCATCCGGCAACACTAACGTCAACCATCAAGATAGAACAGCGGCAACCAAAGATCAAGGATTACCGCAGCTCGGCCCCCGCGACCGCCACGCCGGGGACGCCGCGCTGCCATGCCGCGCGACCGAAAAATGCATTTCTAAGAGATAAGATTAACTATTCTTGATAAATATATGCATATATTTAAAGATTTATCAGAAGCCTTCGGGAGCCGCCGCCCCTCTCCCGGCGGGGGGCGATGCGCCGCGCCGGCGGTTGCGGTCTCGACATCCTCCGCCCGGCACGCACATACTCGTCGAGACCCAGCCCCGGGGGCGCACCATGACCACGCCGCGGACCATCGAGTTTTACTTCGATTTTGCTTCACCTTATGGCTATTTCGGCAGCCTGCTGGTCGAGGAGGTCGCGGCCCGGCACGGCTGCGCCGTCATCTGGCGGCCGATCCTGCTGGGCGCGGTGTTCAAGGTCACCGGCATGTCGGCGATGATGCATCAGCCGCTGCGCGGCGCCTATCTCCGGCGCGACGTTGCCCGCTTCGCCGGCCTGCTCGAGGTGCCGCTGACCATGCCCGAGGTGATGCCGGTCAACGGTATCGCCGCGGCGCGGGCCTATTACTGGCTGGAAGCCGCGAACCCGGCGCGGGCCAAGGCCCTGGCGGCTGCCGTCTATCACGCCCACTGGGGCGAAGGCCGGGACGTCGGCCCGGCGGCAGTGGTGGCCGAGATCGGCGGCAGGCTCGGCCTCGATGCGGCGGCTCTGCTCGACGGGATGCAGGACCCGGCGATCAAGGCGCGGCTCCGCCACGAAACCGAAACCGCGATCGCGCGCGGCGTTTTCGGCGCCCCGTTCTTCTTTGTCGGCAACGAACCGTTCTGGGGCGCCGACCGCCTCACCCATCTGGAGCGCTGGTTAAGCACCGGCGGCTGGTAGGTCCGGCAACCGGCGCACCGCAAGCAGGCCGCCGCCGCGGGTGGGATCGGTGCGGGCGATCACCGCCGCCAGCGGTTCGACCGTCACCGCCATCACGAACGCGGTGGCGTGGACTAGGCGGTCGCCGTCGAGCATGATCCCGACATGGCCGGGAAAGAATACGAGGTCGCCGCGTCGAAAAGACACGCCGGCACCGTCGGCCGGCACCGGACCCAGTGAAACGCCGACCTCGCCCCGCTGCATGTCGCTGTCGCGCGGCGCGGCGACACCGGCAGCGGCCAGGGCAAGCTGGACCAGCGCCGAACAGTCGATGCCGAGGCTGCCGCGACCGCCCCAGAGATAGGGCGTACCGATCAGACGCAGTGCCGTGACCACCGGGTCCGGTTCCACCACCGCCAGCGGCGCCAGATGGCCGGCAAAGAGCCAGCCGCCCCCAGCCACCGGCAGATAGCCGTTGTCCGGCGGCCCGGCCACCGCCAGCGTCGTGGTCAGATGAACCAGATCGAGCGGTGGCCGCTTCAGGGCCGGCTCGGGATAGAGGAAGCTGCGCAGCGCCGTGACCCGGTGGCTGGGCGGCAGCGGCGTCGCCGCCAGCGCCGCGGTGGGAAGGTAGCCGACATAGCCATCGGTGGCGTTCTGGCCCCAGGCCCACCCCCCGGCCTCGTCATAAACGGTGAAGGTTTCGCCGAACAGCAACTGGCTGGACTGCTCGGCGCTCCCGGCCGGCGCGGCCATCAGGCCGACGCTGCCCTGCCCGACCCGCCGCGGCGTACCGCCGACGAAGCGCGCCGAGGGCACCCGGCCTTCGAGCCCCGCCGCCGCGACCTCCGCGCGCCAAGGATGCCGGCGCGGGTCCGGATAGGGCCGCACGGCAATGCTCACGGCGCCTCGCCGCCGGCCAGCGACAGGCTGCGCAAGCGGTTGAATTCGGCCTGGGCCAGTTTGCCCAGTTCTTCGCTCTTGACCACCTCGGCCAGATCCGCCGGAGCGACGGCGCCGGCCTCGACCACCATGTCCGAAAATTCGCTGAGAAACACCGAACCCTGGACGGTCCGCTGGACCAGGACGTTGCGGCGGTCTTCGGTGTCGCGCTTGCGCCGGATGAAGCCCAGCACCGACAGACGGTCGAGGGCGCGGGTGACCGCGGGCTTGGAAATATTGAGGATGATCGCGAGGCCGCGCACGGTGTGGGGCGGCTCGCAAAGATACACCGTCAGCAGCAGCGCCATCTGGCGTGCCGACAGATCCGGACCGTCCCGGCGGACGCTGGCGACCAGCGCCTTCCGCCATAAACCGAGTGCCACGAGGTTCCGCGCCATGCTTCCTCTCGTTCAGCCGCCCCCAGGGGAGCGGTTGCCAGCGGGTCGCGGCCATCGCCCCCCGTCGTCACGGAGTTTACCAAGCGGGGAAACGACCGGCAACCGGTCTCTGTCCGGCCGTCCCGCCGGGCCGCCCGGACCGCCCGGACGACTCGGCAGAAAAACCGCCGGGGCTTTGACGACGCTCAGACCACCGCCTGCCGGCCGCTCTTGCCGGTGCGCTGGGCGCCCGCGGGCGGAGTCGAACGGAAGACATCGGCGAGGTAGGGGGTCAACTGCTGGCGAATCGAGCGCAGCCAGTCGTGGATGACAATGAGAGAGCGCGAGGCCACCGGCGGCGACATCCCGAGCTTGACCAGATCCTCGCGGGTCATGGTCGCGATCTGATCCAGGCGGTGCCCGGTCAGGCGCGCCCAGGCCGGCGCGGTGCAGGCCGGCATCGTGATCACGGCGACATTCTCGCGCTCGACCATTTCCGCCTTGCGGCGAGCGTAATGGGTGTCCTCAAGCTGAGAGAACGGCCCGGAGAAGCCGTTTTCCACCAGCACGCGCTTGGCGCCAGGCGCGATGGCGGCGATGCGCTCGAGGGTCGCCATGCCGGTCTGGAGCGAGGCCAGATCGACGGTGACCGGCACCATGAACACCAGACGCGAGCCGTCGCCGACGTAATAGTCGAAACCCGACACTTCGGCCCAGTTGAAGAACCACTGGCTGATATTGCCGCCGAAATCAAAGAGACGGCCGCCGCGCTGCAATTCGGGACCGATATTGTCCCAGAACTCAAAGAAACCGTCGCCACCGGAGCCCATCAGGTTGACGAAGTCCTGGGAAATCCGCCGGTGCTCGACCGCCTCGGGGCCGAACAGCCGGGCAAGGCGTTCGTTGACCTCATACTCGACGACGCGCAGGGCCAGACCCTCCAGCATCGCGGTCGCGAGCAGGTGGTGCGACAGCAACGTCTTGCCCACACCCCCGCGATCATTCAGGACAAGTATCGAACCAAGCATGGAATGAAGCCTTTCGAATGTTTCCGTCGTCCCTGAGAGCACCCGGGCGGCGCCCCGTCTGTCCGATCGCGAGGGTCACGTCGAGTTGCCGATGCGCCGTGTCCAGTCGTATGCCATCGCCGTGTCGTGTGTAAACGGACTCTTTATCTTCGCTTTCTCGGCCGCCGCGACAGGAACCACCGGTGGCGGTGGCGGTGGCGGAAGAGGTGGAGGCGGCGGCGGAGGGGGCGGAGGCGGAGGCGGCGGCGGTTTGGGACTCGGCGGCATCACCGCAGCCCGGCGCAGCACAGGCGCTACCGGTTCGTCTTCTGCCAACGCCTCGGGTTCGGGCTCCCTGAGCGGTCGCAGCAGCCACATATCATCAACCCGGATCGGCGGCGCCGGCCGGAATGGGCGCGGCGGCACCGGCAGCGATTCGGGCTCGGCGTCGGCCTCCCCCTCAAGCTCGGCCGCCGCTTCGTCTTCGGGAATCAGCGACTCGACCAACGCAGCCTCGGGTTCTGGAGCCGGCTCGGGCTCGTGTTGAGGAACCGGTTCGGGCTCGGGCTCGGGCTCTGGAGCCGGCTCCGGTTCCGGTTGCGGTTCGGGAACGGGTTCGGAAACCGGTGCTGGAACCGGCTCCGGCTCAGGTTCTGGAACCGGCTCCGGCTCAGGTTCGGGAACCGGTTCGGGCTCGGGCTCGGGAACCGGTTCGGGCTCGGGCTCGGGAACCGGCTCCGGCTCAGGTTCGGGAACCGGCTCCGGCTCAGGTTCGGGAACCGGCTCCGGCTCAGGTTCGGGAACCGGCTCCGGCTCGAGAACCGGTTCGGGTTCCGCGTTCCCCAGCGGCGGCAGCGGCGGCATCTCGGCCGGCTCGTACCCCGAAGGCTCGTCTTCCGCGGCTGGCGCTTCGGTCTCCCGGACCGACGGGGCGCGCTCGGCCGGCACGTCGGCAAACGAGTCGGCGACCACGCCCTCGCCGCTGAGCTGACCCTGGCGCACCTCGGCCCCGACCAGAAAGAAGGCGGCCCGCACCGTTGCTGCGGCAAAAGGCTTGCCGTCGCGGGCGACGGCGCCGTTTTGTCCGAGCAGTTCGGCGATCTCGGCCCAGGACACGCCCTCTTCGCGCATCAGCCCGATTTCGGCGTAGGCGTCCTTCACCGCCTGCAAGGCGCTGCGCGCACCGCCCGAGCGGGTAGCCAGAAGCTTTTCCAGATCATCGCGTCTCAGGGTCACTGCCGCCGCCCGTCCCGATTGCTGAATGACACCTTGCACGACGTTGTTGGCAACAAGGTCCGACAGCGCCTGTGGCGAGGCGCCGGCCGATCCCTTGTCCTTCCACAGCACCGTCAGTTTTACCGTCACCGACGCTCCGTCAATAATTCGCGCTGACCCAATTTGTCCGGCCGGGTATGCGATGGTTTCGCGAACTCCCAGCGCGCATTGATAAATTATCAACCGACGCCACGCAAATGGAATCCCACGGCCACGAGCGTCTTCTACCGGAACACCGATATCGGCTATGATCGCGTCTGCGGAAGCGGCTGCGTGGCTTCCGGGTATTTGCGGTATCCGCCATGTCCCAAAACGATCAGGCCGAGCGGAAGTCGGGGCAAGCTTTTGGCTTTCACCAGCTCCGGCAGGCGTGTGAAATTTCGTCCCTGCGCCAGGAAATCACCCGACTCCTCGGAGGCACCGCCGAACTTCAGATTCTGATCGAAAACGAGGTCGAGCGGGTGCGGCAGCGGCTGGGCGCGCTGGATGCCGCCGAAAGCCAGAACCCGGCCCGGCTGTCGCCGCTGCTGAGCGACGCCATGGCCGCCCTGATCGAAATCCGTGATGCCTCGCGGCGGCTCGAAACCGCCATGGCCCGCCGCACCCCCGACCCCCGGCCACCAGCCCCCGCCGCCGACCTGATCGAGCAGACCCTGCGCCGCCCGTTCACCGAGCGCCAGCCGCCGGCCCCGGCGCTGTTGCCGCGGACCGAGCCGGCCTGTCAGCCGCCGCCCGCGCCGCCCCCGGAGCCGCGCCCGCACCGCGAGCCCCGGCTGCCGCCCCAGCAGGCCCCGGCGCCGTGCCACGCCGCGCCGCCGCCTCCGGCCCGCCCGCCGGCCAGCAGCGCCAAAGTGATGAACTGGCTGGCGCCGTCGAACCGCTGACGGCACCAGCCAGCATCTCCCCCCCCGGGGTCAAGCCTTGAGGATGCGGGTGCCGGCGTAGCTCGCGGCGCTGCCCAGCTGTTCCTCGATCCGGATCAGCTGGTTGTATTTGGCCAGGCGGTCCGAGCGAGAGAGCGAACCGGTCTTGATCTGGCCGCAGTTGGTGGCCACCGCGAGATCGGCGATCGTCGAGTCCTCGGTCTCGCCCGAGCGGTGGGAAAGCACGGCGGTATAGCCCGACTTGTGGGCGAGATCGACCGCTTCCAGGGTTTCGCTGAGGGTGCCGATCTGGTTGACCTTGACCAGGATCGAGTTGGCGGTGCCGGCCTTGATGCCCTGGGCCAGCCGCTTGGGATTGGTGACGAAGAGATCGTCGCCGACCAGCTGGGTCTTCTTGCCGATGGCCCGGGTCAGGGCGGCCCAGCCCTCCCAGTCATCCTCGGCCATGCCGTCCTCGATCGAGATGATCGGATAGCGGCCGACCAGGCTTTCATAATAGGCGACCATCTCGGCCGACGACAGAACCTTGCCTTCGCCCTCGAGATGATACTTGCCGTCCTTGAAGAACTCGGTCGAGGCGGAGTCGAGGGCAAGAAAGATGTCCTCGCCCGGCCGGTATCCCGCGCCCTCGATCGCCTTCAGCACGAAGCCGATGGCGTCCTCGGTCGAGGCGAGGTTGGGGGCAAAGCCGCCCTCGTCGCCGACGTTGGTGTTGTGACCGGCGTCCTTCAGCTTCTTCTTGAGGGAATGGAAGACTTCGGCGCCCATGCGGATGGCGTCGGCGACCGAACCGGCCGAGACCGGCATGATCATGAATTCCTGGATGTCGATCGGGTTGTCGGCATGGGCGCCGCCGTTGATGATGTTCATCATAGGCACCGGCAAAACGTTGGCAAAGGCGCCGCCGACATAGCGATAGAGCGGCAGGCCGGCATCCATCGCCGCCGCCTTGGCCACCGCGAGGCTGACACCGAGAATGGCGTTGGCGCCGAGGCGGGCCTTGTTGGGCGTGCCGTCGAGTTCGATCATCATCTGGTCGATTGCGATCTGGTCGGTGGCGTCGAGGCCGGAAAGGGCGTCGAACAACTCGCCATTGACCGACTCCACCGCCTTCAGCACCCCCTTGCCAAGATAGCGGGTCTTGTCGCCGTCGCGCAGCTCGTTGGCCTCATGGGCGCCGGTGGAAGCGCCCGAGGGCACGGCGGCGCGCCCTTCGGCCCCGGATTCCAGGGTCACATCGACCTCGACAGTCGGGTTGCCGCGGCTGTCCAGAATTTCACGGGCGTGGATGTCGGTAATCGCACTCATCGATCGGGCTCTCGCTGGCTGGGATGACGAATGCCGGGGACAGATAAACCCCCCACGGGGGCGAGGCAAGCCCGGATGATGTCGCAGCAGCCGCTCTGCCCAGAGTTTGGGCAGTCAGCCGGCGGTTGCCGCCTCTTTCGCCCTCATCGGCGTTGGGGTATAATCGGCCGGAAACGCGATCAAGAGGGGCAGTGCAGAAGGCAGACTCCCATGCTCGACGGTATCAATCGCGGCGCCACCGGCGCGCTTCCGGTGCACCCCGCCCCCGCCCGGATCCCGAGCCCCGGTGCGGCGCTGACCATCCCGCAGGTTTCGGTGCTCGCCGCCTGCCACGAGGAGTCGGTGAAGATTTCGGTGTCGGCCGATGCCATCACCGCCGCCGTCACCAGCACCACCGTGGTCGCCAGTGCCTACCTCGCCGACAGCGGCGGTGCCAGCGCGGCCGAGATCGAAGCCCAGCGCGGCCAGCAGGCGCTCGGCACGATCACCCAGGCCAAGGGTGAGGCCGCACGCACGATGAAGGGCTTTTTGCGGCAGAAGCTGGAAGCCTACAAAAAACAGTTGCAGATCCTGCGTATCCTCGGCACCGACCCCCTGGAGATCGCCCGGGGCGGGGTGAAGATCGCGCGGGGCGTCGCCGGCGCCGCCCGTGATTATGCCGCCGCCACCCTCGAGGAAAGGCGGGCCGGCATCTCGGAGTCCGCTGCCGCCACCGGGACCGGGGCGCAGGCCGGGGACGAGGCCGCCGCGCTCAAGGCCAAGGCCGACGCCGCTCCCCTCGACTCCACCGGAGACACTCCGGCCGACGCTCCGACTGACCCCGACGAGCGCTTCTTCTATGAAGCCTGCCGCATCTTGGGGCTGGCGCGAAAAACGCTGGTCCAGGCCCAGCAGGTCGACACCAGGGTAAACGGCAACGACCACGCCAAAGAGTTCAAAAAGCTCAGAAAGCGCGAGGCCGACTTTGAGACCGCGGTCACCGGATCCTATGTCGCACTGAAAACCGGCGGCAGCCTCGGGGAGGTCGACGCTCTCCTGCGGGACAGCGACAGCGGCGGGGCGACCATCAGCACCCTGGTCTGAACCCCGGCCCGGGCGATACCCGCGATCAGTGAAAAAACACCGCCGACGGTGTCGCCGCCGAGGGATCGTAGCGGTGCGCGGTGTCGGGATAGAGCCGGCGCACCAGCTTGAGATAGGCGCGGGTCTCGGCATAGGGCGGCACGCCGCGATGGCGGTCGACCGCGCCCTCGCCGGCGTTGTAGGCGGCCAGGGTCAGGGAGACGTCGCCGCGAAAATAGGCCAGCAGCCAGCGCAGATAGGCCATGCCGCCCCGGACGTTCTCCGTCGGGTCGAAAACGTCCTGTACGCCGAAACGTGCCGCGGTGGCCGGAATCAGCTGCATCAGTCCGGCGGCCTCCTTGGACGACACCGCGTCGGTGCGGTACGCCGACTCGACCTGGATCACCGCCAGCACCAGCCGGGGATCGAGGCCGTATTCGGGTGCCAGCCGCTCGACCATGCCGACGATATCGGTCTCGGGCTCGATGATCGGCCGCACCGGCTCGAGATTGTCGCGGCACCAGGGCCGCACCCGGCCGATACTCCGCGGCACCTGCGCCCGCAACCGCACCGCCGCAGCATAGCCGCGCGAGGCCGAGGCCGCGATCCAGGAAAAGCCCATGCGCCGGTCCCGCGAGACGCCCATGCCAAAGAGATAGCGCCGGCCCAGCCGGTAGGCCGCCGCGGCATCGCCGCCCTCGGCCAGGGCGCAGTCGTGGGCGACCATGGTCCCGGTGTCGTCATAACTTCGGACCACCAGCCGCTCCTGTTTACCGTCAGAATCCTGTCCCAGGCTGCGCACCACGGCGCCGGCGACCGCGGCGCCGGGCGCGGCCAGAGCCGCCAGCACCTGCATCATCACCAGCAGCCGGCCCCAGGCCCCCATCGGCACACTCCGCGTTCAGGCCAACGGCGGCAGCGGCCGGGCCTTGGCGATCCGGTCAAACTCAACCAGAGTCTCGAGAAGGCCGTACAACTCATTAATAGGAATCATATTTGGCCCGTCACTCGGGGCGCGATCGGGGCACTCGTGGGTTTCCAGGAACAGCCCGGCGACACCGATCGCCAGCGCCGCCCGCGCCAGCACCGGCACAAACTCCCGCTGCCCGCCCGAGGCACCGCCAAGACCGCCCGGTTGCTGCACCGAGTGGGTGGCGTCATAGATCACCGGATAGCCCATCTTGGCCATGATCGGCAGCGAGCGCATGTCAGAGACCAGCGTATTATAGCCGAAGCTGGCGCCGCGCTCGCAGACCATGATGGTGTCGTTGCCGGACTCTGAGAGCTTTTTCACGACGTTGGTCATGTCCCAGGGCGCCAGGAACTGCCCCTTTTTGACATTAACCGCCTTGCCGGTGCGCGCCGCCGCAATCAGAAGATCGGTCTGCCGGCAGAGGAAGGCCGGAATCTGCAGCACGTCGACCACTTCGGCCGCCGGGGCACACTGGCTGACCTCGTGAACGTCGGTCAGCACCGGACAGCCGCGCACCTCACGGACCTCGGCCAGAATTTCCAAACCCTTAGCCATACCGACGCCGCGCGTCCCCGAGATCGAGGTGCGGTTGGCCTTGTCGAACGAGGATTTATAGACCAGCCCGATCCCCAGCTTGCCGGTAATCTCGACCAGCGCCTGACTGATCTCGAGGGCGTGCTGCCGGCTCTCCAGCTGACACGGCCCGGCGATCAGCGAAAACGGCCGGTCATTGGCGAAGGCGACGGAGCCGATGGTGACGGTGCGGGGGGCGGTCATGGCGTTGAGGACAACTCGCTTTCAGGCATTGAGGGGTTAAGGTCAGGGAGGACCATCGGTTATCCGCGCGCCCCCCCGGCCCATGGCGGTGTTACCGGGGCCATGAGGGCGCCGAAGCGCTGATCCATCGATTGCAGCCGGGTCAGCATAATTGCCTGCTGGCCTTTGACCTCGCGCAAGTCGCAGTCGGTGGCGTGGATGCGGGCTTCAATGCCGTCCAGCCGCTTGCCGTGAACGGCCAGAATGCCGATCACCTCAACCAAGCGGGCGTTGGTCTGGTCGATCTTCGCATTTGTTTCGTTGACGCGACAATTGACATGCCCCGCCATGGCTTCGACCGCCGCCATGATGTCGTGGTTGGAAACAGCCATCGATGCCTCCCTGCCCGCCTGTCGATCATCCGCCCGACGACAAGCCGAGTCAACGGCTCACACCAACCGGCTCTGCTCCACCGCGCCGCGAATGAAGTCCTTGAACAACGGATGGGGCTCGAAGGGGCGGGATTTCAACTCGGGATGGAACTGGACGCCGACGAACCACGGGTGATCGACCCGTTCGACGATTTCCGGCAATTCGCCATCGGGCGAGAGGCCTGAGAAACAGAGGCCGACCTCTTCCAAGCGCTGCTTGAGGTGGATGTTGACCTCATAGCGATGACGGTGACGCTCGGCGATCTCGGCATGGCCATAAATCTCCTGGGCGCGGCTGCCCCCGCGCAAAAAGGCCGGGTAGGCCCCGAGCCGCATGGTGCCGCCGAGATCGCTGCTGGCCTCGCGCCGTTCCACCTCGTTACCGCGGGTCCACTCGGTCATCAGGCCGATCACGGGATCGTGGTTGCGCTGGAACTCCGAAGACCCGGCATTGGGCATGCCGGCCAGGTTGCGCGCCGCCTCGATCACCGCCATCTGCATGCCGAAACAGATGCCGAAATAGGGGATCTTGCGCTCGCGGGCGAACTGGGCGGCCCGGATCATGCCCTCGGTGCCGCGCTCGCCAAAGCCGCCGGGGACCAGGATGCCGTGAACGCCCTCGAGATAATGGATGGTGTTCTCGGACTCAAAAATCTCCGAGTCCAGCCACTTGATGTCAACCCGGACATTGTTGGCGATGCCGCCGTGGGCCAGCGCCTCGACCAGCGACTTGTAGCTGTCTTTCAGCGCGGTGTATTTGCCGACGATGGCGATGGTGACCGCGCCCTCGGGGCCGCGTACCCGGCGCGCCACCTCGCGCCAGCGCGTGAGATCGGGTTCCTGATCGGTGGGCAGGCCGAAATAGGCCAGCACCGACTGATCAAAGCCCTGCTCGTGGTAGCTGATCGGCACGTGATAGATGGTGTCGACGTCGAGCGCCGCGATCACCCGCTCCTGGCGGATGTTGCAAAAGAGCGCGATCTTGCGCCGCTCGGCCTCGGGGATCGGCCGGTCGGCCCGGCACAGCAGCACCTGGGGCTGAATCCCCACCGACAACAGTTCCTTGACCGAATGCTGGGTCGGTTTGGTCTTGAGTTCGCCCGCGGTCGGAATGTAGGGCAGGAGAGTCAGGTGGACGAAGAGCGCCCGCTCCGGCCCGACCTCGTTGCCGAACTGGCGGATGGCTTCGAGAAACGGCAGGCTCTCGATGTCGCCGACGGTGCCGCCGATCTCGCAGAGCACGAAATCCTCGCCCGAGAGATCGGCGCCGATGAAGTCCTTGATCTCGTCGGTAACGTGGGGAATCACCTGCACCGTGGCGCCGAGATAATCGCCCCGGCGCTCCTTGGCGATCACCTGGGAATAAATGCGCCCGGTGGTGATGTTGTCGCTCTTGCGCGCCGAAACGCCGGTGAAGCGCTCGTAATGCCCGAGGTCAAGATCGGTCTCGGCGCCGTCGTCGGTGACGAAGACCTCGCCGTGCTGATACGGGCTCATGGTACCGGGATCAACGTTGAGGTAAGGGTCGAGCTTACGCAGACGCACCGAATAGCCGCGCGCCTGGAGCAGCGCCCCCAGCGCCGCCGAGGCCAGCCCCTTGCCCAGCGACGAAACCACACCACCGGTGATGAAGATGAAACGGGTCATGGGCCGTTACTGCAGGATACTCACTGGGCGACCGGGGCGGCGGGCTTGGCCGGCTCGGGCGGCACGGCCGGTGCCGCGGGAGCGAGCGGGGCGGCCGGCTCAACCGGCCGTTCGGCCGCGGGCACGGTATCGATGATCGAGGTCGGAGCATTGTGGCGGCCGGCCATGATCGCCAGCACGACGCTGGTCAGCATGAAGCTGCCGGCCAGAATCGCCGTGGTCCGGGTCAGCAGGTTGGCGGTGCTGCGCGCGGTCATCATGCCGCCGAGTCCGCCGCCACCGCCGATACCGAGGCCGCCGCCCTCCGACTTCTGGATCAGGATGACGCCAACCAGCGACACCGCGATCAGCAAATGAATCACCAGCACCACCGTTTCCATGGCTCGCCCTTAGAGTCTGATAGTGAAACCCGCAAACACGACAAATCGCGGTCGCGCTGACGCGGCCGCGGATCATCACGCTGTCTTAAACAATCGCGACGGCAAGCGCTAGCGGCAACTCGTCGCGATGCCCCAGAAATCTTCAACCTTGAGGCTGGCTCCGCCGACCAGTGCCCCGTCGACGTCGGGAACCGCCATCAGCTCGGCGGCATTGGAGGGCTTGACCGAACCGCCATAAAGGATGCGCACGGCAGCCCCGCTCGGCAGCCGCGTCACCAGATCCGCGCGGATCAGGGCGTGAATGCCGGCGACGTCGTCCGGGGTGGCGGTACGGCCGGTGCCGATCGCCCACACCGGCTCATAGGCGATCACGGTGTTGGCTGCGCCGGCCCCGGCGGGAATCGAGCCGGCCAGCTGGCCGCCGACCACCGCCGCCGCCTGCCCGGCTTCGCGCTGCTCCAGGGTTTCCCCGACGCAGATGATTGCGATCAGGCCCGCGGCATGAGCTGCAGCCGCCTTGGCCGCGACCAGGGCGTCGGGCTCCCGGTGATCCTGGCGGCGCTCGGAGTGGCCGACGATGACGTAGCCGCAGCCGGCTTCGGCAAGCATCGCGGCGCTGATGTCGCCGGTGTGGGCGCCGCTGGCCTTGGGATGGCAGTCCTGCCCGCCGAGCGCGACGCCGCTGCCCTTGACCGCCGCGGCCACCGGCCAGATCAGGGTCGCGGGCGGGCAGACCAGCAGATCGAAGCCGACCGCGCCGGCGGCACTCAGCTTCGCGGCCAGACCGGCCGCCAGCGTCACGCCGTCGGCACGGAGCCCGTTCATCTTCCAGTTTCCCGCAATCAGCTTCCGTCGTCCGCTCATGACCGCACCCCTTGCCCGTGTCCGGAGGTTTCCGCCGGTGTTCTACAAGGTGGCGCCGCCGCGGCCAAGTGCGGAAATCACCGCGGCGGCGGCTCGCCGGCCGGCGTCTTGGTGCAGCCGCCATCGCAGCCGCCGCACGCCGGTTTTTCGGCTGCGGGGGCGAACCAGCGCCGGAGCAGCCAGACCGCGACCACCGCGACCGCGCCATAAGCAATCACCTGTTGGGTCATCACCGTTCCTCCTTCCGGTTGTTGCCGTACCGTGTCATCCGAGCGCCCAGCTGGCGATCCGGAAGGTGGCGAAGGCCGAGAGATAAGCCAGCGCCAGCATATAGGCGACCTGAACCGCCGCCCAGCCCCAGGAATTGGTTTCGCGCTTGACCACCGCGATGGTGGCGGCGCACTGGGGCGCAAAGACATACCAGGCGAGCAGCGCGAGCGCGGTCGGCACGCTCCAGGAGCGGGCCAGCGCCTCGGCCAGGGTCGCGCCCTCGCCGCCGCTGACGGCATAGATCGTACCCAGCGTCGCCACCGCGACCTCGCGCGCCGCCATGCCCGGGATCAGCGCCACCGCGATCTGCCAGGTGAAACCGAGCGGGGCCAGCAGCGGCTCCAGGAAACGGCCGGCGATGCCGGCGATGCTGTAGGCGATCGCGGGACCGTCGGCGCCTTCGGGCGCGCCGGGGAATGTGGCCAGGAACCAGATCACCACCATCAGACTGAAGATCACCGTGCCGGCCCGGACCAAAAACACCTTGGCCCGTTCATAAAGGCCGAGGGCGATGTTGCGCGGGCTGGGCAGCTTGTAGGTCGGCAGTTCCAGCAGCAGCGGCTCGCGCTGACCCTTGAAGAGGGTGCGCTTGAGCACGAAGGCCACCCCCAGCGCCGAAACGATGCCGGCGGCAAACAGGCAGAACATCACCAGCCCCTGCAACCCGACCCGGCCGCCCAACACCGCGGTATCGGGAATGAAGGCCGCAATCAGCAGGGCATAGACCGGCAGCCGCGCCGAACAGGTCATCAGAGGCGCAATCAGGATGGTGGCAAGGCGGTCCTCGCGATTGTCGATCGTACGGGCGGCCATGATCCCGGGCACGGCGCAGGCGAAGCTCGAGAGCAGCGGAATGAAGGCCCGGCCATGGAGACCGACGCCGCCCATCAGGCGGTCGAGCAGAAAGGCGGCCCGGGCAAGATAGCCGCTGTCTTCAAGCAGCAGGATGAAGAGGAACAGGATCAGAATCTGGGGCAGGAAGATCACGACGCTGCCAACTCCGGCGATCACGCCATCGGCGATCAGGCTGCGCAGCGGCCCCTCGGCCATCACCCCCAGCACCCAGCCCTGAAGCCCGGTGACGCCGCCATTGATCAGCTCCATCGGCAGCTTGGCCCAGGTGAACACGGCCTGAAACATCAAGAACAGCACCAGCAGCAGGCTGGCCAGCCCGAGGGTCGGGTGCAGCAGCACGGCATCGATGCGGCGGGTGACCTCGGCCGGGCGCCCGGCCCGGACCCCGGCGGCCAGGATCAGCCGCCCGACCTCGCGGTAAAGCTCGCGCAGCTCGGCCGCGCCCGGCTCGCGCCACACCGGCGGCGCCGCAGCCACCCCGGCGCCGGCCCGGTCCTGGGCATCGGCGGCGCGGTCAATCTCGGCCAGCAGGTGATGCACGCTGTCACGGCGGATCGCCACCGTCCGCACCACCGGCACCGCCAGCACCCGCGAGAGTTCGGCGCAATCGATGCCGTAGCCGCGGCGCTCGGCGACATCCATCATGTTGAGCGCCAGCACCACCGGCAGCCCGAGCGCCCGCACTTCGAGCACCAGCCGCAGATGCAGCCGCAGATTGGTGGCATCGGCGACGCAGACCACGATATCGGGCACCGCCTCACCGGCCTGCCGGCCGAGCAGAACGTCGCGGGTCACCGCCTCGTCGGGACTGCGGGCGCGCAGGCTGTAGGTCCCGGGCAGATCAAGCAGCCGGGCCGAACGGCCGGCGGGGGTGATGAAGCCGCCTTCCTTGCGCTCGACGGTAACGCCCGGATAGTTGGCCACCTTCTGACGGCTGCCGGTCAGCGCATTGAACAACGCGCTCTTGCCGCAGTTTGGAATGCCGACCAGGGCGATGCGGGGCTGGCGGGGGGCAGGTTCGGTCATTGATGGTCCGGTTTCCTCGGCGCTCGGGCACAATCCCCCGGCTTATTGGCGGCGTTCGACCAGCACGGCGTCGGCTTCGGCCCGGCGCAGGGCGACGGTGTGCTCGTTGATGCGGACGGCGATCGGGTCGCCCTTGGGAAAGGCTTCGTGCAACACTTCCACCGCCGCGCCCTCGACGAAGCCGATCTCAAGCAGCCGGCGTTCCAGCTCGTGTGGCGACAACGACTGATGCGGGGCCGCCGAGGGCGACACGGCGACAATGATCGCCCGGTCGCCCCGGTGCAAAGTGCCCAGGCGATAAGGGACGGAACTGTGACTTTCCCGGTACTTGGTCATCGACGCGCGCACTCCCGGCAGACCCGAAGGACCGCCCCGCGCGGCCCGTCTTCACTGCCGGAAGGAAAACACAGATGAGAGTGGTTATCAATCGCAAAATCGTGCGGGACCAACAAATCGTCAGGGCGCCCTGCCGGTGGCGGCATCCTCGCCGGTGCTGACACCGGCCTGCTCGAAGGTGGCCATGTTGGCGAGGCAGGCCACCGCCGCGCGCAGAATCGGGATCGCCAGCGCCGCCCCCGAGCCCTCGCCCAGCCGCATGCCGTAATCGAGCAGCGGCGTCTTGCCAAGCCGGGCGAGCAGCCGGGCATGGCCGGGCTCGGCCGAGCAGTGGCCGACGACGCAATGGTCGAGGAAGCCGGGGTCGATGGCGTGGAGCACGGCCGCCGCCGCGGTGCAGGTATAGCCGTCGAGCACCACCGGGGTGTGCGCGAGGCGGGCCGCGATCACGGCGCCGCAGATTGCCGCCAGCTCGAAGCCGCCAAAACAGCGCAGGACCTCGAGCGGATGGCCCAGCGCCCCGGCGTTGGCCGCGATCCCGGCCTCGATCGCCGCGATCTTGCGCTGAACCCCGGCGTCGTCGATGCCGGTGCCGCGCCCGACCCAGTCGGCCGCGGTGCCGCCGAACAGCGCCCGGCACAGCGCCGCCCCCGAGGTGGTGTTGCCGATACCCATTTCGCCGAGAGCCAGCAGGTGCAGATTGCCGTCGACCGCCATCATGCCATAGGCCATGGCGCGGGCGCACTCCTCCTCCTCCATCGCGGGACCCGTGGTGAAGTCCTGGGTCGCAGCCTCCAGGTCGAGCTCATAGACCCGGAGTTCGGCATCGACGACGCCGCATATCTGGTTGACCGCGGCACCGCCGGCGGTAAAGTTCGCCACCATCTGCCGCGTGACTTCGGCGGGAAAGGCAGAAACCCCCCGGGCGACGACGCCGTGGTTGCCGGCGAACACCGCGACCCGCGCCCGGCGCAGCTCCGGAATGGCCTTGCCCTGCCAGGTGGCCATCCAGGTCGCCAGCTCTTCGAGCCGTCCGAGCGAGCCCTGAGGCTTGGTCAGCCGGTCCTGGCGCGCCCGCGCAGCCGCGCCCGAGGCGGCGTCCGGACCGGGCAGAGCCGAGAGAATGGCGCGGATCTCATCGAAGTTCGGGGCTGTTTCCTGATCGGACATTGTGGCGTGCGCCTTAACAATTTCGGGTGGAGATGTCATTCCGGCGGCGCACCATGCCAGGAAGCACGGCCGCCGTCAAAAACCGATCTCAAGCCGCCGCGAAAGTTTTGCCGCGACCGCGACCGCAAACACCGTAGCCCCGGCGGCCCGGCCGCGCTAAGCTGCCGGTCCCCGCCCCTGCCGTTCTGGACATCCTGATGAAGAGTCTCTGGTCCGATGCCGACGCCGCCGAAACGGTTCGCCGCTATGCCGGTCAGGGCATTGCCGAGGACGTGGCGCTCCGGGTCTATACCTCCCGGCTGCTTGGCGGTGACGACCGGCTGGTTCTTCACGGCGGCGGCAATACTTCGGTCAAGACCACGGCCACCGATCTGCTCGGCGACCGGGTCGAGGTGCTGCGGGTCAAAGGCAGCGGCTGGGACCTCGCCCGGCTGGAGCCCGCCGGCCTGCCCGCGGTGCGGCTGGCGCCGCTGCTCCGTGCCCGCGCCCTGCCCGTGCTCTGCGATCTCGACATGGTCAACCTGCTGCGTACCAGCCTGCTCGACGCCGCCGCTCCGAGTCCCTCGGTCGAGGTGCTGCTTCACGCCTTCCTGCCCCATGCCTTCGTCGATCATACCCATGCCCGCGCCGTGCTGGCGCTGACCAATCAGCCCGAGGGCGCCGCGCTCTGCCGCGAGGTCTTCGGCGGCCGGGTTGGCATCGTGCCCTATGTCATGTCGGGGCTGCCGCTGGCCCGCGCCGCCGCCGCAGTCTTCGAGGCCGATCCCGGGGTCGAGGGGCTGATCCTGCTCCGCCACGGCATCTTCAGCGTCGGCGCCGGCGCCCGCGAGGCCTATGAGCGCATGATCGCCCTGGTCAGCCTGGCCGAAGACCGCCTGGCGCGGGGCCGCAGGACCCTGGTCACGGTCAGCCGCCCCTCGCCGCCGCCGGTCGCCGAGATCGCGCCGATCCTCCGCGGCGCCCTGGCCGAGGATCGCGGCGACGGCGCCTGGGGACGCTGGCTGCTCGAGTTTCGCACCAGCCCCGAGATTCTGGCCTACGTCAACGCCGCCGGGCTTGAGCGCCTCGCGGGGGCCGGGGTGGCGACGCCCGATCACGTCATCCGCACCAAGGGGTGGCCGCTGATCATCGAGCCGCCGGCCGCGGGAGCGCTTGACGGCTTCGGCGCCGCGGCGCGCACCGCGATCGATGGCTATGCCGGCCGCTATCGCGCCTATGTCGATCGTCACAAAACCACCCAGACCGCGCTCGACCCGCTGCCGCGGGTGGTGCTGGTGCCCGGCCTGGGGCTGTTCGGAGTCGGCCGCAGCGCCGCCGGAGCGGCGATCGCCGCCGACATCGCGGTCTCGGCCGCCCTCACCATCACCGACGCCGAGGCGATCGGCCGCTTCGAGTCGATCGCTGAAGCCGACCTCTTTGAGATGGAATACTGGTCGCTGGAGCAGGCCAAGCTGGGCCGGAGCCGCGAAGCGCCGCTGGCCGGACAGGTGGCGCTGATCACCGGCGGCGCCGGCACCATCGGGTTTGCCACCGGCGCCGCCTTTGCCGCCGAGGGTGCCGAGGTGGTGCTGGTCGATCTCGACGAAGCGGCGGCTGTGGCCGCGGCGGCCCGGCTCGGCCCCCACGCCCTCGGTCTCAGAGTCGACGTCACCCGGCCCGACGAGGTCCGCGCCGCCTTCGACCGCGCCTGCGCCCGCTTTGGCGGCATCGATATCGTGGTCTCGAACGCCGGGATCGCGCTCCAGGGCCGGATCGGCGACCTTGCCGACGAAACCCTCCGCCGCAGCTTCGAGATCAACTTCTTCGCCCATCAGACGGTCTCGCAGAACGCAGTGCGGGTGATGAGGCGCCAGGGCACCGGCGGCTGCCTGCTTTACAACGTCTCGAAGCAGGCGGTGAATCCCGGCCCCGACTTCGGCGCCTACGGCCTGCCCAAGGCCGCGACCCTGTTCCTGGCCCGCCAGTACGCCCTCGACCACGGCCGGGACGGCATCCGCGCCAACGGCGTCAACGCCGACCGCATCCGCGGCGGCATGCTGACCCCCGAGATGATCGCCAAACGCTCCAAGGCCCGCGGCCTCGACGAACGCGACTATATGGCCGGCAATCTGCTCGCCCGCGAGGTCACGGCCGAGGACGTGGCGCAAGCCTTCGTCCATCAGGCACTGGCCCTGCGCACCACCGCCAGCATCACCACCGTCGACGGCGGCAACATCGCCGCCGCCCTGCGCTAGCGCGCCCCCGAGACCGGAACACCAGGGAGCCCCCATGTCCAAGCGTCCGCTTCCGATCGATGTCGAACCTGAACCCGAAGCCCCGGACGGCGCAGAAGCGCCCGACGGCCTCTCGGCCGGCGCCGCGGCCGCCGGCGACGATGGCTACGAGGATGCCGACGACCCGCCACCCTATCATCCGGTGGTCGCGGCGATGCTGGCGGCCGGCGTTTTCCTCACCCGCCTGCCCCTGCCCCTCAACGGCCGGCTGACCCCGGCGCTGTTCGGCCGGGCCATGGGCTGGTTCCCGCTGATCGGTGCCTGCCTCGGCCTCAGCGCCGGCATCGTGTTCGGCCTGCTTGGCGGCTTCGGCGTACCGTCGCTGGTCGCGGCAGCGGTGGTGGTCGCCCTCCTGGTGCTCACCACCGGCGGCCTCCATGAGGATGGTCTGGCCGATGTCGCCGACGGTCTTGGCGGCGGCCAGGACCGCGAGAGCAAACTCGAGATCATGCACGACAGCCGGGTCGGCTCCTATGGCGTGCTGGCGCTGGTCCTCAGCGTCGTCATCCGCATTGCCGCCATCGCCGCCCTGCCCTCGACCTGGGCCGCGATCAAGGTGCTGGTGGTCGCCGGGGCGCTGTCGCGGGCGGCGATGGTCGCCCAGAGCCACTGGCAGCCGCCAGCCCGCCCCGACGGCCTCTCGGCCACCCTCGGCGGCCCGGCCCCAGGCGCGACGGTGCTGGCGCTGGCGCTGGCGCTCGGCCTCGCCTTCCTGCTGATCGGCAGCAAGGCGGCGCTGGTGATGGTGGTCGCCGCCGTGGTCTGCTGGGGTCTGATCCGGCTCGCCGATCATCATGTCGGCGGTCAGACCGGCGATCTGCTCGGCACCACCCAGCAGGTGGTCGAGATCGTGGTGCTGGTCATGCTCGCGGGGGTACGATGACCGTCATCACCCGCTGGTGGCTGATCCGGCACGCGCCGGTGGTCAATCACAGTGGCCGCATCTACGGCCAGACCGACGTCGAGGCCGACACCGGCGACCATTGCGCCTTCGCGGCGCTCGCCAGGGCGCTGCCGGCGCGCCCGGTCTATCTCGTGACGCCGCTGAAGCGCACCATCCAGACCCTGGCAGCGCTGGTCGCGGCCCAGGGCGACTGCTCGGGGCTGGTCAACCCTGTGATCGAGCCCGACCTCATGGAGCAGAATTTCGGCCTCTGGCAGGGCATGACCCATGCCGAGATTCAGCGCCTGCGCGGCAGCGAGGCGCATCGCTTCTGGCTCAGCCCGGCCCGCGAACGCCCGGAAAACGGCGAGAGCTTCACCGAAGTGGTGGAGCGCACCGGCACCGCCCTGGAGACGCTGTCCCGCGACCATGCCGGGCGCGACATCGTGGCCGTGCTTCACGGCGGTGTGATCCGGGCGGCGCTGGCGGTGGCGCTCCGGATCGACCCCGAGACGGCGCTGCGCTTCAGCGTGCACAATCTGTCGCTGACCCGCCTGACCCACTACGCCCCGAGCGACGGCTTGCCGCCGGCCTGGGGGGTCGAAACGGTTAACGCGGTGCTGCCGCCGTAAGCTCGGCCACGGTGCGGCGGATCAGGGCGAGGTCCTGATCGCGCGACAGCCGGTGATCGCCGTCCTTGACCAGGGTCAGCCGGACGTCCGCGCCGGCCAGCCGCTCGGCCAGCCGGACGCTGGTGACCCAGGGCACATCGGCATCCGCCATGCCATGGATCAGCCGCACCGGGCAGGCGAGCCGGATCAGCCCGCGCAGCAGCAGATGCCGCCGCGCCTCGTCGATCAGCCGGAGCGTGACCGGGGTCGGCTCGCCATAGTCGGAGGGCAGGCGCAGCACCTCGTCGTCGAGCAGTTCCAGCCGCTGCTCGGTAGTCAGGGTGGCCCAGATCAGGTCTTCGGTGAAGTCGGGAGCCGCGGCGATGCCGACCAGCCCGGCCACCCGCTCCGAGCGGCTGAGCGCCAGCAGCAGCATGATCCACGCCCCCATCGACGAGCCGACGATGATCTGCGGCCCGCTGGTGGCGTGGTCGAAGACCTGCCGGGCGTCCTCGGCCCAGCCGCCGATCGTGCCCTCGGTGAAGCGGCCGCTGGAGGCGCCGTGGCCCTGATAGTCGAAGCGGACGAAGGCCCTGCCCTCGGCCCTGGCCCAGGCTTCGAGGGCCGCGGCCTTGGTGCCGGTCATGTCCGACTGAAAGCCGCCACAAAACAGCACACCCGGACTTGTTCCTTCCGTCCGGCGGAAAGCTATGGTAGCCGAACCGACAGCCAGACTATGGTGATCCTGTTCCGTCATGAACGGATGGTCCTCGCAAGAGACGGGTATGAATCCAGGCGCACAGCTTAGCATCGGCGATGAACAAGACAAGCCGCCCGTGGTCTTGCAGATCGTTCCCGGCCTGACCACCGGCGGCGCCGAGCGCGGCTGCGTCGATGTCGGCGTCGCGCTGGCCGCGGCCGGCGGTCAGGCGCTGATCGCCTCGGCCGGCGGGCCGATGACCCGCGAACTGGACCGCGCCGGAGTCGGCCACATCAAGCTCGCCCTCGACACCAAGAATCCCTGGACGATCTGGCGCAACGCCGAACGACTCGCCGAAATCATCCGCGACTACGGCGTCGAGGTCGTCCACGCCCGCTCCCGCGCCCCGGCCTGGAGCGCCTGGCTGGCCGCCCAGCGCACCGGCGCCCGCTTCATGACCACCTTTCACGCCCCCTATAATTTCGACGGCAGGCTCAAGCAGCGCTACAATTCGGTGATGGCCCGGGGCGAGCGGATCATCGCGATCTCCGAGTTCATCCGCTCCCACATCCTCGACAATTACGAGGTCGCGCCCGAGGTGGTGCGGGTGATCCATCGCGGCATCGACCACGCTATCTTCCATCCCGACCGCGTCACCAAGCCGCGGCTGATCCAGCTCGCCCAACAGTGGCGGCTGCCCGACGACCGGCCGGTGATCCTGCTGCCCGGCCGGCTGACCCGCTGGAAGGGCCAGCTCGACCTGATCGACGCCCTGGCCCGGCTGAAGCGGCGCGATGTCGTCTGCCTGATGGTCGGCAGCGATCAGGGCCGGCGCCGCTACCGCACCGAGCTGGAACGCCGGATCGCCCATCACGACCTCGGCAGCGTCGTCCATCTGGTCGATCACTGCACCGACATGGCGGCGGCCTACATGCTGTCGACGGTGGTGGTCTCGGCCTCTCGCGAGCCCGAGGCCTTCGGCCGGGTGATCGTCGAGGCGCAGGCGATGGGCAAGCCGGTGATCGTGACCAACATCGGCGCCGTGATGGAGACCGTGATCCCGGGCGAGACCGCCGAGATCGTGCCGCCCGCCGACCCGGAAGCCCTGGCCGAGGCCCTGGCCCATGCGCTGTCGCTGACCGTCGATGAGCGCGCCATGGTGGCCGAGCGCGCCATGGCCCATGCCACCGCCCATTTTCACAAGGAGCGGATGTGCCGCGAAACCCTCGCGGTCTACCGCGAACTGGCCGACAGCCCGCGACCGCCGGCCGCCGTCACGCCTTGAGCTTGTAGCCGGTCTTCAGCATCCGCCAGGCGAGGAAGCCGAGGGCGAGATTGCCGGCCAGCATCGCCGCAAGACCGACGCCGAGGCCGCCATCGTTCTGGCCGGTGAAGCCGTAGCGAAAGCCGTCGATCATATAAAAGAACGGGTCGGCGCGGGCCAGCCACTGGATCGGCTCGGGCAGGCTTTTCACCGAATAGAAGGTGCCCGAGAGAAACGACAGCGGCGTGATGATGAAGTTGGTCACCGCCGCGATATGGTCGAACTTCTCGGCCCAGATGCCGCCGATCAGCCCGAGCAGTGCCAGCATGGTCACCGCCATCACGCCGTGATAGAGCGCAAACACCGGGTGGGCCAGGGTGAAGGGCATGAACGGCCAGATCGCGAGGCCGGTGACCACCCCGACCACGAGACCGCGGGTGACGCCGCCGAGCGCGAAGCCGGCCATCAGCTCGCCCGCCGAGAGCGGCGGCATCAGGACATCGACGATGTTGCCCTGAACCTTGGCGATGATCAGCGACGACGAGGTGTTGGCGAAGGCGTTCTGGGTCATCGCCATCATCATCAGGCCCGGGGTGAGAAAGCTCAGAAACGGCACCGGGCCGACCATGCGCACGTTGCTGCCGAGCGACAGCGCGAACACGGCGAAAAACAGCAGCGTCGTCACCACCGGCGCAAAGATGGTCTGCATATGGACCTTGAGAAAGCGCCGGACCTCCCGGCTGTAAAGGGTCCAGAAGCCGATCCAGTTGACCGGACCGAGCAGGGTGGGTTCGAGGACGGCGATTTCGGAGTCGGCGGACATCGGGCGGCACCTTCGTCTTGATCCGGGCCAGACATCACCATCGGCCCCGGCTTGGCAAGAGCCAAGCGGCGATATGCCCCGCAGCCCAGCCCCGCAGCCATGCAGAATTCGCTAATATGCCGAAGCGTATTTTCATACACTTCCCCCGGCTCTGACCCTGAGGAGACAACCGCCATGGTGGACAGCATAACCCCGATCCGGCGCCTGCTGATCGCCAACCGGGGCGAGATCGCGATCCGGGTGCTGCGGGCGGCCAACGAGCTGCGCATCGCCACCGTCGCCGTCTATTCTGAGGAGGACCAACTGGCCCTCCACCGCTTCAAGGCCGACGAGAGCTATCGGATCGGCGAGGGGCGCGGGCCGGTGCGGGCCTATCTCGACATCGACGACATCATCCGGGTGGCGCGCGAGGCCAAGGTCGACGCCATCCACCCCGGCTACGGCTTTCTTTCGGAAAACCCGGACTTCGCCGAAGCGGTGCGCCGGGCCGGCATCATCTTCGTCGGGCCGCGCACGGAGACCATGCGCGTGCTCGGCGACAAGGTGGCGGCTCGGGCGCTGGCGGTGGCGGCCGGGGTGCCGGTGATGCCGGCGACGCTGGCCCTGCCCGAGGATGACGAGGCCGAAACCCGGCGCCTCGCCGAGGAGATCGGCTATCCCCTGATGCTGAAGGCCAGCTGGGGCGGCGGCGGCCGGGGCATGCGCATGATCGAGTCCGCCGACCAACTGGCGGCGGCGGTGGCGGCGGGCCGGCGCGAAGCGGTGCTGTCCTGCGGTCGCGGCGAGGTTTATCTCGAAAAGCTGGTGCGCCGGGCGCGCCATCTCGAGGTCCAGATTCTCGGTGACCGCAAGGGCGCGATCATCCATCTCTTCGAGCGCGACTGCACGGTGCAGCGCCGGCATCAAAAGGTGGTCGAGCGCGCCCCGGCCTCGTTTCTCACCGTCGCCCAGCGCCACGCGCTCTGCGACGCCGCCCTGGCCCTGGCCCAGGCCGCCCGTTACGAGAACGCCGGCACCGTCGAGTTCCTGATCGACGACGACAGCGGCGCCTTCTATTTCATCGAGGTCAATCCGCGGATTCAGGTCGAGCACACCATCACCGAGGAGGTCACCGGCGTCGATCTGGTCAAGGCCCAGCTCCGTCTCGCCGAGGGCCATGGCATCGGCAGCGCCGGCGTGCCCCGGCAGGACGAGATCCGCCTCAACGGCTTCGCGCTCCAGTGCCGGATCACCACCGAGGACCCCGAGGCCAACTTCATCCCCGATTACGGCCGGATTCTCGCCTATCATGCCGCCAACGGCTTCGGCATCCGCCTTGATGGCGGCACCACCTACACCGGCGCGCTGATCACGCGCTTTTACGATTCGCTGCTGGTCAAGGTCACCGCCTGGGCGCCAACCGCCGAGGAGGCGATGCGGCGCATGGACCGGGCGCTGCGCGAGTTCCGCATCCGCGGTGTGGCCACCAACCTCGCCTTCCTCGAAAAGCTGATCAACCACCCGCGCTTCCTCAAGGCCGACTACACCACCCGCTTCATCGACGAAACCCCCGATCTCCTGAAGCCGAGCGGCGGTCGGGACCGCGCCACCCGCCTGCTGCGCTATATCGCCGAGACCAAGATCAACGGCAACCCCGAAGCGCGCGGCAGCACACCCTTCCGCGGCCCCGAGCCGCTGCTGCCCGCCGCCCTGCCCGCGATCATCCCGCCGGGCAGCCGCCAGCGGCTGGAGGCGCTGGGGCCGGTGAAATTCGGCCAGTGGATGCGCGCGCAAAAACAGCTGCTGATCACCGACACCAGCCTGCGCGACGCCCACCAGTCGTTGCTGGCGACCCGCCTGCGCACCTTCGATATGCTGGCCGTCGCCCCGGCCTATGCCCGCGGCCTGCCCGAGCTGTTATCGCTGGAGTGCTGGGGCGGCGCCACCTTCGATGTGGCCATGCGCTTCCTCAAGGAGGACCCCTGGGAGCGGCTGGCCCAGATTCGCGAGGCCGTGCCCAACCTGCTGTTGCAGATGCTGCTGCGCTCGGCCAACGCCGTCGGCTACACCAATTACCCCGACAACGTCGTCCGCCTCTTTGTCGCCGAAGCGGCCCGGGGCGGCGTCGATCTCTTCCGGGTCTTTGACTCGCTCAACTGGGTGGCCAACATGCGGGTGGCCATGGATGCGGTGCTCTCGTCGGGCAAGCTGCTCGAAGCCGCGATCTGCTACACCGGCGACATCCACGACCCCGACCGGGCCAAGTACGACCTCAAATACTATGTCGGCATGGCCAGGGAACTCGAGGCGGCCGGCGCTCATATCCTGGCCATCAAGGACATGGCCGGTCTTTGCAAGCCGAGGGCCGCCTTCACCCTGGTCAGGACCTTGCGCGAGGAGGTCGGGCTACCGATCCATTTTCACACCCACGACACCAGCGGCGCCGCCGCGGCTTCCGTGCTGGCGGCGGTCGATGCCGGAGTCGATGCCGTGGACGGCGCCATCGACAGCATGAGCGGCACCACCTCCCAGCCCAACCTCGGCTCGATCGTCGAGGCGCTGCGGGGCAGCGAGCGCGACACCGGCCTCGATGGCCGCACCCTCCGCGCGGTGTCCCGCTATTTCGAGGATGTCCGGCGCCGCTATCACATGTTCGAGAGCGATCTGCGCTCAGGCACCTCGGAAGTCTATCTCCATGAAATGCCGGGCGGGCAATACACCAATCTTCGCGAGCAGGCCCGTTCGCTCGGCATCGACCATCGCTGGACCCAGGTCGCCGACACCTATGCCGCGGTCAACCGGATGTTCGGCGACATCATCAAGGTGACGCCGACCTCGAAGGTTGTCGGCGATCTTGCGGTGACGATGGTCACCGGTGGCATCAGCGTGGCCGACGTGCTCGACCCGCACAAAGAGATCGCATTTCCCGATTCGGTGGTCTCGTTCTTCCGGGGCGATATCGGCCAGCCGCCGGGCGGCTTTCCCAAGGCGTTGCAGGCCAAGGTGCTGCGCGGCGCCCAGCCGCTGCCTGACCGCCCCGGCGCCTGCCTGCCCGCAGCCGACCTCGCGGCGCTGCGCCACAAGGCCCAGACCGAGTTGCACCATCCGCTCAGCGACACCGACTTCGCCTCCTACCTGATGTATCCCAAGGTGTTCCTGGAATTCGCCCGCCATCACCGCAAATACGGCGACATCTCGGTGCTGCCGACGCCGGTGTTCTTCCACGGCATGGAGCCGGGCCAGGAAATCTCGATCCATCTCGAAAAAGGCAAGACGATGGTGATCCGCTGCCTTGCGATCGGCGAAGCCGACCCCGAGGGCATGCGCGAATTCTTCTTCGAACTCAACGGCCAGTCGCGGCTGGTCAAGGTCGCCGACGCCGAGAAGGCCGCCACCACCAAGGCCCGGCCCAAGGCCCAGGAGGGCAACCCCGGCCACGTCGCGGCGCCGATGCCGGGGGTGATCAGCACCGTGGCCGTGGTCGTCGGGCAGCCGATCCGCCCCGGCGACATCCTGATGACCATCGAGGCCATGAAGATGGAAACGGCGATTGCCGCCGAGCGCGCCGGCCACGTCGAAACCATCCTCACCCCGGCCGGAACCCAGGTCGACGTCAAGGACCTGTTGCTGGTGATGGTGGACTGAACCCGGCGGCCGCCGGTTCGGCGGTCAGGCGGAGCAGCAGCGCCGCGATCCCGTCCAGGGGCACGACATGATCGGCGCCGCCCCTGGCGATCGCGGCGGCCGGCATCGCCGAGGCGACGGCGCCATCGGGATCCTCGACGATGCCAAGGCCGCCACTGTCCCGGATTGCCTTGAGGCCGCGGGCGCCATCGTGATTGGCGCCGGTGAGGATGACGCCGATCGCCCGCCCGGGCAGGGCGTCGGCGACCGACTCGAACAGCACATCCACCGAGGGCCGGACGCCGCAGACCTTGGGATCGACGCTGAGGGCAAAACCGCCGTCGGTCTCCAGCAGCAGATGATAACCGGCCGGCGCGACATGGACGGTGCGCGGGCGGAGTGGCGCCTTGTCCTCGACCTCCTCGACGGTGATCGCGCAATAGCGGCCGAGCAGTTCCGCCAGCCGGTCGTTGCCGCCGGCGCCGACGTGGCAGACCACGGCGACCGGCACGGCAAAGCCGGCCGGCAGTCCCCCCAGCACGGTGCGGAGCGCCTGAAAGCCACCCGCCGAGCAGCCGATGGCGATCAATTCGAACGGTCGGGCATCCATGGTGCTGGCCCTGGGCTGGGGTGGAGATTTTTCGGCTGATACTGATAGATGCGGCGCTTGGGATCGATGATCTGGAAATCCGCCGCGATCTCGGAGGGAAACAGGTTCTCCTTGGTGCCGAGACACAGAAAGCCGCCGCGGGCGAAGCTGCCGGCGAAAAGTTCCAGCACCCGGTGCTGAAGAGACCGGTCGAAATAGATGAAGACGTTGCGGCACAGGATCAGGTGAACCTCGCAAAAGACCCCGTCCGAGACCAGATTGTGATGGGCAAAAACGATGTTTTTCCTCAGCGACCGGTCGATGATGCCAAACTCGTAGCTGGTCTGATAGTAGGTCTCGAACTCGAAACGGCCGCCGGCCTTCCGGTAGTTGACGCTGCCCTCCCGAAGGTGGGCCAGGGAATAGACCCCTTCCTCGGCCTTGGCCAGGGCGGTGTCGTTGATGTCGGTGGCGAATATCTGGCAGCGCTCGTAAAGCCCCTCCTCGCTGAGCAGGATGGCCAGGGAATAGACCTCCTCGCCGGTGGCGCAGCCGGCCTGCCAGATCGTGATCTGTGGCCAGCTGCGCAGCGCCGGCAGCACCCGCTCGCGCAGGACCAGAAACTCTTCCGGGTCCCGGAACAGCTCCGAGACCGGCACCGAGAGCCGGGCGATCGCCTGAGCGGGAAACTCGGGATCATCGAGCAGGGTCGGCAGCAGATCCACCACCCGTTCGACCCGGAAGGCATCGAGCAGGGCGAGGATGCGGCGCTTGATCGAGGCCAGCGCGTAGTGGCGGAAGTCGTACCCGTGGCGCAGCCGCATCGCCTCGATGAACAGCTGAACCTCGATATCCTGGAGTTCCGAACGGTGCACCCCGAGCCCTCCCCAGCGCGCCCGACGATCAGCCGGCAATGAGCCGGTTCATCATCTCAAACAATTCGTCGGTATCGATCGGCTTGGAAAGATAGTCGTTGGCGCCGGCCTCCAGACATTTGTCGCGATCGCCCCTCATGGCCTTGGCCGTGACCGCGATGATCGGCAGCGCCGCCCAGCGCGCCTCCTTGCGGATTTCCCGCATCGTCTGGCAGCCATCCATCCCCGGCATCATGATGTCCATCACCACCAGTTCGATCGCCGGGTTGTTGTCGAGCTGAACCAGCGCCTTGCGCCCGTCCTGGGCCAGCAGCACCCGCAGGCCCCGCGCCCGCAGCACCTTCGAGAGCGCGAAAGAGTTGCGCATGTCGTCATCAACCACCAGCACGGTGCGACCGGCCAGCGCCTTCAAGGCAGCGCTCGCGACCATCGGCGGCGGTGGCGGCCGCTGCCCCAGCGGCAGGGTGGCGCTGACGGCGTGAAGAAACAGCCGGACCTCGTTGAGCAAGCGCTCCTCGGAGCGGCCGCTCTTGACGATGATGGTGTCGGTGAAGGCGCGGAGCGCCGAGGCTTCCTCCCGGGTCAGGTCGCGATCGCTGAGAATGATCACCGGCGGCAGCCCCTCGGCCCGCATGCGCGCAAGCGACTCCAGCAGTGCCGGGCCGCCGCCGGGCAGATCGATGTCGATCACAAGACAGTCGGCCGCGGCCGAGCGCAGGCAGGCTGCCACCGCCTCGCCGCTGGCGGCTTGGGCAATCTGGACTCCGTCGGCGCCGACCAACCCGGCCAGCGCCGCTCTGACCCCGGCATCGGCGTCGGCGATCACCAGCCGCCGCGGCGGTGTGCCGCCACCGGCCCTGACCATCCGCGCCAGAGCTTCCTCGATCTGAGGTGCGCTTACCGGTTTGGTCAGCGCACCGACCGCACCCATCTGCCGCGCCCGGGCATCGGTATCGGCGCCCGAAACGACATGAACCGGAATCTCGCGGGTGTCGGCCTGGGCGTGCAGCCGCTCCATCACGCCCCAGCCGTCGAGCCCGGGCAACCCGACATCGAGCACGATCCCCAGCGGGTGGAAGCGTGACGCCAGCAGCACCGCACTTTCGCCATCGCCGGCAACCAGACACTTGAAGCCCTTTTCCCGGACGATGCCGGCGACGACGCGGGCAAAGCTGCGGTCGTCCTCGACCACCAGCATCACCCGGTCGCCGCCCCGGATCGTCTCGCGGTCGTCGGGCACGAACGGCGGCGGCAACACCGCCGGAGCATCCTCCGGGGGGACCGGCGCCGCGACCGGCGGCAGGCTCTCGGTGGCATCGATCAGCGGCGGCGCCACCGGCACCACCAGGGTGAAGGAACTGCCCCGCCCCTCCTCGCTGTGGACGAAGATGTCGCCACCGAGCAGGCGCGCCAGCTTCCGCGCGATCGAGAGCCCGAGCCCGGTGCCGCTGTAGCGGCGGTTGCTGGCGCCGTCGCCCTGCTCGAAGGCCAGAAAGATGCGGTCGATCAGGCTTTCGGAGATGCCGATGCCGGTATCGACCACCGAGAACGCGACGACGTCGCCCTTGATTCCGACCGGATTGGGCACCGAGCCGGCCTGATGGCGGCAGAAGGTCACGGTGACGCCGCCTCGCTCGGTGAACTTGATCGCATTGCCGACCAGATTGTTGAGAATTTGCTCGATCTTGCCCCCGTCGGTGCGAACGATCTCGGGCAGATCGGGCGCCAGCACCACCTTGTAATCGAGGCCCTTGACCCGGGCCATGCCCTTGAAGCGGCGACTGACGGTATCGGCGATCCCGGGCAGCGCGACATCCTCCGCCACCACCCGCATCTTCCCCGACTCGACCTTGGCAATGTCGAGAATGTCGTTGATCAGGCTAAGCAACTGGGTGCCGCTGTCGCGGATGATTTCGGCGCTCTCGACCTGATCGGCGTTGAGATTGCCCTCCTGGTTGCCGACCAGCGACTTGGCAAGAATCAGCAGGCTGTTAAGCGGAGTCCGCAGTTCGTGGGACATGTTGGCCAGGAATTCAGACTTATAGCGACTGGCCAGAGTCAGCTCGACCGCCCGCTGCTCGGCCTCAGCCTGCGAGCGGCGGAGCGCGGCGGCCTGATCTTCGAGAATCCGGTTCTTTTCCGCCATCTGGTCGTTGACCACCCGCAGTTGCTCCTGCTGGACCCGCAACTCCTCCTCCGAGGCCTGAAGCTCGGCGGTCTGGGCTTCCAGCTCCTCGGTCTGGACCCGGAGCTGGGCGTTGGCTTCCTCAAGGTCGGCCGCCTGCCGGTTGAGACGCTCCTCGGACTCGGTGAGGCTGGCCGCCTGCTGACGGGTCTGGCGCAGCAACTGCCGGGTCTTGAGGTTGCGTTCCATGATCTCGAGGTTGAGCGCCACCACCGGGGCCACCTCCTCCAGCAACTCGCGCTGGAGAGGCGTCAGGGAACCGAGGGCGCCAATCTCGATCAGCGCCAGCGTGACCTCGCGCGAAACGACCGGCAGCAGCGCCAGGGTCCTCGGTCTGGTGGCCCCGAGCCCCGAGCGGATGCGGAAATAATCTTCAGGGACCTCATCGACCAGCAGGCTCTGGCGGGTTACCACGCACTGCCCGCACAGCCCGAGGCCGGCGGTGAAGGCGTGGTCATCGGCTAGGTCATCATCGCAGCCATAACGGCCGGCGAGCACGAAGCGCCCGCTGTCCTCGGCCCGGATCGAGAACAGGCCAATGCCGCCGCCGAGCAGCGGCACCAGCCGCCCCAGCAGAACGGTACCGAAGGCCTCGCGGTTTTCCGCCACCTGCAAGGCGAGGGAGATTTCGGCGACGTGGCTCTTGAGCCAGCGCTGATCCTCCAGCCGCTGCGCCGACTCCTTGAAGACCTGAAGCGCCCTGGCCATGCCGCCGAGTTCGTTGCGGCGCTCAAGAAAGGGAATTGCGAGGGCCAGGCGGCCCTCCGCCAGAAGCGTCATGCGGTCGCGCAGGACCGCGAGCGAGTTGGTGATGCCGCGGGTGATCAGCAGCGAGGTCAGCAACCCGATCAGCGTCAGCGCCGCCAGCAGCGCCAACAGGTCGGCCCGCGCCCGCTCGACCTGCTGCAGCGCGCTCTGGGAAAGCACGGTCGCCTTGGTTCGGGCAAAGTCGATGATGTCACCGATTTCGCGGTCGAAACCGGCCTCAAGCCCGGAGACCCGGCTGTCATGAAGGGCGTGGGCCTCGGCGGTCTTGCCGGCTTTGATCAGGGCGACGATATCGTCGAACGTCCGCCCCCAGCCCTCCAGTGCGCCGTAGACCTCCAGGACATCGCCCGACTTGCCGAGAAACTGGCTCTCGATCACCCGCATCTTGAGCCCCAGCCCCGCCCGCAGCACCGCGACCTCGCGGACAATCGCATCGACCCGCGCCGGGCTGTCGGCGAAGAAGAGATTGTTGATCGCGCTGTCGAGCCGCCAGACCCCGACCTTGACCTCGAGGGCGGCGTTGCTGACCGCGAGCGGGTGCTCATAAACCGTCTGGGTAATATCGTAAATTGCGCCGATGCGCTGGAGAGCGGTGACGCCGAGAATCCAGGTCAACAGAATGACCACGGCAAAGCCCGCAACCAGTCGGACCCGCAGCGATAAATCTTTAATAAAATTTGTGTGCATCGGCGTCCCTGTACGGCTTCCGCGAAACCGGGCCATCACCGGAGCTATAGTATGAAAAAGTTTACGAGGTGACAACGCCCCCCTGCCCGAAGCCGGTGGCGGGCTGGAAAGTCGTGCCGGCGCAGGGCAGAGTCCCCGCAGCACGGTAGCGACCCCGGAGAATTTGTGCGATAACCCCTGGCCTTTTTCGCCAACCCGAGATCGTGGACAGAACGATGGCCGACGCAGCCTTCTCTCTCTTTCCGTTGGGTTCCGACACCACTCCCTATCGGAAACTCACCGATCAGTATGTGTCCGTCGACAGCTTCGCCGGCCAGGAGATTCTCCGGGTCGATCTGGAGGCGTTGCGCCTGCTGGCCGAAACCGCCTTTGCCGACATCAACCACTTCTCCCGGCCGGGCCACCTCCAGCAGCTCCGGACCATTCTCGAAGATCCGGAGGCCTCGCCCAACGACCGTTTCGTCGCCTTCGACCTTTTGAAGAACGCCAACATCGCGGCCGGCGGCATCCTGCCGATGTGCCAGGACACCGGCACCGCGATCATCATGGGCAAGAAGGGCCGGCGGGTCTGGACCGAGGGTGGCGACGAGGGGGCGCTGGCCGAGGGCGCCTCCAGCGCCTATCTCAAGCGCAATCTGCGTTACAGCCAGCTCGCGCCGCTTTCGATGTTCGAGGAAAGGAACACCCGGACCAATCTTCCGGCCCAGATCGATCTTTATGCCGAGGGCGAGGACTATTACAAGTTCATGTTCATGGCCAAGGGCGGCGGCTCGGCCAACAAGACGTTCCTTTATCAGGAAACTCCCTCCCTGCTTACTCGGGACCGCCTGCTCGACTTCCTCAAGGCCAAGGTCCATTACCTCGGCACCGCGGCCTGTCCACCCTACCATCTGGCGATCGTGATCGGCGGCACCAGTGCCGAACTCAACCTCAAGACGGTCAAGCTGGCCTCGGCCCGCTATCTCGATGGCCTGCCGACCCAGGGTTCCGAGTCGGGCCACGCCTACCGCGATCTCGAATTCGAAGCCCTGATCCTCAAGATGACCCAGGAGTTGGGCATCGGCGCCCAGTTCGGCGGCAAGTATTTCTGCCATGACGTGCGGGTGATCCGCCTGCCCCGCCATGGCGCCTCGCTGCCGATCGGCATCGGCGTCTCCTGCTCGGCCGACCGGCAGGCGCTGGGCAAGATCAGCCGCGAGGGCGTGTTCCTCGAAGCCCTCGAAACCAATCCCGCCCGCTTCCTGCCCGAGATCAATCCCGAAAAGCTGGCCGGCGCGGTGGTCAAGATCGACCTCACCCGGCCGATGGCCGAAATCCGCGCCGAGTTGAGCCGGCATCCGATCAAGACCCGGCTGTCGCTGACCGGCCCGGTGATCGTCGCCCGCGACCTTGCCCATGCCAAGCTGCGCGAACGGCTCGATGCCGGCCAGGGCCTGCCCGATTACTTCAAGAACCATCCGATCTACTACGCCGGTCCGGCCAAGACCCCGCCGGGCTACGCCTCGGGCTCGTTCGGCCCGACCACCGCCGGCCGCATGGACAGCTTCGTCGACCAGTTCCAGGCGGCGGGCGGTTCGCTGGTGATGCTGGCCAAGGGCAACCGGAGTCCGGTGGTGCGCGAGGCCTGCCAGAGGCATGGCGGCTTCTACCTCGGTTCGATCGGTGGTCCCGCCGCCCGCCTGGCTCAAGACTGCATCAAGAAGGTCGAGTGCCTGGAATATCCCGAACTCGGCATGGAGGCGATCTGGCGGATCGAGGTCGTCGACTTCCCGGCCTTCATCGTCGTCGACGATAAGGGCAACGATTTCTTCCACCACTAAAACGCGATTTTGCCCTTGCGAAGCCCGGCCAGAGCCCCTAAGCCTATGGCCGGGCTTTGAATTTTTAGCGGGGACTGCCATGATCGATCTCGGACCGTTCGATCACTATCTGCTGGCGGTTCTCGGTCTGGTCGGTACCGTCGCCGCGGCGGCGGTTATGGTCTGGTTGGCCCATCACTCCCGCCATGCCGAATGGCTGCACACCTACCGCGGTGTGGCGCCAAACTTTCTGTCGGTGGTTGGCGTGCTGTTCGCGCTCAATCTGGTGTTCCTGGCCAACGACACTTGGCACGCCCACGATCACGCCCTCGATGCCGTCTACAAGGAGGCCGGGGCCTTACGCAGCATCGTCGCCCTTGCCAATCAACTGCCGGCGCCTGTGCGGGACCGGGTCGCGTCCAGTGTCCGCAGCTATGCGCGCTACGCGGTTGAGGCCGAATGGCCATTACTGGCCGAGCGGCGCAGCAGCGCCGAGGCCGCGGCCGAACTCGATCGCCTGCTCGGGCTGCTGGCCAGCCCCGAGGTCGGCAAGACCCTTGATTCCAGCGTTCACTCGCTGATCCTGCAGCAGGCGGTACAGGTGCGCACGATGCGGGATTTGCGCGTCGCCCTCAGCCAGACCCATGTAAACCCCCTGAAATGGCTGGGCATGGCCTTTCTCGGCCTGCTGATGATGGTTTCGATCGTGATGGTCCATGTCGACCAGGCCAAAGCCGAACTGCTGGCCGTGCTGCTGTTCGCCGCCGCCGCCGGACCGACTGCCGCGATCGTGCTGGTCCAGGGCAATCCCTTCCAACAGCCGACCGCGGTGACCGCGGCCCCGATCGCCGCCATGGCCATGCCGCTGCCCCCGGTCATGAGCCGGTAAAGTGGTCAGATCGCTGCGGCAATTCGCCTCTAATTTTGGCAGAATCGGCCGCGGAATCTGCGTTAGGGTACCTCAGATGAGACGCGGGCGGTCGGCAGGGGTGGCCCGCGGCGGAGTGGTAGCGCCTGGGTGTCCGTTATGCGTTTTGAATGGACCAGCGATCTGGAAACCGGGGTCGACGTAATTGACGACGACCACAAGTTAATCATCGACTTGTATAATAGGATTTATTACTATTATAATAACGAATCAGACATTCTCTTGCTTGAGCGGGCCATTTCCGACTTCCGGTTTTTATTTTCTCTTCATTTTCTCAAGGAAGAGAACTTCATGATTGAAATTGGCTATCCCGATTTCGAATCCCATGCCCGGGAACATGAAGCCATGGTCAGGCTCCTCAACAAGTTCACCGGGAACGCCCGGGACAAGGAGGAATCTTGCCACAAGATTGCGTTTCTGGTCCTGCAATGGTTGACCTCGCACCTGGAAGGCGCCGACCGCCGCCTCGCCGCGTTCACCCGGCAACCGCCGCCGCTCGGAGAGGGCGAAGCGTTGGTCGGCCATCGGTTTTCCGGCCGGGTGAGCGTCGACCGCTGATCTCTCCCTTGCGCCGGACCCTGACATCGATCTCAGGCCCGGGCCGTTAACAACCTTGCAGAGCCCGTGGCTGGTTTGCGAGTATGGCGCCAGAGGTCAAAAGACTTCGGCTTGGATCGGCTGAATCATGGAAGAACTCTTGGATGTCCTCATTATAGAGGACAGTGAGGCGGACTATCATCTGATTGAGCGCCACCTGAAGAAAAATGGGCTGGCGGTCGCCTGCCGCCGTGTCTCTGATCTTGAAGAACTCGCGGCCGCCCTGGCGGACCGCCCCTGGGCCCTGATCCTCGCCGACTACAACCTTCCCCAGCTCCGCTTCGAAGATGGACTGGCGCTGATCCGGGCCAAGCGACCGGACCTGCCGATCATTCTGATTTCGGGCAGTGTCGGCGAGGAAAAAGCGGTGGAGTTGCTGAAGCTCGGGGTCTGGGACTTCGTGCTCAAGGCCAATTTGACCCGGCTGGTGCCGGCGATCACCCGCAACCTCCGCGAGGCTGCCGAGCATCAGGCCCGGCGCCTGACCGAACGGGCGTTGCGGGAAAGCGAGGAGCGGCTGCGCCAGACCCTCGGCGCCGCTGAAGTGGTGGCCTGGGAACTCAACCTCGCCACCGGGGAGATTCGCGAGTCCGGGCCGGTCGGCCTGCTCTTCGGCCGCACCGGGACCTTTCACCACCTCAACAACGAGGCCTTCATCGCCAGCGTCCATCCCGAAGACCGCGAGCGCCTGGCTTTGAGCCACACCAGGCCGGGGATTGCCACCGACACCTTCACTGATGAATTCCGGATCATTCATCCCGACGGCTCGGTTCACTGGCTGATGTCCAATGGCAGCGTGGTGCGCGACGATGCCGGGCAGCCGTCACGCGTGCTCGGCATCGCCCGCGACATCACCCGGCGCAAGCTGGCCGAGGAGGCGGCGCTCCGGGCCAACTCGGCGCTGCTGCGCGCCTCGCGCCTCAGCGTGCTCGGCCAGGTGGCCACCACCATCGCCCACGAGGTCAACCAGCCGGTCGGAGCGGCCAAGAACTACCTCCAGGTCGCGCGCTGCCGCGTGACGGATCCGGCGCTGCTGGAGATTCTCGACAAGGTCGACGCCCAGCTGACCCGGACCGCCGCCACGGTGCGCAAGGTCCGGGAGTTTGCTGCCCATCGGGCGCTTGAGCTGCGGCCGGAGACGGTGCGCTCGCTGGTCGACGAAGCCTGCGCCCTCGGCCTGCTCGACGCCGGCCCCCGCGCGGTGACGGTCTCCCTGTCGATCCCCGACACCCTGCCCAAAGTGGTGGTCGACCGGGTGCAGATTCAGCAGGTCCTGATCAATCTGGTGCGCAACGCCGTCGAGGCCCTGGAAGGTATGGCGTGCCGGCATATCCATATTTCCGCGGCCCTGGCGGCGGCGACAATTGAAATTGCCGTCGCCGACACCGGCCCGGGCCTCGCGGAGGCAGTGCGGCCCCGGCTGTTTACCGCCTTCACCACCACCAAGCCCAATGGCACCGGCCTCGGGCTGTCGACCTCGCGCTCGATCGCCGAAGCCCACGGCGGCCGCCTCGTCGCCGAAGACCGGCCGGGCGGCGGCACCGTGGTCCGGCTGGTGCTTCCCCATGAGGAGTCCGTCCATGGCTGAGCGGGTGGTTCACATCGTCGACGACGACGCGCCGTTTCGCGACTCGCTGCGGCTGATGCTGGCCGGGCAGGGTTATGACGTCCTCGAGTTTTCCGGCGGCCGCGTGTTTGCCGACACCGTCGGCGACGCCCCCGACGGCTGCGCCCTGGTCGACGTCAACATGCCCGACCTCAACGGGCTGGCCCTGCAGGAGTTGCTGAACAGCCGCAGCATTGCGATGCCGGTGATCATCATGACCGGCGTCGCCGACGTGCCCACCGCGGTGCGGGCGATGAAGGCCGGGGCAGTGGATTTCATCGAGAAGCCGTTCGAACTCGCCACCGTGCTGGACGCGATCGAAACCGCGCTCAGCCGCGCCCTGCCGCCCGCCCCCCCGGACGATCCGCTGGTGGCGGCATTCCGGAGCCGCCTGCCCGACCTCACCCCGCGCGAGCGGGAAATCCTCGAAGCGGTGGTCGCCGGTTCACCGACCAAGGTCATCGCCTACGACCTCGACATCAGCCCGCGCACCGTCCACGTCCACCGGGCACGGATCGGCGACAAGCTGGGAGTCACCGGCCTGTCCAATCTGGTCCGGCTCGCCCTGGCCGCCGGGGTAACCGCCCGCACCGCCGTTCGTCGGGCTAATCGGCTGCCATAGTCATTTGTGCGTACACAGTATTGCCAATGTCCGCCCACGCGGAATGCGGCCACAGTTGCCTGCGATCGGGCGCATGCGACCATCGGCAGGAGACGCCGGCGGCCGTTACCCGCCGGGGGCAGCCATGGCACGCATTCTCGTCATCGATGATGATCTCTTCGTAAGACGGGCGATCGCGTACCTGCTCCAGGCCCTCGGACATGAGACCGCAGAGGCGGAAAACGGCCGCGAGGGAGTGCAGATGCAACGGAGCCAGCGCTACGACATGGTGATCACCGATATGACAATGCCGGTCCAGGACGGTCTGGTCACGATCCAGATGCTGAAACGGGAATTTGACAGCCTGCCCATCATCGCGATGTCGGACGGGACGCCGATTCACGCAGAGGTCCGGCGCTCCGAGGCCAGCCTCGCCGGCGCCCGGGTGATCCTGAACAAGCCGTTCACCACCGAAGACCTCGTGCGGGCGATGGTGAGATGCCAGGACGTCCAAGACTGAGCGCCGCCGGCACAGCCGCTGAGAGGAGGGCTCCGCCATGACCTCGAACCAAGACCTCGCCTGGACGGTGGCAATCGTCGATGACGATCCCGGGCTCCGCGACTCCATCTGCTCCCTATTGGCCACCCGCGGCATGGCTTCGCGGCAATATGAGTCGGCGGAAACCTTTCTCGCCGATCCCGCGGCCTTCGACAGCCTCGGCTGCCTCCTGGTCGACCAGCACTTTCCCGGCATGAGCGGCATCGATCTGCTGCGCCGGCTGTCGGCCGATGGCCGTCTGCCCCCGGCGATCCTTTTTTCGGCCAGCCTCAACGAGCGGATGGTGATCGAGGCCCGGATGGCCGGCGCCCTCGCCGTGCTCGACAAGCCGGTCGGCCCGGCCGCTCTGCTGTCCCAGCTGTCGACCGCGCTCAGCTTCGCGACCCCGGTCGCCTGCTGATCCTTCAGGCGAGCGGTTTCGATGCCGCTTGTGATGATCGGGTCAGTCTGCTAGCAGAAGGGATCTGCCGGACCGGCGATTTCGTGAAACCCAAGGCGTCGTAATGGCGATTACCGTGCACCGCTCCGGCGCCGTTTTGACCGTCTCCGACGGCAAGACGAGTCGCACCGTCGAATATAAGCACATCCGGGCGGCAGCGCTGGTCGCCGACCGCATCACCACCGACAAGGTCTTTGCCCGTCAGTGGCTCCAAGAAGAGCGCAAAGCGGTGCCCGACAGCCCCAGGCTCAAGGACTCGGCGGAAATTCTCAAGGAGTGACGTCCGGGGCGTCAGCGGCCGGCAATCGCCCGCGCGACGTGATCGCCGAGCAGCCTGAACTCGGCGCCATGGGGCGATGACCGGCGCCAGGCCAGCGCCAGGGTGCGCACGCCGGCGTCGCTCACCTGCCGGGCCACCAGTTCGGTACCCCGCAGAATCCCGGCCTCGACCGCCAGCCGGGGCAGCAGCGTGATCCCCAGCCCGCCCGCGACCATCTGGACCACGGTGTGCAGGCTGGTGCCGAGCATGCTGGTGTTGCCGGCCCGGGTGCCCCGTGAAACCGCGAGCCGGCAGGCGGCCAGGGCGTGATCGGTCAGGCAGTTGCCGTCCTGCAGCAGGATCAGTTCCGCCGCCGGCAAATCCCCGGTCTCGACCGCCGACCGGCCAGCCAGCCGGTGCCCCGGCGCGCAGACGACCAGAAACGGGTCCTGCCCGAGTTCCATCACCTCCAGCCCCTCGGCGGCGTAGGGCAAGGCATAGATGATGGCGTCGAGTTCGCCGCGGTCGAGTTGCTCGATCAGTCGCGCCGACAAATCCTCCCGCAACGACAGCCGCAGCTCGGGAAATCCCAGCCCCAGCGACGGCAGCACCTTCGGCAGCAGGAACGGTGCGATGGTCGGAATGACGCCGAGATGCCGCTCTCCGGTCAGCGGCCCGGCGGCGCCCCGGGCCAGGTCCGTCATCTCTTCGGCCATGCGCATCAGCTCGCGCCCGCGCGCCGCCATCACCTTGCCCAGCGGCGTCAGATGAACCCGCCGCTTGGTCCGCTCGACCAGAGTCGCCCCCAGCACCGATTCCAGCTCCTGCAGGCCGGCGCTAAGGGTCGATTGGGTGACGAAGCAGGCATCGGCGGCGCGACCGAAATGGCGGTACTGGGCAAGCGCGATCAGGTAGCCGACCTGACGCAACGACGGCATCGGGCGCATCGGGCGCTTCCTTCATAAATCGACAAAAACGATTTCTGAAAACTAAATATCTCGTTTGATCGATTTGTTCAACATGCCTATCTTCGGGGCATGGCGAGCGGCCACACCGGCCCCGCCCACCGGACACCAACCCTCGACCAGCCAAACCTCTTAACCCCGAGCCCCTCAACCCAGGAGATTTTACCGATGTTGACCGTTGGCGCCACCTTCCCCACCTTCAAGCTGACCGCCGTCAGCTCCTCCAAGTCCCCCTCCGATTTCCATGAGCTGACCCAGGCCAGCTACCCCGGCAAGTGGAAGGTCTATTTCTTCTGGCCGAAGGACTTCACCTTCGTCTGTCCGACCGAAATCGTCGCCTTTGCCAATCTCGACGGCGAGTTCAAGGACCGCGACACCGTGGTCATCGGCGGCAGCACCGACTCCGACTTCGTCCATCTGGCCTGGCGCCAGAGCCGCGAGGATCTGGGCAAGATTACCCAGCCCTGGCTCTCGGACATCAAGCGCGAGCTGTGCGCCGAACTCGGCATCCTCGACGCCAACGCCGGCGTGGCGCTGCGGGCGACCTTCATCGTCGATCCCGAGAACGTGATTCGCTTCGCCTCGGTCAACGACCTCAGCGTCGGGCGCAATCCGCAAGAAGTGCTGCGGGTGCTCGACGCCCTGCAGACCGACGAGCTGTGCCCGTGCAACTGGAAGCCGGGCGAAGAGGTGATCAAGGTCGCCTGAACCCAGTCAGCCCGCCCCCGGTCCGAAGCCCGGCCGGGGGCGGGTTCCCCTCTCAAGGAGCCAGAGTGCCATGTCGATCGACGCCCTGAAAGAGCGCCTGCCCGATTACGCCCGTGATCTCAAGCTCAACCTCTCCAGCATCACCACCGAGCCGGGCCTCACCGATCAGCAACGCTGGGGCACGCTTCTGGCCGCGGCGCTGGCCTCACGCAATGCCTTGGTGATCCAGGCCATCGGTGCCGAGGCCACCGCCCGCCTCAGCCCGGAAGCGGTCACCGCCGCCAAGACCGCGGCGGCGCTGATGGCCATGAACAACATCTACTACCGCTTCCTGCATCTGGTCGCAAAGCCCGACTACAAGACCATGCCGGCGCGGCTGCGCATGAACGCCCTGGCTAAGCCCGGAGTCGACAAGGCCGATTTCGAACTCTGGTCGCTGGCGGTCTCGGCGATCAACGGCTGCGGCATGTGCCTTGAGGCCCACGAGCACGAGGTGCGCAAGGCCGGTCTCGATACCACGGCGATTCAGAATGCCGTCCGCATCGCCGCCGTGGTCCACGCCGTCGCCGCCACACTTGAAGGCGAAGCGGCCCTGGCCGTCTGAGCCGGGCCGGCCGGGGGACGGCCAGATCTCCCGGCCGGCCTTTTTCCTTGTCTCAGTCCGGCCCGGGAAAGAGGGCGTCAGTGCGGCCGAGCAGCCAGTACGCGGCCAACCCGACCCACTCATGCACCGCGTCGTCGAGGATGTAGAGGTCCTTGGCCAGATTCGGCCCGATCTCCTTAGCATCGTCGAGCCCGGTGTAATAGCCTACCGGGGCGGGCAACACCGGCCAGCCGTTCTTGCGGAAAATTCCCACCGCGCGCGGCATGTGATAGGCCGAGGTGATCAGCACCCAGGTCTCGCCCGGCTTGGGCTGCATCAGATCGCGGGTGAAGACGACGTTTTCGAGCGTGTTGCGCGAGCGGTCCTCGAAAACCATGCGCTCGACCGGGGCGCCCATCCGCTCCAGCACCGCCCGCGCCACCGGCGCTTCCCGCTGTTCCGGACTGGACAGGCTGCCTGAGCCGCCGGTGAACACCAGCCGGGCCTGGGGATAACGCTTTGCCAGCCAGGCGAATTCGACCAGACGGTCGGCGGCGTGATTGACGGTGGGATGCTTCCAGGCGGCGGTGGCCGAGGTGTCGACCGAACCGCCGAGCACGACCACGCCATCGACCCGATCCGGCCACACCGGCTGGGGAAAGCGGGCCTCCAGCGGCAGCAGCACCCAGGCCCAAACCGGCAGCATGGTCAGCGCCACCCAGAGCGCCACCACCCCGGCACTGAGGGCAAGGCCGGTGCGTCGCCAGCGCCGCCCGCCCAGCAGCTGAAGGCCGACACCGATCACCGCCAGCATGGCGACGAAATTGGCCGGCGCCAGCAGCGGCCACAGCAGCTTCGACAGCACAAACGACATGATGGCTCCCGGTTCCGTCGAAGAACCCTAAAAATCCAGCCGCATCAGCCGGCCGATCAGGCCGTCGGCGGCCCGCGCCGGGCGACGGCGCGGCCGGTCGATCAGGACCAGCGCCAGCCCCACCCAGCCAAGCAGCAGCAGGACCGCCACCGCCTCAGCCTCCGAGATTGCGGCTGATCTGGCCGCGCTGCGCCAGGGCTTCGCAGAGTTCGGCCACCTTCAGCACCGGCAGGTTGAGGGCGTCGGCAATTTCCTTGGGATAGACCGTGCGCCCGGGGTGGCGCATGAAATACTCCTGAATCTCCTGCCGGCCCTGATGGTCGGAGACGCTGCGCGCCGGGCCGCCACCGCCGCCGCCGGCTCCGACCCGGCCCGAATCGGACAGCGCCCGCACCGTCGCGGTCAGTGCGTCCACCGCCTGCCGCAGCGAGCGCACCTCGGAGAGAATCAGCGCGCCCTGGGCCTCCGCCCCGACGACGGCGATGGCGCCATCGGCCGGCGGCGTTTCTGCCGGCGGCGCAACCACGGTTTCGGGGGTCCGCAGACGATCGGGCACCGGTACCGGCACAAACGCCCCGGACCCGGCGGGATCGGCCGCAAATTCCACCGGCGGCACCACCGCAACCGGCGTCGCCTTGGCCTCGGGATCGACCTCGATGCCCTCGGGTGGCCAGCGCAGCGTGCGCATATCGGGCCATCCGCGCTTGTCCGCGGCGCCGTGTTCGTTGTCAGCCACCGTACCCTCCTTCGGCCCGTCCCGGCGGAGCCCGATAATCAACCATCGCCCGGAGCGCGCATCGCACTATAATCCCGCCCGGCGGTCGCGGTCCAGACCGCCGGGATTTCATCGCCTGCGGAGGAGCCTGCGTGCGGCCCGAGATTCTCAATCCGCTGTTCCGGCCGGTGGGGGCGCTGAAGGGCGTCGGCCCGCGTTTCGCCAGGCTGATCGAGAAGCTGGCCGGGCCGCTGGTGGTCGACCTGCTCTGGCACCTGCCGACCGGTCTGATCGACCGCAGCTTCACGCCCAAAATCGCCGAGGCGCCGAGCGGCATGGTCGCGACCCTGACCGTGCGCGTCGACGGCCACGCGCCGCCGCTGATGCCGCGCCATCCCTACAAGGTGCGCTGCACCGACGAGACCGGGGTGCTGGAACTGGTCTTCTTTCATGCCCGGGCCGACTACCTGCTGAAGCAACTGCCGCCGGGGCAGACCGTGGTGGTCAGCGGCCGGATCGACCGCTTTCACGACACGCCCCAGATCAGCCATCCCGACTACATCGCCCCCCCCGAAGCCGGCGGCGAGATCGAACGGATCGAGCCGGTCTACCCGATGACCGGCGGCCTTGCGCCCAAGACCCTGCGCAAGGCGATTCGCGCCGCCCTCGACGGCCTGCCCGAACTGCCCGAATGGCTGGATGCACCCTACCAGCGCCAGCAGGACTGGCCCGACTGGCGCACCGCCCTCGCCGCCGCCCATGGCCCGGCGGACCAGGCCGGACTGGACCCGGGCAGCCGCCACCGCCAGCGCCTCGCCTTCGACGAGCTGCTGGCCAACCAGTTGGCCCTCGCCCTGGTCCGGCTCAGCCAGCGCCGGCAGGCCGGACGGGCGGTCAGGGGCGATGGCGTCCTCCGCGCCCGGGTGCTCGAAGCCCTGCCCTACCGCCTCACCGCCTGCCAGGAGAGTGCGCTCGGCGAAATCTGCGCCGACATGGCCGAGGAGCGGCGGATGCTGCGCCTGCTCCAGGGCGATGTCGGCAGCGGCAAGACCATCGTCGCCCTGATGGCGATGCTCAACGCTGTCGAATGCGGCCATCAGGCGGCACTGATGGCACCGACCGAACTGCTGGCCCGCCAGCACTTTCAGTCCCTGGGCGAACTCGCGGCGGCGGCCGGGCTGGAGGTCGCCCTGCTCACCGGCCGCGACAAGGGCAAGGCCCGAACCGCGCTGCTGCAGGGGCTCGCCGCCGGCACCACCCGCTTGCTGGTCGGCACCCACGCCCTCTTCCAAGAAGACGTCGCCTTCGCCGATCTCGGCCTCGCGGTAATCGACGAACAGCACCGCTTCGGCGTCAACCAGCGGCTCCAGCTTTCGGCCAAGAGCCGGGCGGTCGATGTCCTGGTGATGACCGCGACGCCGATTCCCCGTACCCTGACCATGACCGCCTATGGCGATCTCGACGTCTCGCGCCTGACCGAGAAGCCGCCCGGCCGCCAGCCGGTCAAGACCGTGACCATCGCCCTCGACCGCCTGGACGAGGTCGCGGACGCGGTCCAGCGCAAGGTCGGCGAGGGCGCCCGGGTCTATTGGGTCTGCCCGCTGGTCGATGAGTCCGAAATGATCGACCTTGCCGCCGCCACCGAGCGGTATGCCGTGCTGAAGGCACGCTTCGGCGACCGGGTCGGGCTGGTGCACGGCAAGATGAAGGGCCCCGACAAGGACGCGGTGATGGCGGCCTTCGCCGAGGGCCGGCTCGACCTGCTGGTGGCCACCACCGTGATCGAGGTCGGAGTCAACGTCCCCGCCGCCACCGTGATGGTGATCGAGCACGCCGAGCGCTTCGGCCTTGCCCAGTTGCATCAATTGCGCGGCCGGATCGGCCGCGGCGGCGGCGCCTCGACCTGCCTGATGCTCTATGAAGGCCCGCTCAACGAGACCGCCAAGGCCCGGCTCAGCATCCTGCGCGACACCGAGGACGGCTTCCTGATCGCCGAGGAGGATCTGCGTCTCCGCGGCGCCGGCGATCTGCTCGGCACCAAACAGTCCGGCCTGCCCGGCTTCCGCCTCGCCGATCTCGCGGTCCATGGCGAGTTGCTCGCCGCCGCCCGCGACGACGCCCGCCTGATCACCGACCGCGACCCCGACCTCAAATCCGAGCGCGGCCAGGCGTTGCGCGTCCTGCTCTACCTGTTCGAACGCGACGCCGCGGTACGGTACTTGCGCTCGGGGTGAAGGGACGGGAACGCTATTTCCTTGCCCGCCCGCGGGCGATGCCGCTACTCTCCGGGGCGCCGGAACACCATCCGGTGTAGCTTGATTGTGCGGAGACCACATCATGTTGAAAGCGCGTCTGTTTAGTGGGATTGGGGCCGTGCTGCTGATGGCGGCGGCGGGATTGATCGTGTCACCGGCTTCGGCCGCCGACGGCAAGCAACCACCGGCCTGCGCCGCGATCTCATTCCGGCCGGTCGCCGGGACCCCGCCCGACGGCGAACAGGATTCCGGGCTTTACAAGTCCCGCTTCGTCAAAATCGAACTCAAGGCCACGGTCAAGGCCGGGCTGGCCACCAATTATTATCTCCTGATCAACGGCCAGAAGGCCGATGGCGTCGGCGCCCCGCCCAAGGGCTCGGACGGCTGCCTGAAGTCGAAGCACATCGCGGTGCCGGTGAAGGCGCAACCGGCCGGGGCCTGCACCGGCGAGCGCTTCCGGGTCGCGATTCTGCGCTCGGGCAAGGACAAGACGGCGCTGCTGTTCGGTCTTCACGGCTCCGAATGGCAGTTCTGCAGCGGCTCGAAGATCTAGCGCCCGCCGCCACTCGATGGTTGCCCGCGACCGGGCGGCCTCTTATGATGGCCCGCCACCCTTGGCGCCATGCCTTTGCGCGTGACGCCGGGGGTGGCTTGTCCCATTTCGCCCGCCGGCCCTGCGCCGGTCGGCCAGCAGGTCCGCTTGCACCATGCTCCAGTTCATTCGCGGCACCGTCGGCACCTGGATCGTCAAGGGCCTGTTCATTCTCCTGATCGCCAGTTTCGCGATCTGGGGCATCGGCGACATCTTCCGCAGCCGCGGCCCGGCCTCGACCCTGATCGAGGTCGGCCCGACCAAGATTGCCGCCCAGGAATTCGATGCCGAGGTCCGCAAGCAGATCAACCGGCTGCGTCCGATGTTCGGCGGCCAGTTCGATCTCGAGCAGGCCAAGCAGATGGGGCTGATCGGCCAGACTCTGGAGCAAATGGTTCAGCGGGCGCTCTTTAACCTCGCCGCCCGCGACGCCGGGCTCGATGCCGGCGACGATCTGGTGCGGCGCCGGATTCAAAGCATCCCCGGATTCCGCACCCCGCAGGGCCAGTTCGAGCCCGAACTGCTGCGCCGGGCGCTGGCCGCCAACAGCCTCAGCGAGTCCGCCCTGGTCGGCATGATCCGCGAGGAAACCGGGCGCAACCTCGTGCTCGGCGCGGTTTCGGCCGGCGCGACGGCGCCGGCGCCGCTGGTCGACGCCCTCTATCGCTACCGCCAGGAAAAGCGCGTCGCCGAGACCGTGACCCTGGCCAGCGACAAGATGCCCGAACCGGCCACCCCCGACGCCGCCGAGCAGACCCGCTATCACGAGGACAAGGCGGTCCGCTTCACCGCCCCCGAATACCGGGCGCTGACCGTCGCCCTGATCGGTGTCGACGAGCTGGCCAAGACCATCGAGATCACCGAGGACGAGATCAAGGTCGCCTATGACCAGCGCGCCGACGAGTTTCAGACCGGCGAGCGCCGCAGCTTCGTCCAGGTGCTGGCAGAGACCGAGGACAAGGCCCGTGCCGTCGCCGAGAAGGCCCGCGCCCTCAAGGGCGACCTCGAGGCCGCGGCCAGGGCCGAGGGGCTGGAGGCAGGCAGCCTTGGTCCGGCGACCGAAGCCGATCTCCCGGAGATCGGCGCCTCGGTGTTCGCGCTTGAGGCCGGCGTCATCCCCGACGCCTTCAAGTCCGACCTCGGCTGGCATGTGGTCAAGGTCACGAAGATCGAGCCGGCCCAGACCCGGACCCTCGCCACCGTTCACGACGACGTTGCCAGCCAGTTGCGCAAGGACCACGCCGCCGACGCCATGCCCCGATTCGTCAACCGGATCGAGGACGCCCTGGCCGGCGGCGCCACCCTTGAAGAGGCCGCGACCAAGTTCAAGCTCCAACTGGTCAAGGTCGCCACCGCCGACAGCGAGGGCAACAGCCCCGACGGCAGCAGAATCAAGGGCATCCCGGATCTGCCCGCCGTGCTTCAGGCCGCTTTCGCCCTGGCCCAGGGCGGGCGCAGCCCGGTGACCGAAGGCGCCGAGACCAACTCCTTCGTGGTCCGAGTCGACGCCATCACCCCCTCTCACCTCAGGCCGCTGGCCGAGGTGCGGGATCAGGTGATCGCCGCTTGGAAGGCCGAGCAGCGGGCCAAGGCCGCCGCCGCCAAAGCCGAGGAGATCGAGAGCCAGCTGAAGGCCGGGGGCAGCCCCGAAACGGTGGCCCGCGCCGCCGGCGCCGTCGCCGCGACCACCGAGCCGCTGGGCCGCGCTCCGGGTGCCGGCGGCCCGCTGCCGCCAGCGCTGCTGAAATCGCTCTTCACCCTGGCACCCGGCGGCATTGCCAGGGCCGCCACCGCCGAGGGTCAGGTGGTGGCACGCCTCAAGACGGTGATCGCGGCCGACCCGACCACCGCCGCCGGTGCGGTCAAGAGCCTCGCCGAGGCCGAACGCCAGGAGTTGTCCAACGATCTGCTGGCCCAGTTCGCCGAGGGCCTGCGTCTCTCATACCCGGTCCGCATCAACCAGGAGCGCATCCAGGCGATGTACTCCTCCAACAACTGATCCGCCGCCGCCTCGTCACCGCCTCCGGAGACTCGTCCCGTGACCGTCCTGCCCGCCCTCGCTGATTTCGAGCCGACTTACGCCGCCGGCACGCCGCAGGTGGTGTGGGCCAGTCTGGTCAACGACCTGGAAACCCCGGTCTCGGCGATGCTCAAGCTGGCCCATGACCGGGCTTACAGTTTTCTGCTGGAATCGGTGGAGGGCGGAGAAAAGCTCGGCCGCTATTCGCTGATCGGCCTCCATCCCGACCTGATCTGGCGCTGCCGGGGCCACGGCGCCGAAATCAACCGCGATGCCCTCACCGACCGCGACCGCTTCGAGCCCCAGGCCGAGGCGCCGCTGACCGCGCTCAGAACGCTGCTCGCCGAATGCCGGATCGCGCTGCCCGAAACGCTGCCGCCGATGTCGGCCGGCCTCTTTGGCTATCTCGGCTACGACATGGTGCGGCTGATCGAGCGCCTGCCCGACAGCAACCCCGACGAGCTTGGCATCCCCGACGCGGTGCTGATGCGGCCGACGGTGATGGTGATCTTCGACAACGTCAAGAGCATCGTCACCGTGGTGACGCCGGTGAGGCCGCTGCCCGGCATCGACGCCGGCGAGGCTTATCTGCGCGCGGTCCGGCGGCTGGAAGAGGTGCTGGCCGGTCTGGAAAGCCCGCTGCGCAACTCCTGGAACGAGGGCGGCCGGGCACCGCCGGCCGCCGCCCGGCCGCAGCCGGCGGTGCCGGTCTCCAACACCAGCCGGGCCGAATATCACGCCATCGTCGAGACGGCCAAGGATTACATCCGGGCCGGCGACATCTTTCAGGTCGTGCCCTCGCAGCGCTTCTCGCTGCCCTTCGAGTTGCCGCCGGTGGCGCTGTACCGGTCGCTGCGCCGGCTCAACCCGTCACCGTTCCTGTTCTATCTCAATTTCGACGGCTTCAGCCTGATCGGCTCCAGCCCGGAAATCCTGGTCCGGCTGCGCGATGGCAAGGTCACGATCCGGCCGATTGCCGGCACCCGCCGCCGCGGCCTTTCGCCGACCGAGGACCGCGCGCTCGAAAAGGATCTGCTCTCCGACCCCAAGGAACTGGCCGAGCATCTGATGCTGCTTGATCTCGGGCGCAACGATGTCGGCCGCGTGGCCCGGGTCGGCACGATCCGGGTCACCGAGCAGTTCGTGGTCGAGCTTTACTCCCACGTCATGCACATCGTCTCCAATGTCGAGGGCGAGATCGACGCCGGGCGCTTCGACGCCCTCGATGCCCTGGCCGCCGGTTTTCCCGCCGGCACCGTCTCGGGCGCGCCCAAGGTGCGGGCGATGGAGATCATCGACGAGCTGGAAAAGACCCGGCGTGGTTTTTACGGCGGCTGCGTCGGCTATTTCTCGGCCGGCGGCGCCATGGATACCTGCATCGCGCTACGCACCGGTCTGGTCAAGGACGGCACCCTCTATGTCCAGGCCGGCGGCGGCGTGGTCGCCGACAGCGATCCCGAAGCCGAATATCAAGAGACGGTCAACAAGGCCAAGGCCCTGGTCCGGGCGGCCGAAGAGGCGGTCCGCTTTGACCGGGGGCGCGGCTGATGGGCAGGAAAAGCGGCGGCAAACCGTCGCAGGCCATCGCCTGGAAGGACGAGTACCTGATCGGGATCGACGCCGTTGACCGCGACCACCAGAGCCTGATCAACCGCTTCAACGACATCCTCGACCGCCAGCCCGCCACGCACAGCGCCGAGGCGATCCAAGAGACCATCGGCGGCCTCGAAGCGATCTTCAAGGATCATTTCGACAACGAGGAGGCGGTGATGGCCGCGATCGGCTTCCCCGAACTGGCCGAGCACCGCGAGAAGCACGAGACCTTTTTGCGCATGCTCGCCGAGTTGCGCCAGTTTCGTCCGGGCTGCGGCGATTTCAACGAATATTTCCTCCGCGCCTTCCGCAACTGGATCGTCTACCACATCACGGTCAACGACCGTGAAATCGGCCGCTTCCTTGCGGCCAAGCCCGCCCCGTCGGCCGGCAGCGCGGCGCCCTGACGCCGCACCCGGCACCGGGGCGCCGGGGACGGGACACCCGCCCCTCCCCCCGGCGCCGCTCCGCTCACACCACCCGGAAGTTCTTGAACTGCCAGGGGTCTTTGGTGTCGATGTCTTCGGGGAACAGCACGGCGCGATCCTGGAGCGGCGTCCAGTCGCTGTAGGCGCCGACGAGGTCGCCGAGATAGGGCGTCGAGATCTCCATGATGCGCTGAAAATCGATCTCGTCGGGATCGACGATGCCGGCCTTGGGATTCTCCAGCGCCCAGATCACCCCCGACAGCACGCCCACCGTGACCTGAAGACTGGTGGCGCTGTTGTGCTCGATCAGGGCGCGGGTCTGGTGGGTCGAAAGGTGGGAGCCGAACCAGTAGGCGCCCCGGGCGTGGCCCATCAGCAGCACGCCCAACTCGTCGACGCCATCGACGATCTCGTCGACCA
>JBAXPR010000005.1:0-74699 GCA_037132135.1 Rhodospirillaceae bacterium
AATCAAGCCCGCGCCGGTCAGGCCGCCGGCACCGGCGCGGACGACCCGGACGGTGGTAACGCCGCCGGCCCGCCGGCCCGCCGAAACCAGACCCGCGCCCGAGCCCCGGTCCGTCCCGGCCGCGACGGCGGCGCCCGACCTGCCGCCCAGCCGCCCCGGCCCCGAGACCGGCGGCCTGCTGCCGGTGCCGAGCGAACGCCTCGCCGCCTATGGCCGGCTGGTCTGGACGCGCATCGAACGCCGCAAGCCCCGCGACGTCCACAGCCCCGGCATCGCCACCATCACCTTTGCCCTCGCCGCCGACGGCACCCTGCTCTCGGCCAGCCTCGGCGCCAGCAGCAGCGTCGCCAGCCTCGACCGCGCGGCCCTGGCCGCAGTCGCCGCCGCCGCCCCCTTTCCCGCCGCCCCGGCCGGCGCCACCCCGGCCCAACTGATCTTCACCATCCCGTTCCAGTTCCGCTGACCCGGCGAGCCACCCTGGCGGTAGCCGCGCCGGGCATGCCGGTTCAATCCTCGCACTCCCGCGCCCCGGCGATGCCGGCGAGGCGAGGCGCGGGGTCGTGGCCGGCGGCGTGCAGCGCCCATTGGGCCTGGCGGTGAACGGCGCGCGCGGCGCCGGCTTCCTCGCTCAGGCCCAGCCGTTCGTGTCGACGGGCGCTCTCCAGGGCATAGGGCATGGCGGCCTTCAGCGCCGCGATCAATTCGGCGAGCAGGGCGGCGGTCGGGTCGGTCATTGGCTCTCCCTTGACCGTTTTTTCGGCCCGGGCGCGCCGCTTGTCAACCACCGGTCAGCGCGGCGTCAGTTCCGCCTTGCTCAGCCCGAGATCGAAGAGATCATGACCGTCGAAGCGGCCGCACAACTCCTGGCGGGCATCCTCGTTGGTGATGAACTCCTGCATGGTGCTGTCGCTGAGGACGTCGTCACCCTTCAGAAAGATCGGCTGGCTTGCCTTGCAGAACGCCTCAGGGCCGCCACCGCAGGATGACAGACCCAGGGCCGCAAGGACCAGGAGGGGCAGTTTGAAGGCCATGACACTCTCTCAAAAACGCCGGGCCGCCGAAGCCCGAGCCGCACGTCACGTCAGGGTTAACAGAATAATAACTCTGCTCAAAGATAGCCCCATCCGGCCCGACTCGCAACGGCAAGATCCCGGCATCAGGCCCGACGCCACCGCTCGCCCCGGCCGCGGCGCCAGTTGCGGAAAACCGGCCGTCGTTTTCCTCACCCCACGAGGAACCGGAGTTGCTACCCTGATCGCGTTCTGGAACCGGTCCAGAATGACGAGGAAGAGGGAGATTGAGATGGGCAGTCTGATGCGCTGGTTTTTTCTCGGCTGGTTCGCGCTCAGCGTCACCGCCTTCGCCCCCGCGATGGCCGGGCAACCGGTCGGCGACGCCGCGCTGCGAACGGTCGCGACCGCACCCGACGCCCCGGCCGCCGTCCCGGCCGAAGCGAAGCCGGATGCCTCGGAGGGGGTGGCCGCCTGGGTGGTCAGCCAGGGCAAGACCGTCACCTACCGCGTCGCCGCCTCGATCGACGCTCTCGTCGTCGGCTACCTTTATACCGGCACCCTGCTTGGCGGCGGCGGCATCGCGCTGTTCAATGCCGTGGTCTCCAGCGTGCTCTACGACACCCACGAGATCGCCTGGAACACCCTGGGTCCCGACCCGCAGAGCGATCCCACCGGCATCGCCCTGACCAAGACCATCAGCTACCGCATGGTCAGCATCGCCAACGTCCTGGCCACCGGCCTGCTCTTTACCGGCAATTTCTGGCTCTCCAGCGGCCTTGCGCTGGGCAACGCCGTGATCGACAGCAGCATCTACTTCTTCCACGAACTGGCCTGGAACTACTGGGGGCCGACGATCCGCAAGGAGACCCCCGCAGCGGCGACCGCAACCGCCGACGCCAACCGGACCTGACGGCCCGCCCCGCGCAGGCTATTGAAACAGGTCCCACTTGTTTTTCTGGCGGTTGTAATTGAGCTTGTAGGTGTGATCGAGATCCAGCTGATACTTGACGGGGTGCCGCTTGTCGGTGCGGATCTCGAAGTTGAAGCTGACACATCCGGTGCATTTCACCCGGGTCTTGTGGTGAGAATTGAGACTCCAGAGCGACCAACTCGTGGTTGTCCCGTCTCTCATCACGCCCTGGGTGAAAAACTTAAGTGGAATCTGGGCCTTGTTTTCAAAACTCACACCACCGGCCCAGGCGTTCGATGCGCCAAGAATCAGCGTGGCGACCAGAGCCGCCAGGACAAGGTTTGAACCGCGCATGATGCCCCTTTCCTGCGATAATTGCTTGCCGCACGTCAATGGCAGACGATTTGCCTTTGGTCAATCGTCCAGCGGGCCGCCGGAGGGCACAAATATCGAGAGCCGCTCATGAGGCCGCCTTCCACCAGCGATCCCGACCATCGTTGACCGACCTCCCCGCGGCCGATGGTGAGGTCTCGCCCATCCGGCGACTGCCAAACGGGGTTTTGCCGTCACCGCTGGTCCTGCTTTCGTCGGGAGTCTGAAGTGCCGCCAGCGCCAGCATGGTGTAGCCGGTCAGCGGCATGCTCTTCAGCGCATCCATCGGGTTCTTGCCCGAAGCGACGTTGCGGATCATCTGGGTCAGGCCGGCGCCACCGCCGGCGCTGCGGTCGGCGCTGACAATCTCGCCCGAGGAGTCGCCGAACTTCTTGGCGAAACGGTCGTAGACCTGGGCCAGGGTCTTGGGCTGACCGGTCTGGCGGTCGTAAAATACCGGAGTGTTGCTCGCCGCCGCTTCAGGCACAACGTCGCGGGCGGCCTTGAGCGGATTGGCGCGCATCGCCTCCAGAAACTTGCCGGCGCCGCTGGCGCCGAGGAAATGAGCGAGATAAAGCTCGGTCGAGCCGACCGTGCCGCCGAGTCTCGACTCCAGCGCCGTCTTGTTGTCCTTGGTCAGTTCCGCGGCCAGCACCGCGGAAATTTTGGGGTCTTTGCGCAGATCCAGAATCTGTTTACGGGTCGCCGGATCCGCGACGGTGAAGCCGCCATCGGTCCGGCGCTGGATGGCGTCGGCATACTGGCCAAGGCCATGCTCCGCGCCATGGGCCTTCATCGCCGACAGCCAGGTGCTGTCGATGAACTGATAAAGCCCGGTGGCGCTGCTGGTGGTGGCCTTGAGATCGGGCTGGAAACTGCTTTCGACGGCAGCTTTTTCCATCAGGTAGGCAAAATCGACCCCGGTTTCGCGGCTGGCCTGAAAGATCGCCTGCTCGACGCCCGATCGGCCGGAAGGCAGCGCCGCGCCTGCGCTCAGGCTGCTGCTCGCGCCGTCGATGGCCATGGAAATGCTCATGCTTGCCCTCCCGGGTTAACGCTGCTCCGCCGATCACTAGCAAAGATGATGCCAGACTCGCCCCGGCCGGCGCCGCGGGCTCACGAAAGACTATTTCAAAAAATATTGGTAGGAATCCCTCTGATCATTCAGTATAATCGGGATTATATTTTAATATTGTTTCTTCGATCGAAGTTCACGGCGGCGGCGCCAACAAAGCCCCGAGGGTGCGAAGCAAAAATTTCTATTCCGTGATCACAACAGTGCCTTGTCATGGTCGCGGGGCGCGCTGATTGTCCCGAATTGACCTGGAGACCGGCCCATGAAAAGCAGGTCAGCATCTGGACCAACGGCGGCCACCGGGGCCGAGTGGCTGTCGGCCACCGGAGCCGGCAACAGCGGCGACCGGGTCGAGCCGGCGGCACAAAGGCTGTGCCGGCGCCTCCTGAGCATCGTCGAGGAAAGCACCGACGAAATCTTTGTCGTTCATCCCGGCTCGTGGCGGTTTCAGCTGGCCAATCGCCATGCCCGCGAGGCGCTGGGCTATGGCAGCACCGAGTTCGAGCAGCTGACCCTGCCCGACCTCAACCCCGGCCTCGACGCTGCCCGGCTCGACGCCCTCTATCACAAGCTCTGCCAGGGCGATACGCCCGAAATCGAGATCGAGAGCATCCACCAGCGCAAGAACGGCTCGACCTACGGCGTCGGCCTGCGGCTGCATCTGCTGGAGGGCGAGCCACCGGCTCTGGTCGTGCTGGCCCGCGACATCACCGAATCGACCCGGGCCGAAGCCATCATCCAGCAGCAGGCGCTCTACGACCCGGTGACCACCCTGCCGAACCGCACCCTCTTTCACGACCGCCTGCGCCGGACCCTCGGCAGCCCCGGCGGCGAGGGCGAGGGCGAGGGCGGCGCGGTGCTGCTGGTCAGCATCGACAATCTGGCCTTCGTCAACGACGGCATCGGCCATGCCGCCGCCGATGATCTGGTGCGCGAGGTCGGGCAGCGTCTCTCGGACGCGGTGCGGGCGCGCGATACCGTGGCCCGGCTGGGCGACACCGAATTTGCCGTCCTCACCGTCCATCTCGAACAGCAGCAGGATGCGGCGGCCCTGGCCGAGCGCATCCTGGCCGCGCTGCGCCGGCCGATCACCCTCTCGGGCTATCAGGTGGTGGTGCCGACCGTGATCGGCATCTCCACCTTTCCCCAGGACGGCGACAGCGTCGACACCCTGCTGCGCAACGCCGCCGCCGCGCTTCAGGGCGCGCGCGAGGACGCGGTGATCAACTACCGCTTCTTCACCAGCACCCTCAACGCCCTGGTCAAGAACCGGGTGGCCATCAACAGCGGCCTCTCGGGCGCCATGGAGCGCCGGGAGTTCAGCCTCGTCTACCAGCCCAAGGTCGATATCGCGAGCTGGCAGATTCTCGGCGTCGAGGCGCTGTTGCGCTGGCGCAACCTCGACCTCGGCCCGGTGCCGCCCGACGAGTTCGTGCCGGTGCTGGAGCGCACCGGCCTGATCTCCGAGGTTGGCGGCTGGGTGCTGGAAACCGCCTGCCGCCAGCGGCGCATTCTCAAGGAGGCCGGCTTCGAGAAGGTGCGGATGGCGATCAATCTCTCGGTCAAGCAGGTCCGGCGCGAGTTCATCGGCACCCTGGCCGCAGTGCTGGCCAATTCCGGCCTGACCCCGGCCGACATCGAGCTGGAGATCACCGAAAGCGTGATCGTCAAGGACGGTCAGGCCGCGGTCGGTCTGTTACGCGAGATCGCCGCGATGGGGGTTCACCTCTCTATGGATGATTTCGGCTGCGGCTATTCCTCTCTCAGCCATCTCCGGCGGCTGCCGCTGGAAACGATCAAGATCGACCGTTCGTTCGTGATGGACGTGGCCACCGATCCCGATGACGCCGAGATCGTGCGCGCGATCATCAGTATGGGCCACGCCCTGCGCCACCGGGTGGTCGCCGAGGGCGTCGAAACCGTGCAGCAACTCGCGGCGCTCCGGCGCATGGGTTGCGACGAGATCCAGGGCTACCTCTTCAGCCCGCCGGTCACCGGCGACGAGTTGCTGACCCTCCTCGCCAATGCCGAAGACTCGCCGCTCTGAGGGCGGCCTGACCCGAGCCGCCCGACCGCCCAGTCCGCCGCCTCGGCCACCACCGGGTTGGGATCGGACCCAAGCGCCGCCGCCACCGGCGCCAGTTCCGGCGCGCCGCTGTTGCCGATCGCGATCAGGACATTGCGCAGAAAGCGGTCGCGGCCGATCCGCTTGACCGGCGAGCCGGAAAAAAGCGCGCGAAAGCCGGTGTCGTCGAGGCGGGCGAGTTCGGCGAGGCGAGGCCGGGTCAGGTCGGCCCGGGGCAGCAGTGCCTGCTCCCGGCACGCCTGGGCGAACCGGTTCCAGGGGCAGACCGCCAGGCAATCGTCGCAGCCATAGATGCGGTTGCCGAGATGCGGCCGCAGCGCCAGCGGAATCGGCCCGGCGTGCTCGATGGTGAGATAGGAGACGCAGCGCCGGGCATCCAGCCGGTATGGCCCGGTGAAGGCCCGGGTCGGGCAGACCTCAAGACAACGCACACAGCGACCGCAACGGTCGACGGCCGGCGGGTCGGGCGGCAGGTCGAGCGTGGTGTAGATCTCGCCGAGAAACAGCCATGAGCCGAAGTCGCGTGAAACCAGATTGGTGTGCCGGCCCTGCCAGCCCAGCCCGGCCAGCGCCGCCAACGGCTTTTCGAGCACCGGCGCGGTATCGACGAAAACCTTGACCTCATGGCGGAACTGCCGGTGCAGCCACCCCGCCAGCCGCTTCAGCCGCTTCTTGACGACATCGTGATAGTCGCGCCCGCGGGCATAGACCGAGATCGCGCCCCGGTCGGCGGCGATCGGCCCGTCCGGTCCCGGCCCGTAATTCATCCCGAGGGCAATCACCGTGCGCGCGTCCGGCCAGAGCCCGCGGGGATCGCGCCGCCGCGCCGCCGATTCCGCCAGCCATGCCATCTCGCCATGGTAACCCGCGGCAAGAAACCCGGCGAGAGCGTCCTTCACCCCATCACCCAGCGCCGCCGGCGCAAAGCCGACGGCGTCGAACCCGAGCGCCAGCGCCTCGGCCCGGATCGCCGCCCTCACCCCCGCCCCCGGTAGGGCGCGACCTCCTGGGGCGGCAGCCACAGGCCCTCGGGGGGCGGGCCGGACTGCCAGAAGACGTCGATCGGCATGCCGCCGCGGGGATACCAGTAACCGCCGATGCGCAGCCAGACCGGCGCAAGTTCGGCCCGCAGCCGCAGGGCGATCTCGAGGGTGCAGGCCTCGTGAAAGGCGCCGTGGTTGCGAAAGGCGCCAAGATAGAGTTTCAGCGACTTGCTCTCGACCAGCCACGCCGCCGGCACGTAGTCGATCACGAGATGGGCGAAATCGGGCTGGCCGGTGATCGGGCAGAGCGAGGTGAACTCGGGGGCGGTGAAACGCACGAGATAGCGCTGGTCGGGGTGAGGATTGGCCACCCGCTCCAGCACGGCCTCGCCCGGACTGGCGGGTAGCGCCGCCCGGGCGCCGAGCTGGGTCAGGCCCTGATAGCGCGGATCGGTCATTGGTCATCCTCCGGGGCGTCGGCCACGGCGCCCGAAAGCGGCTCGATGTCTCCCAGCGCCTCCTCGGCGGCGAAGGCGGCGATGAAGGCCGGAAGGCTGCCAGCCTCGATTGCGGCGCGCAGACCGCGCATCAGCGCCTGGAAGTGCTGGAGATTGTGCCAGGTCAGCAGCATCGGCCCCAGCATCTCCTGGGCCCGGAACAGATGATGGAGATAGGCGCGGGAATAGCCGCGGCAGGCCGGACAGGCGCAGCCGGCCTCGAGCGGCCGCGGGTCGGCGCCATGGCGGGCGTTGCGGATGTTGATCGTGCCGCGCCGGGTGAAGCCCTGGCCGGTGCGGCCCGAGCGGGTCGGCATCACGCAATCAAACATGTCGATACCCCGGGCCACCGCCTCGACGATGTCCGAGGGCCGCCCGACCCCCATCAGATAGCGCGGCCGGTCCTGGGGCAGCAGCGGCACCGTGGTATCGAGAGTGGCCAGCATCAACGCCTGCCCCTCGCCGACGGCAAGACCGCCGATCGCGTAGCCGTCGAAACCCAGCCCGGCCAGCGCCGCCGCCGACTCCGCGCGAAGGTCCGGGTAGATGCTGCCCTGGACGATACCGAACAGGCCGTAGCCCGGCCGCGCGATGAACACATCGCGGCAGCGCCCGGCCCAGCGCATCGACAGCCGCATCGACTGCGCCGCCTGGGCCTCGGTCGCCGGCCAGGGCGTGCACTCGTCGAAGCACATCGTGATGTCGGCGTCGAGCTGGCGCTGAATCTCGATCGAGCGCTCGGGTGTCAGCTGATGGACGCTGCCGTCGAGGTGGGAGCGGAAGGTCACGCCGGCTTCGCCGAGGGTGCGCAGGCCCGCCAGCGACATCACCTGAAAACCGCCGGAATCGGTGAGGATTGGCCCGGGCCAGTTCATGAAGCGGTGCAGACCGCCAAGGTCGGCCACCCGTCCGGCCCCCGGCCGCAGCATCAGATGATAGGTATTGCCGAGAATGATCTCGGCACCGGTGCCGGCGACCTGCTCGGGCAGCATGCCCTTGACCGTCGCCGCGGTGCCCACCGGCATGAAGGCCGGGGTGTTGATCTCGCCGTGGGCGGTGGCGAGCACGCCCCGGCGCGCGGCGCCATCGCGGCCGAGCAGGCGAAAGCCGGTCATGACGGCGGCCGTTCGAGGAGGCAGGCATCGCCGTAGGAATAGAAGCGGTAGCCGGCCTCGATGGCATGGCGGTAGGCGGCGTGCATGGGCGCCGTCCCGGCAAACGCGCAGACCAGCATAAAGAGGGTCGAGCGCGGCAGATGGAAGTTGGTCAACAGCATATCGACGATCCGGAACCGGTAGCCGGGGGTGATAAAAATCGAGGTCGCGCCGGAGAACGGCCGGAACCCGCCCTCGGAGCCGGCCACGGACTCCAGAAGGCGCAGCGACGTTGTACCCACCGCGACCACCCGGCCGCCAGCCTTCCGTGTCGCCATCACCGCTGCCACCGTCTCCTCGCCGAGTTCGCCGGCCTCGGCGTGCATGATGTGTTCAGCGACGTCATCGACTTTGACCGGCCGGAAGGTGCCGGCGCCGACATGCAGCGTCACCGCAGCGGTGGCGACACCGCGCGCCGCCAGCGCCGCCATCAGGGCCGGAGTGAAATGCAGGCCGGCGGTCGGCGCCGCCACCGCGCCGTCCCGAGCGGCGAACAGGGTCTGGTAGTCTTCGGCATCGCCGGCCTCGGGGCCAGCGGGACGGCGGATATAAGGCGGCAACGGCAGCCGGCCGTGAGCCCGGAGCCCGGCCAGCAGGTCCCGGTCGGTGGCATTGAAGTCGAGTTCGATCTCGCCGCTTTCCCGCTTGGCCACCACGCCGGCCTCAAAACCGGGGGCAAAGACAATGACCTGCCCCGGCCGCAGCCGCTTGCCCGGACGGGCAAAAGCCAGCCAGCGGCCCGGCGACTGGCGCATGTGCAGCGTCACCTCGACCAGCACCGCACCGCGATGGCCGGTCAGCCGGGCCGGAATCACCCGGGTATCGTTGAAAACCAGGAGATCGCCCGGCCGCAGCAAAGCCGGAAGCTCGAAGATGTGCCGGTCGTCAAAGCCCTGACCATCGGGGATCAGGAGACGGGCATGGTCGCGCGGTCGCATCGGATGGGCGGCGATCCGGGAGGGCGGCAAAAGAAAGTCGAAATCGGCGGTCTTCATGCCCCACCCTACCGCCCCGGGGCCGCGGCGACGGCGCCTGAGGAATGACTATAGAGCATTTCTGGAATGCATTTTTCGCATCTCTGGAATTTGGCGAAGGATTTAATATACTCACTGAGCTTACTTAACCAGACGCTTTATAGGGGAAAGGGCTGCCGCGGGTCGTTCCGCGGGTCTCGCCCCTGAGACAGCGGCCAATTGCATTTTGCGAAAGGCGCTGCTTTCATACGACAGTACGGACTTTCAATTGGTTAGATGGAAGACTCAGCACCCGATCGCCCGCCCCCCGGACCCGTCGGGACATTTCATTTCGTTGCAAGAGTCATCAATGAACCCTATGAGCGCAGGATCCAGCCGTATTCCGCGAAAAGCGGGCTGTATTGTTATCATGCGAATGAATAACCTTCGCCCCACCGCGCTTTTCGCAAATTTCATTGCAAACTGACAATGAGGACCGTAGCATTACTCTATCTCATTGATTTTATTATGATTCTATTATGGTTTTCTGACCCGTCTCCGCTCGCCCTGCCCGCGGCGGTCGCCGGTTTACCCCACCTGACGCCTTCGCTTACCCCCCGCAACAGCCGGTTTCAGAACAAACTTCCATCAAATCCGAGATAATTTTGTAATCAGTGTTCATATCAAGCGCACCAATGACCGCAATAGCCGGGCATATCCAGATAACATATTGACAATAGGCATTTTTATCCGACAGGCCCGGGTTCGTCGCCCCGGCCACGCCAGCCGAAAGGATTAAATTATTCGTCGTAGGCCGGTGACTTGCCAAACAAACGGTGACCTCCATATTCGTGCTCATGAGGCTGGCAGAAGTTGCTAAACAGTGTTGGCGGGACAGCAGGATTGGGGCACGGTCAAGAGACAGTCATCCGATTTATCGCCATGGTTTAGCGCTTGGTCCAGACACACAGATTTAGGCAATGATTAACGTCAAGGCGACTCATCAGCGACGGGCATAGTCGCATCAGCGACGGGCATAGTCGCTGGTCATGTCCGAACTAGAAGGTGCCAGGATGGAAAAAGTACTGCAGGCGCCGCTCTCGTGGCCGCGCGCCGTGAAGGAGCGAGTTGACGAGCAGGCTGCGGGATCGTTTGCGGTCCGGCTGCCGCCGCAGATGGTCCCTGCGCCCGAACTTGTCGCGGACCAGCCGATGGCGTTCTCCGATACCACGATCGGCTATCTCGTCCGGGACGTCCACCGGTCGCTCGCCCGCGCCCTGCAGTCCCGGATCGCCACCCACGGCGTCAGCATGGGACAGTGGTTTTTCCTGCGCGCCCTTTGGGACGAGGATGGTCTGACCCAGCGCGAACTCAGCCAGCGGGTCGGCATGATGGAGCCGACCACCGTCACCGCCCTCAACGGCATGGAACGGCGCGGCCTGGTCGAGCGGGTGCGCAACACCCATGACCGCCGCAAGGTCAACATCTACCTCACGCCCAAGGGCCGGGCGCTGCGCGATGTCCTGCTGCCGTGCTCCCTTGAGGTCAACCGCGAGGCCACTCACGGGGTGGCCAAGGCCGAGTTGGCGGTGGCGATGGATGTGCTGCGGCGCATGGCCAGCAATCTCAACGGCTCGCAGTTCGACGACGATCTCGGCGACGACCCGGCCGAGGTCGCCCTCACCTGACAAGACCTGAGCTGATGACGAAAACGGGGCGGCCGGCTGGAACCGGCCGCCCCGTTTTCTGTTCGCCCCCCATCCCCGGGGTCAGGGCTGGCCTTCGGTAAGCAGATGGCGCTCGGGAGCGCCGACCGGCAGCTTGTGGGCGACCCCCATGTGACATTCGATGCAGCCGACCCGGCGCTCGGCGGCCAGCTGATGCTGGCGTGCGGCCAGCCCCTCCTGCTGCTTGAGACTCATGAAGCTGTAGTCGTGGCAATTGCGGCACTCGCGGGAGTTCGAGTCCCTCATCCGCTGCCAGACCTCGACCGCCATCGAGAGGCGCTTGGCCTCGTACTTCTCGCGGGTATCGATCGCCCCCGCCATGTGCTGAAACAACTCGCGGGTCACGAAAATCTTGGTTGCCACCTTGTGCACCCAGTCGCGCGGCACATGACAGTCGTAACACTGCGCCCGCGCCCCGGAAATATTGCTGTAGTGCGCGGTCTTCTGAACCTCGGGCAGCGTGAAGGCGGCGTGCTCGTGACAGGAGACGCAGAAGGTCTCGGTGTTCGAAAGCTCGATCGCCCAGTGGAAGCCGCCCCAGCCGACGGCGCCAAGCGCAATGCCATAAAGGAGAATGGCGCCCAGGGAGTAGTACGCGGACGGGGTCACCACGAGACGCCAGACGCGCGCGAGAAGACCCCGACCCTTCATCGACGGATGCTCAGCCATTCCCCGCTCCCTGTCCCCTCATCCCCGGACTCCGTTGTCCCGGTCAACGCGCTCCGACTTTACAGGTCCGGCCTCCGAACGCAAAGCCCGAGTTGTCCGCTGGCGGCGCCGTAAACACGTCCGGCCGGCAAGGTCACCCGGGCCGTGGTCCCGACACCGACCGTGCTGTCCAGGCCGAGCGTGCCGCCATGCAGTTCGATCAGCTTCTTGGCCAGGGGCAGGCCAAGCCCGACCCCGCCCTGCTTGCGGGCATGCACCGGCTCGACCTGACCGAACGGCGTCATCACCTTGGGCAGATCCTGGGGAGCGATGCCGATGCCGGTATCGATGATCGAGATCGCGAGTCCGCCGTCGGCCAACCGCACCGCCATCACCTCGATCTTGCCGCCGGGATTGGTGAACTTGATGGCGTTGACCACCAGATTGACCAGCACCTGCTTGATCTTCAGCTCGTCGCAGCGTACCACCGGCACCGGATCGGGCAACCGCACCGCCAGCGCCAGTTGCTTGGAGTTGGCACGGTCGCGCACCAGCGCCACCACCGACTGCACCAGAACCCCGATCTCGGCATCGGACTCGGCCAGCACCTGACGCCCGGCCTCGACCACCGAGAGGTCCAGGAGGTCGTTGACGATGCCGAGCAGCAGCGTGCCGGCGTTGCGGATGTTGCTGACGTACTCGATCTGCTTGGGTGTCAGCTGGCCGAAGATGCCCAACCCCAGCGCCTCGGCGTAGCCGATCACCCCGTTCAGCGGCGTGCGCAGCTCGTGACTCATGTTGGCCAGAAAATCGGACTTGGCGCGGTTGGCGGCCTCGGCATGATAGAGCGCGGTCTCCAGTTGGGCCGCCACCGCCTTCTGCTCGGTGACGTCGCGCGCCACCGAATAGACCAGATTGTCCTTGGGAAACGCATTCCAGCTGAACCAGCGGTAATCGCCGTCCTTGCGCCGGAACCGGTTCTCGAAGGCCAGCATCGGCCGCTGCTCGGCCAGCGCCCGCAACTCCTCCAGAGTATCGTTGATGTCATCGGGATGAACGAAGTCGATCATCCGCGTCGACAGCAGTTCGGTCTCGCTGTAGCCGAGATTGGCCACCACCGCGGGATTGACCCGCCGGAAGTAGCCGTCGATGGTCGAGATGCTCAGCATGTCGATCGAGAGATCAAAGAGGCGGTCGCGCTCCTCCTCGGCATAGCGGCGCTCCGACATCTCGCGCTGAAGCTCGTCGTTGGTTTCCTTCAGCTTGCCGATCTGCTGCTGGATCACCACCGCCTGGGAGGCCAGTTGCCGGGTCTGGGAAATCTGCCGGAACGCGGCGTAGATCGTCATCAGCAGGAAGAGAAAGATCAGCGCCGCCCAGCCGACGGCGACGGCGAGAAAATGGCCGAGCGCGTCGTCCCGGCGCATCGAGACCTCGAGCACCAGCGGCCAGGGACTCATGGTCCGGTAGGCGACGATCCGCTCGGCCGGATCCACCGCCGAGGGGCCGTGAATGACATCCAGATTGGCCCGGGGCAGATACTCGCGGAACAGCGGCGTCTCGGTGACCGAACGGCCGATCAGGGTGAAATCGAACGGAAACACCGAGAGCACGGCGCCATCGCGGTGAATCAGCGCCTCCAGCTTGTGCGGCCCGGCATCGATCGAGGAAAACAGCTTGGCGATGTAGCGCAGATCGATCGAGGCCAGCACCACCGCCAGCAGATTGCCCTTGTCGTCACGCACCGGCCGCGAAATCGGCATCAACCACGAATTGTCGACCCGTGACCGAATCGGCTGGCCGATGAAAAGCTCGCCCTCGCCGGTGCTGCCCTCGCTCGCCGCCGGCTTGTGCACGGTGAAATAGGCCCGGTCCGAAACGTCGATGCCGACCGAGAGCCGCTCGGGGCGGGACTCGGCGACGATGCTCCCCTGCGGCCCGACCACCAGCAGCGCCCGGGTCGCCGGCAGATCGTGATCCATAGTGAAGAGGAAGTCGCTGAGATTCTTCTGGCTGACGCCACCGGCGCGGATGCGCTCGCCGATGGCGCGCATCACGCTTTCCAGGCTGGAAAACGCCAGTTTGATGTTCTGTTCCGAGGCGGCGATGTCACTCTCGACCCGGCGCTCGGCGTCCTTGATGTAGAGGTTATATTCGGAGGTTCCGGCAAACACCGACAGCAGAATCAGCGCAAGCGCCGCCGCCCCCACCGCCAGCGCGATGGAGCGGACAATCTGTTCACCCTGCTTGACCGCCGACTCGCTGCCATCGAGCACCGCCAGCATCGCCGCCGCCGGTGGACCGAGGATGCTGTCTTCGCGTCTTGACCGGATACCGCCCATGCCTCTCCTCTTCGCGACGGGCCGCCCCCCCCCGGAGACAATCCCGATTCAGGACAGGGGAATCAATCCAAATTCCCAGCCGGGCCAAATTCTAGGCCAGCCACCGGCCAAAAAAAAGGGTTGCCCGTGACCCTGGAGGCCGCGGGCAACCTTGAAATCAGAAAGACGCTTCGTTTCTAAGCTTTATCAGGGGCTTGACCACCCGGGCCTAGGCCGCGGCCGGTTCCGGCTTGGTCGCCGGCTTGACCAGGAAGATCAGCGCCGCGCCGACCAGCAGCGCCAGACCACCGGCGGTGAAGGCCAACGGGAACTGCTTCAGATCACCCATGTAACCGGCGAGCAGCGGTCCGGCGACACCACCCACGCCATAAGCGAGGAAGACCACCGGGTAGTTCTGGCCGACCCGCTTGGTGCCGAAGGTATCGGCGGTCAGGGTCGGGAAGAGAGCGAAGTTGCCGCCGAAGTTGAAGCCGATGATGCCGGCCGCGACCGCAAGCAGCAGCGGGTTGGCGACGATCATCGGGAAGACCAGGATCACCGCGCCCTGAGATGCGACATTCAGCAGGATCGACGCCTTGCGGCCGATCTTGTCGCTGATCGTGCCCCAGCCGATGCGGCCGAGCGAGTTGCAGATCGGGAAGACCACGAGCATGGCCATTTCCGCCGCTCCGGTCACCGCAGCCTTGAGAGCCGCCGGATCGGTAACCGACGGGAACGCGCCCGGAAGTTCCTGCTTGGCATAGTTGATGATCAGGCCGATGCAGGCGAGGCCGGCCGCGGAGCTGATGGTGAAGCAGACGAACACCAGATAGAACTGCGCCGTGCCCAGCATCTCGGCGACCGAGAAGTCGGCGGCGCCGCTGGAGGACGCGACACCGGCGGTGGCCACCGGCGGGGTATAGCCCTCGGGGAGCCAGCCATCGGGCGGGAACTTCATAAAGAGGCTGCCGAGCGCAACCACGCCGATGAAGACGACGCCATAGATCAGGAAGGTGCCGCCGATGTCGTAGGTGAGCAGGAGGTTGCCCCAGGTTCCGGCCATCTTGCCCCAGCAGATCGCGCCAAGACCGAAGCCGGCCACCGCAAGACCGGTGATCAGGCCCTTCATATCGGGGAACCAGCGGATGCAGACCGCGATCGGCACGACGTAACCGAGGCCGAGGCCGGTGCCGGTGAGAATACCGATCGCCAGCGTCACGGTGATCAGATCCTTGCCGCCGAGCACGCCGGCCATGATGTAGCCGAGACCGACCAGTGTGCCCGAAGCCAGCACGATCAGCCGCGGATGCATTTTGGTCAGCAGCTTGCCGGCATACAGCATCACCAGCGAAAACACGATCAGCTCAAGCGAAAACACCATCTGGGTCTGAGCATTGGTCCAGTTCGCCGGTGCCGGCAGAGACTTCAGTTTGGCTGCGAACACGCCCCAGGCATAAAGTGAACCAAGGCAGAATTGGATGAGAATAGCGCCGATCACAACGGACCAGCGATTCGGCGTCTGCGGTTGCGTCATCTCAGGAGTTCCTCCGATTTTTTGATTTTGCACTATTGGGTCATTGTCAGCCCAATGTACCTATCGACATCGCATGATAACAGGCTTTTATGCCGGGTGCGACATTTCGAGCCAATCATACCCCTCCCGGCCCAGCGGTTCAATCGCAACCCACGTAAGCACCGGCTTGCAACCACAAGAAATTATCGGTTTTTTCTATTATATTTCATAATGTTATTGCCATGTTTTCCGACCGGATTCTGAAAGCTGCGGTGAAGTTCCTGCTTCGTGCCGCCGGGGCGCCGGTGGCAGCCGGCCGGCCTGGGCCAGCCGGTCGTACGATCAACATTATCGTTTGTTATTAGCATGTTGTGGAGAATGAGACCGGCGAGACTCATCGGGTCGACTCGGAACGCCCGTGCCGCCACCCGGGCTACCACCTGCAACCCGGACTCCACCGCCATTATTTACGCAATGCACAATTATTCTGTTTGCAGCGCAGCATTTATTTCAACCCGGTCAAACAAAGCGCGAACGACGGCAAATGCGTCATCCTCGACCGGGCCGAGCGGCGCCTGCGCCAGCTTTGGCGTAACATCGGCTATTCATTTAAACTTGGTGAATGCGCCGCACCATTTTTCGCCTCTCCGAACCGCCAAGAGGGCAGCCCATCCGATGGCAGCGCACGCCGGTTATGCCGAGCTTCAGGTCACCAGCGCCTTCACCTTCCTCTACGGCGCCAGCCAGGCCGAGGAGCTGGCACTGACCGCGGCGGCCCTCGGCCTCGCCGCGCTCGCGATCACCGACCGCAACAGCCTCGCCGGGGTGGTGCGCGGCCACCTCGCGGCGAAAAAAGCCGGCATCCCGCTGGTGGTCGGCTGCCGGCTGGAGCTGGAGGATGGCCCGGGGCTGCTCGCCTACCCGACCGACCGCGCCGCCTATGGCCGGCTCTCGCGCCTGCTCACCCTGGGCAACCGCCGCGCCGCCAAGGGCCAGTGCCGGCTCGGCCGCGCCGATCTCGCCGGGCACGCCGAGGGCCTCCGCCTGATCGCCCTGCCCCCCGAGACTCTCGACCCGGCCGGGACCGGGGCCTTCGCCGCCGACCTTGAAGACTATCGCGCCCGCTTCGGCCCCGGGCTGTCGCTGGCCGCCAGCCATCGCTACCAGGGCGACGACGCCGGGCGGCTGGCCCGGCTGTCCGCTCTCGCCGCCGCCGCGCGGCTGCCGCTGGTGGCCACCAACGACGTGCTTTATCACGCGCCGTCGCGCCGGCCGCTCCAGGATGTGCTGACCTGCATCCGCGAGCGCTGCACCATCGACGGCGCCGGCTACCGCCTCGCCGCCAACGCCGAACGCCACCTCAAGCCGGCCGGGGAAATGGCCCGGCTGTTCCGCCACCATCCCGAGGCGGTGGCCCGCAGCCTGGAGATCGCCCGCGCCTGCCGCTTCTCCCTCGACGAGCTGCGCTACGAATACCCCGACGAGGCCACCGGCAGCGGCGAGAACGCCCAGCAGACCCTGGCCCGCCTGACAGCGACCGGCGCCGCCGGACGCTACCCCGGGGGCGTGCCGGCCAAGGTCCGGGCAGCGATTGCCCATGAACTGGCGCTGATCGATCAGCTCGGCTACGCCGGTTATTTTCTCACCGTTCACGATATCGTCCGTTTCGCCCGCACCCGCGGCATCCTGTGCCAGGGCCGGGGCTCGGCGGCCAATTCGGCGGTCTGCTACTGCCTCGGGATCACCGCCGTAGACCCCGCCCGCGCCGACCTGCTGTTCGAGCGTTTCATCTCGGCGGCCCGCAACGAGCCGCCCGACATCGACGTTGACTTCGAGCATGAGCGGCGCGAGGAAGTCATCCAGTACCTTTACGACAAATATGGCCGCGACCGCGCCGGCCTTGCCGCCACCGTGATCCGCTTTCGCGCCCGCTCGGCCCTCCGCGAGGTCGGCACCGCCATGGGCCTCTCGGCCGATACCGTGGCCCGGCTTTCCGCCGCAACCCGGATCGGCCACCGCTCCAGCATCGACGAGGAGCGCATCCGCGAGCAGGGGCTGGACCCGGCAGAGCCCCGGCTGGCGCAAACCCTGGCCCTGGCCGGCGACCTGATCGGCTTTCCGCGCCATCTTTCGCAGCACGTCGGCGGCTTCGTGATCACCCGGGGCGCCCTTCACGACCTCTGCCCGATCCAGAACGCCGCCATGGCCGGGCGCACCACCATCGAGTGGGACAAGGACGACATCGACGCCCTCGGCATCCTCAAGGTCGATATCCTGGCGCTCGGCATGCTGACCTGCATCCGCCGGGCCTTCGACCTGATCGCCGCCCATCACGGCCGCACGCTGACCCTGGCCACCGTGCCGGCCGAGGATGCGGCGGTGTACGACATGCTGTGCCGGGCCGACAGTCTCGGCGTCTTCCAGGTCGAGAGCCGGGCCCAGATGACCATGCTGCCCCGGCTGCGCCCCCGGACCTTCTATGATCTGGTGATCGAGGTGGCCATCGTGCGGCCGGGGCCGATCCAGGGCGACATGGTCCACCCCTATCTGCGCCGCCGCTCCGGGGCCGAGGCGGTCGAGTATCCCTCGGAGGAACTGCGGCAGGTGCTGGGCAAGACCCTCGGCGTACCCCTCTTCCAGGAGCAGGCGATGCGCATCGCCATCGTCGGCGCCGGGTTCACGCCCGGCGAGGCCGACCAGTTGCGCCGGGCCATGGCAACCTTCAAGAACGCCGGCACCGTCTCGGCCTTCCGCGATCAGATGGTCGGCGGCATGGTCGCGCGCGGCTATCAGCGCGCCTTCGCCGAGCGCTGCTTCCGCCAGATCGAGGGCTTTGGCACCTACGGCTTTCCCGAGAGCCACGCCGCCAGCTTCGCGCTGCTGGTCTATGTCTCCGCCTGGCTGAAGCGGCACTACCCCGCCGCCTTCACCTGCGCCCTCCTCAACAGCCAGCCGATGGGCTTTTACGCCCCGGCCCAGATCGTCGGCGACGCCCGGGAGCATGGCGTCGAGGTTCTCGCCCCCGACGTCAATTTTTCCGACTGGGACAACAGCCTGCAAGGCGGCGCGCTCCGGCTCGGCTTCCGTCAGATCAAGGGCTTCGGCGCGGCCGAGGCGGAACGGCTGGTGGCGGCGCGCGGCGCCGGCTATCGCGACGCCTTCGACCTCTGGCGCCGCAGCGCCCTCTCCGCCGCCGCCCTCGACACCCTGGCCGAGGCCGACGCCTTCCGCTCGCTCGGCCTCGATCGCCGGCAGGCCCTGTGGACACTGAGGGGGCTGGGGGCCGCGCCGCTGCCGCTCTTCGCCGGTCTCGATCGCCCCGCCGCCGCCGAAGAGGCGGTCACGCTGCCCGAAATGGCCCTGGGCGAGCATGTGGTCGAGGATTACGCCAGCCTCTCCTTGTCGCTGAAGTGCCACCCGCTGTCGCTGCTGCGCGAGCCGCTGAGCGCGCGCGGGCTGGTGCCGGCACGCCGGTTGGCCGAGGTCCGCTCGGGTCAGAAGCTGGCGGTCGCCGGGCTGGTCACGGTGCGCCAGCGACCGGGCACCGCCAAGGGCGTGATCTTCGTCACCCTTGAGGACGAGACCGCGGTGGCCAACCTGATCGTGACGCCGCCGGTGTTCGAAAGCTGCCGCAAGGCGCTGATCGGCGCCCGTCTGCTCGCGGCCTCGGGCCGGGTCGAGAATCGCGAGCGGGTGGTCCATCTGCTGGTCGACCGGCTCTGGGACCTGACGCCGCTGCTCGCCAGCCTCGCCGACCGCGGCGACCCCGGCCGCAACTTCCCCGACGGCCGCAACTTTCATTGACCGCACGGACGCCGGCCGGGCAGGACGTTTTGCCGCAGCCGATCATTCATGCCAACCCGGCGGAAATCACATGAGAATCACCGCTCATTCGCGGCCATTCTTGACCAGACAGTAATAAATCCGGTGTTGAATGCACGGGTCGGACCTTCTCGGGTCTGTGATGATGACTTGTAACCGGGACATCCGCCATGGCACTGGCTTTTCATCGGGCGACCACCGCTGCGCCTGAACCTGCTCTGCTCCACCTTTGGCACGAGGTTGGAGAGACGATCCACCGCTGGCACGACCGCGCCCTCTCGCGGCGCGAACTTGCCGGGCTCGACGACTCCATGCTCCAGGACATCGGCCTGACCCGCGCCGATGCCGAGGAGGAAGTGGACAAGCCGTTCTGGCGGGCGTGACGCCCATCGCGGCGCCGGGGGGGGGCGCCCTGGCGGCAGCCGTCGCCGTCTCCGGCCTGGAGGCGGCCCGCGCCGCGCTGGCGGCGGCGGCGCGGGACGGCTGCCCGGCGATCCTGATCGGCGATGGCGCCAGCGGCGGCGCCGGCTGGTTTCGCGCCCTGATCGCGGCTGCGCAGGCCGAGTACCCCGAGGTCGCGGTCACCGCCCTGCTCGACTGCCACGATCAGCCCGGGCTGGTGCTTTCGGGTCTGCGCGCCGGGCTCAGCGATTTCCGCTTCTGCGGCCCGGCCGGGATCGCGGAGCGGCTGGCGGCGCTGGCGGCGGCGGCGGGTGCCCGCCTCCACCGGGCCAACCCGGATACGGCCTCTCCCGCATAGCACAAAAAACCGCCCTGCCCGGCTCTGGCAGTGTTTGCATATCGGGGCGGCGATGGTCTAGAACTGCCGCTAAATCCACCAGCGCCGAAGGGGAATTGGCACTATGCAGCTCACTCCGCAGGTCAAGCAGATTCTCTCGAACTACGAGAGCGATAATGCCGGCACCAAGGGCAACCTCGCCCGTATCCTGATGGAAGGCCGCCTCGGTGGCACCGGCAAGCTGATCATCCTGCCCGTCGATCAGGGCTTTGAGCACGGCCCGGCCCGCAGCTTTGCCCCCAACGCTCCCGGCTACGACCCGCACTATCACCCGCAACTCGCCATCGATGCCGGACTCAGCGCCTATGCCGCGCCCCTGGGGATGCTGGAGGCGGCGGCCTCGGTCACCACCGGCCAGATGCCGACCATCCTCAAGATGAACTCGTCCAACAGCCTGTCGCGCTTCAAGGAAGGCGCCGATCAGGCCGTGACCGCTTCGGTCGATGATGCCCTGCGCCTCGGCTGCGCGGCGATCGGCTTCACGATCTATCCCGGCTCCGACGCTCAGTTCGACCAGATGGAAGAGTTCCGCGAACTGGCCGCCGAGGCCAAGTCGGTCGGTCTCGCGACGGTCCTGTGGTCCTACCCGCGCGGCGGGGCCGTGACCAAGGCCGGCGAACTGGCGGTTGACGTCGGCGCCTACGCCGCCCACATGGCCGCCCTGCTCGGCGCCCACATCATCAAGGTCAAGCTGCCCAGCGGCGATCTCGAGAACGCCGACGCCAAGAAGGTCTATGAGTCGAAGGCCATCCCGGTCGGCAGCCAGGCCGAGCGCGTCAGGCACGTCATCCAGTCGGCCTTCAGCGGCCGCCGCATCGTCGTCTTCTCCGGTGGCGCCGCCAAGGGCTCGGACAGCGTTTATCAGGATGCCCGCGACATCCGCGACGGCGGCGGCAACGGCTCGATCATCGGCCGCAACAGCTTCCAGCGCCCGCGCGCCGAGGCGCTGGCCCTGCTCGACAAGCTGGTGCGCATCTATAAGAACGAAGAGGCGTAAGCCTTCGCGCTTGCTTTTGCGGCGGCCTTCCCCAACCTGTTTGGGGAAGGCCGTTTTCGTTTCATGATCCAGGGTGAGCGTACGATGACCGAGCCCCCCGCCTGCCGTCTCTATCTCGTCACCCCACCCGAACTGGACCTCGGCGCCTTCGCGCCGCAACTGGCCGAAGCCCTCGATGCCGGCGACGTCGCCTGCGTACAGTTGCGCCTCAAGGCGCCGGGCGACGCCTACAAAACCGCCGAGACCGACATCATCCGCCGCGCCTGCGACGCGCTGCGGCCGCTCGCCCAGGCGCGCGGCGTCGCCTTCATCGTCAACGACCGCCCCGACATCGCCGCCGAAACCGGGTGCGATGGCGTCCATATCGGCCAGAAGGACGTCGGCTATGCCGAAGCCCGCCGGTTGGTCGGCAAGGACGCCATCCTGGGCGTCACCTGCCACGACAGCCGCCACCTGGCGATGGTCGCTGGCGAACAGGGCGCCGACTACGTTGCCTTCGGCGCCTTCTACCCGACCAACACCAAGCCGGTGCTCTATCAGCCGACTCCCGAAATCCTGGACTGGTGGAGCGGTCTGATGGAAATCCCCTCGGTGGCCATCGGTGGCATCACGGCGGAGAACTGCGCCCCGCTGGTCCGGGCCGGGGCCGACTTCATCGCTGTGGTCACCGCGGTCTGGAACCACCCGGATGGCCCGGGCGCGGGCGTGAAGGCGCTGAACCGGGCAATTGCCGAGGCGAGCGCCTGATCTTCAGTGAAGCAGCTTGATCAGCGCCGTCATGGCACCGATATTGACGGCAAGAATCCCGATCATCCAGCGCTGAAGGTCAGCCTTGGCCGAGTAAATGCTCGCCTCGACCTTTGCCAGCTTCACCTCAAGATCGTGGTAGGATTTAACAATTTCAGTCCGAAGCGATGATTCGGTCTTCGCCAGTTCAGTCCGCAGCGACGATTCGACTTTCGCCAGTTCAGTCAGCAGCGACGAGTCAACTTTCGCCAGCTCTGCCCGCAGCGACGAGTCAACCTTCGCCAGTTCAGTCAGCAGCGAGACTTCTGTTTTGGCCAGGTCAACCTTGGTGGCCTGCCGCTCGTCGATCAGCGCGGCCTGCTCTTCGGCCAGAGCCTCGGCCTGCTGGCGCGTGAACCCGGCCGCTTCCATGCGGCGGGAAAAAGCCAATGTATCGAAGGCCAGCGCGCCCATCAAACCCCTCCGGGTATCAGTATAGGCCATGGCGGGATGCGGAGTCGACTCCTGTGCACTGGTGCCCGCGGCGCGATCCGGGGTAAGTCTGGTGACATCCCGTCGCTTTTCCGGAGACCGCCCGCCATGACCGAAACCCTGACCGCCGTGATGCTCGAAGAGGTTGACGGCAAACCCAAGGCCGGATTCAAGACCCTCGAGGTCGCCGATCTGCCCGACCACGATGTACTGGTCGAGGTCGCCTACTCCACCGTCAATTACAAGGACGGGCTGGCGCTGACCGGCAGGGGCAAAATCGCCCGCACGCTGCCGATGGTCTGCGGCGTCGACCTCGCGGGCACGGTGGTGGAATCGCGCTCGGCGGCGTGGAAGCCCGGCGACCGGGTGGTGGTCAATGGCTGGAACCTCTCGGAAACCGAATGGGGCGGCTACATCCAGAAACAGCGGGTCAAGCCCGAGTGGCTGGTGCGGGTGCCGGACGCCTTCTCCCTGGCCGAGGCGATGGCCATCGGCACCGCCGGCTACACCGCGATGCTGGCGGTGCTGGCGCTGGAACACATGGGCGTCGCCCCGGCCGGCCGCGAGCTGCTGGTCACCGGCGCCGCCGGCGGCGTCGGCTCGATCGCGGTCTCGGTGCTGGCCAAGCTGGGCTATCGGGTCGTGGCCTCGACCGGGCGGCCGGAAACCCACGACTATCTCAAGAGCCTCGGCGCCCATGCGGTCATCGAGCGCGCCGCCCTGACCGACAAGGGCCTGCCCTTGCAGCGGGAGCGCTGGGGCGGCGCCGTCGACAGCGTCGGCGGCCAGACCCTGGCCACGGTCATCGCCCAGACCGCCCGCCACGGCGCGATCGCGGTCTGCGGTCTCGCCGGTGGCTCCGACCTGCCGACTTCGGTGTTCCCCTTCATTCTGCGCGGCGTGGCGCTGGTCGGCATCGATTCGGTACAGGCAACCCGGCTCCAGCGCGAGGAGGCGTGGCGCCGCCTGGCCCTCGACCTCGACAAGGCCAGGCTCGACGCCATGACCACCATCGAGCCGCTCTCGAAGGTGTTCGAGTTGGCCGAGGCCATCGTCCGAGGTCAGGTCCGGGGCCGCACCGTGATCGATGTCCGGACATAGGGGGAACGTCGTTTCTCTTGCGCCGGGCCGCCTGTTGTGTTCCCTTTCCGGGCACGTTTTCACCGAATACGGCGGACGAGCCATGAGCCCTGCGAAGCTTTTCATGCTGCGTTTCCTGATCCTCCTGGTCGCGATCGCCCTGCCGGCGGGGGGCATCGCGTTCTGGGCCGGCAAGCCCGCCAAATATGATTTGCCGACTCTCGAAGCCTGGGCTCCGGTCAAAGAGGCCGGGCCGAGCGCCCGCGCCCTGGCCGACGGCCTAACCCGGGTCGCCGGCCCGGCCCGGCCCCAGCCGCCCGAATGGTTCAACGCCGAGGATCAAAGCCTGCTGGCCAAGGCTGAAGCCGCCTGGCGAGGCGGCAAGCTCCAGGAGGGCCTCGGCCATCTGATGGTGCTGAGCAGCCGCCTCGACGATCAGGGCAAGACCATGGCCGATTTCCTGCCCCTGGTCGCGCCCGACATCGCCTCCTGGCTGCTTTCCAGCTATTTCGCGCCGCTGCTGCTGGGCGTGCTGCTGGTGTTCTTCGCCTTCCTGGTCTTCCTGCCCTGGCTGGTCCGGCGCCTGATCGATGCCCTCAAGGTGCTGATCGGCATCGCCATCGCGGTGGCGGCGATCGTCGGCGCCATCGGCCTCTGCCTGTCGCTGTCGTCCCACCACGCCCTGGTCTTCACCCTGATCGAGTATTTCGTGGCCGTGGTGGTGCTGACCCTCGTCGGCAATCTCTGGCTGGCGTTCAGGCGCGGTCGCGCGCCACGCCGGGTCATTCCCGCGGCCGAGCCGGCGCCTGCGGCGGTACCGCTGCGCCGCGAATCCCGGGTGGTGCAGCCGCTGGTGCCCCGGGGCCGCGCGAGCGAACTACCGCCGCCGGCACTGGCCGAACCGCCGGCTCCGGAACCGCTGCCCGCCGGCGCGCTGCGGGAGCGTGAAGCCGGCAACTGAGGCGCCGGCGCCCTTCACCAACAAAACAGGCCCCGTCACCGGGGCCTGTTTTGCGTTCAGACCAGCGCCCGGTCCCGCTCAGGCGTTCTGACTGGCGCTGTAGTGGCCGCCGGGACGAAAGCGCCTGAGGTACCCCGGCAGCACCGCCTCGATCGAGGTCGGAACAATCCCCAGGTCCCTGAGGCCCGGGCAGCCGGCCGCGACGACGTTGTCGCTCTTGAGAAGTTCGACCTGATCGCGGGTCAGCATCGGCTTCGGCAGGCGCTCGAAGACCCAGGCCTGTATTCCTGCCAGCCACCAGGGGATGGTCAGCAACATCCGGGGCCGGCGAATCTCCTGGAGCACCCGGACCATCAGCTCCTTAAAGCTGTAGATGTTCGGCCCGCCCAGCTCAAAGGTGCGGCCGCAGGTCGAGGCATCGGCGAGCGCCGCCATCGCGGCATCGGCAACGTCGCCGACATAGACCGGCTGGAAGCGGGTGCCGCCGCCGCCGATCAGGGGCAGGAAAGGCGAGATCACCGCCATGCTGGCAAAACGGTTGAAAAAACCATCCTCGGGGCCGAAGACGATGCTCGGCCGCAGGATCGTCGCCTCGGGAAAGGCCGCGAGCACCGCCTGCTCACCAAGTGCCTTACTGCGGGCGTAGGCGGAGCGGGAAGCCGGATCGGCCCCGATCGCCGACAGCTGGATCAGCCGCGCCGCCCCGGCCGCCTTGGCCGCACGCGCGATTCGCCCCGCCGCTTCGGCCTGAACCGCGGTAAAGCTCCAGCGGCCGGACTCGAACAGAATCCCGATCAGATTGATGACACTATCGGCCCCGGCCACCGCCGCCGCAACCTGCTCGTCGCTGGTGATATCGACCGCGATCGGCACCACCTGGCCGACTTCGCCGGCCGGCTTGAGAAACCCTGCCCGCCCCGGGTGCCGGCAGGCGATCCGGACCACCGCGCCGTCCAGCCTGACCAGCCGGCGCACCAGATGGCGCCCGAGAAAGCCGCTGCCGCCGAATACCGTGATGATTTTATTACGACCTGCCATCCTCAATCTCCCGTACCACGAATTGACACCGTTTGACGGGGAAGCCCCAGCGGACGACCATGATCGGCCCGCATCCCGACCCGCGGTGAGAACAATGGCCGGCTTCACCCGGCCGGCCCGTCAGCACTAACATACATAGTGCGGACCGACCCGCCGTCATCGCGGCCGTGGCCGTGAAGATGGAGGCCCCCTGTGAAAAGCCGTTGACAGCGCCCGGCCGGAGCTATAGGAACTCGGCCCACGCAAGACCCCACATGAGCCCAGGTGGCGGAATTGGTAGACGCGCAGGTTTCAGGTACCTGTGGCAGAAATGTCGTGGAAGTTCGAGTCTTCTCCTGGGCACCATCTCTGATCGTTGCGAACACCCCCGAGCCGGTCGCGGCCGGGGTTTATTTTTTTATCCGGCCGGCGCGGCCGCCATTGCCATCGGTCCGGCCGGCGAGGCCGGCGCCCAGCGGAGACGGAGCCCATGCCCATCGACCTTCATGATAGTGATCTGCCCGAGGGTCTGGCCTGGGGCGATTGTGTCGCCATCGACACCGAGACCATGGGGCTGAACCCCCATCGCGACCGCCTCTGCCTCGTCCAGCTTTCCGCCGGTGACGGCACCGCCCATATCGTGCAGTTCCGCGACGGCGACTATCGGGCGCCCACGCTGCGGCGCCTGCTGACCGATCCCGGAGTGACCAAGCTCTTTCACTTCGCCCGCTTCGACATCGCGACCGTCCATCGCCATTTGGGCATCGTGATCGGGCCGGTCTATTGCACCAAGGTCGCGGCCCGGCTGGTGCGCACCTTCACCGACCGCCATGGCCTCAAGGATCTGTGCAAGGAGCTGCTGGGCATCGAGCTTTCGAAGCAGCAGCAGACCTCGGACTGGGGCGCCGCCGAGTTGACCCCCGACCAGCTGAAATACGCCGCCTCGGATGTGCTTTATCTTCATGCCCTGCGCCACCGTCTCGACGAGTTGCTGGAGCGCGAAGGGCGCCGGCATCTCGCCGAAGGCTGCTTCCGCTTTCTGCCGACCCGGGCCCTGCTCGACCTCGGCGGCTGGGATGACCCCGATATTCTCCAGCACTGAGCGCCCGCGAGAAGGCCGGTTGTTCGCGGCGGCCGGCGGTGCTACCTTCCGCTCCGCTCGAACAGCGAAGCGGAGTCATGACCACCAGCCCCCCCACCCCCGCCGAGTCCGGCAGCGCCAGCGGTGCGCGCGTTCTCCGTCTCGAGGCCGAAGCCCTTCTCCGTCTCGCCGACACGCTTGGTGACCCCTTTGAACAGGCGGTGGCCTGTCTGGCCGGCGTTGGGGGCCGGGTGGTGGTCACCGGCATGGGCAAGAGCGGCCATATCGCTAAGAAGATCGCCGCCACCCTTGCCTCGACCGGCACGCCGGCCCAGTTCGTCCACCCGGGCGAGGCCAGTCACGGCGACCTCGGCATGATCGCCCGCAACGACGGCGTGGTCGCACTGTCCAACTCCGGCGAAACCAGCGAGTTGGCCGACATCATCGCCTATACCCGCCGCTTTGGCATTCCCCTGATCGCGATCAGCCGCAACGCCGCCTCGACCCTGGCCGAGCAGGCCGACATTCTGCTCCAGCTGCCCGCCGCGCCCGAAGCCTGTCCGCTCGGCCTCGCCCCCACCACCTCGACCACCATGATGCTGGCCCTCGGCGACGCCCTCGCGGTGGCGCTCTATGAGCGGCGCGGCTTCTCGGCCGCCGATTTCTATGTCTTCCATCCCGGCGGCCAGCTCGGGCGGCAGCTGCTGCGGGTCGCCGACATCATGCACCAGGGCGCCGAGCTGCCGGTGGTGCCGGCCGGGACCCCGATGGCCGAGGTGATCCTGGTCATGACCCAGGGCCGCTTCGGCTGCGTCGGCATCGTCGACAGCGGCGGACAGCTGGCCGGGATCATCACCGACGGCGACCTCCGCCGCCACATGAACCCCGAATTGCTCTCGGCGGCCGCGGAAACCGTGATGACCCGCCGGCCGAAAACCATCCGCCCCGGCGCCCTGGTCGCCGAAGCGATCGGCCAGATGAACACCCTCGCGATCACCACCCTCTTCGTCACCGAGGACGGCCAGCCGATCGGCATCATCCACATCCACGACTGCCTCAGAACGGGGGTGGCATGACCGCCTCGGACACGATCCGTCCGGCGACCGCCCGCCCGATTCCGGCGGCAGCTCCGCGCCCGGCTTCGGCGGGGTCGGCCAGGGAACCGGCAAAGGCGGAGCCGCGGGCGGCGCTGCCCGGCTGGATGCATCAGGGCCGCGGCCACGGCAAGCCCCGGATACCCAACGAGCACTATTCCCAGTTGGTGCGCCGGCTCAAGATCGCGCTGCCGCTGGCGGCTCTGGCCCTGATCGCCCTGGTCGCGGTCTGGCCCTATATGAGCACCAGCCAGACCGAGACCAGCAAAATCGACAAAAGCCAGACCACCATGGTCAACGCCCGCTATTTCAGCCGGGACAAGGCCGACCGCCCGTTTTCCGTCTCCGCCAAGAGCGCGGCCCTGGTCCCCGACTCGCCCTCTCTTGTGGATCTGATCCAGCCCGAAGGCGAGATGACCCAGACCAACGGCAGCTGGCTGACCGTCACCGCCGAGCGCGGCCGCTACAATCAGGACGACGGACGGCTGTTGATGCTGGACAATGTCCACCTCTTGCGCGATGACGGCTTTGAGTTCGTCACCGACGAGGCCGAGATCGACACCAAGTCCGGCAACGCCTGGGGCAACCACACCGTCACCGGTCAGGGTCCGAGCGGCGAAATCCATGCCGACGGTTTTGTGGCCACCGACCGCGGCAAGACCATCAGCTTTACCCATTCGTCGAGCGCCAGGGTCCTTTCCGGCCCCCCGCAGACCGGCAGCGGCAACGGACCTCCACCATGAGACCAGCGACCCAGGCACCCCGCGGCGCGCCCGCCGGCATCCGGCCCCTCTCCGCCCGGCCCGCCGGCATCCTGCTGTTCGGGGCTCTGCTGTGGCTGGGCGGGCTGACCGTGGCGGCTCCGGCCGGGGCCGCCGAGACCACCACCCTGCCCGGCACCAACGGCACGGCCAGGCAGCCGGTGGATATCCAGGCCGACAACGCCATCGAATGGCATCAGGACCAGAAAGCCTACGTCGCCCGCGGCCACGCCAGCGCCGTGCGCGGCACCAGCACGATCTATGCCGACGTCCTGACCGCCTTCTACCGCGAGACCAAGGAGAAGGGCGCCGAGGTCTTCCGCATCGCCGCCGAGGGCAACGTCCACATCGTCTCGCCCTCCCAGGAGATTTTCGGCGATCACGGCGTTTACGACACCGACCGGCAGGTCGGCATGCTCACCGGCCAGGGCCTGCGGCTGCTGACCCGGACCGATGTCGTCACCGCCCGCGACAGCCTGGAGTATTACGAGGCCACCAAGCTGGCCGTCGCCCGCGGCGACGCGATCGCGGTCCGGGGCGACAAGCGGCTGCGCGCCGACACCCTGATCGCCCAGTTCGCCCAAGCACCGGCCGCCGCCGCTGGCGCGGCCAAACCCGGCCCGGCCAAGCCCGGCGCTGCCAAGGCCGAGGGTCCGGCGACCTCGCTGGACCGGCTCGACGGGGTCGGCGGCGTCGTGATCACCACCGCCCAGGATGTCGCGCTCTGCGACCGCGTGCTCTATTCGGCGTCAACCGAGATCGCCGTGCTGAGGGGCAACGTCCGCATCACCCGCGGCACCGACCAGATCAACGGCGATGCCGCCGAAATGAACATGAAGACCCATGTCAACCGCGTGCTCGGCACCGGCCGGCGCGTCGAAGGACTGCTGATTCCGAAGGCCGACCCCTCAAAGAAGCCGGGCCGGGACAAGGCGCCCGACTGACCCCGCCCGCCGTTGCGCCCCCTCTTGCCTGAACGCTCCCGGAGCCCCGTCTCGCGCCATGGACCACAGCCTCCACACCGCCCCCGACCGCCACGCCAGCCCGGCCACGACCGCCGGTCTGGTCGCCCACAATCTCGGCAAGAGCTTCAAGCAGCGGCCGGTGGTGCGCGGGGTCAGCGTTGCGGTGCAGCGGGGGGAGGCGGTCGGCCTGCTCGGGCCGAACGGTGCCGGCAAGACCACCTGCTTTTATATGATCACCGGCCTGATCGGACCGGACTACGGCACGATCAGCCTCGACGGCAACGACATCACCGGCCTGCCGATGTACCGGCGGGCCCGGCTTGGCATTGGCTATCTGCCCCAGGAGGCCTCGATCTTCCGCGGCCTGTCGGTCGAAAACAATATCCGCGCCGTGCTCGAGGTGGTCGAACAGGATCACCACACCCGCGAAGCGATGCTCGACGAGTTGCTGGCGGAATTCTCGATCACCCACATCCGGCGGGCACCGGCACTGGCGCTCTCGGGCGGCGAGCGCCGCCGCGTCGAAATAGCGCGGGCACTGGCCACCCAGCCCCATTTCATTCTGCTCGACGAGCCGCTGGCCGGCATCGATCCCATTGCCGTCAATGAGATCCGCGAACTGATCCGCCACCTGCGGGATCGCGGCATCGGCGTCCTGATCACCGATCACAACGTCCGGGAAACCCTCGACATCGTAGATCGGGCATACATTATGCATGAAGGTGTGGTATTGATGGAGGGAGCCCCGGCCGACATCGTCGCCCACGAGGATGTCAGACGGGTATATCTGGGTGAGAGGTTCAGCCTTTAGGCGAACGTCGTCGGTTGGGATGCGACACAGGCGCTGAGACTCCACCCGGGCTGCCTTTGACGGATGACAATACCGGACCATGGCGCTTTCACAGCGACTAGACCTCAGACAGTCCCAAACCCTGGTGATGACGCCGCAGCTGCAGCAGGCGATCAAGCTGCTGCAACTGTCGAACCTGGAACTGTCCGACTTCATCGACCGCGAGATCGAGCAGAACCCGCTGCTGGAGCGCGCCGAGGAGAGCAGCGCCGAGGGCGGCGACAGCTTCGAGCCCGAGGCGCCCGAGCCCGCACCCGAGTCGGAGCGGCCGCTCCGCGACACCCTTGATTTCACCACTTCCGAGACCCTGCCCGGAGCCGGCGAAAGCCCGCTCGACACCGACTTCGAGAATGTCTGGACCAACGGCAGCGCCACCGACAACACGATGGGCGACGGCGAAACCCTTGGCCAGTGGTCGGGCAGCGGCGGCCGCTCGGGCTTCGATGAGAGCGACCTCAACCTCGAGCAGACCCTCGCAGGCGAGATCAGCCTGCGTGATCATCTGCTCAGCCAGCTGAACGTCGATCTCACCACCCCGGCCGAGCGGCTGATCGGCACCGCCCTGATCGATCTGCTCGACGAAACCGGCTACCTCACCGCCGATCTCGCCGATCTCGCCGAACAGCTCGGCTGCCCGCTGGCCGAGATCGAGCGGGTGCTGGCCCAGTTGCAGCGCTTTGATCCGCCGGGTATCTTCGCCCGTTCTCTCAAGGAATGCCTTGCCATCCAGCTGCGCGACCTCGACCGACTCGACCCGGCGATGGCGGCGTTGCTGGAGCACCTCGACCTGCTGGCGGCGCGCAACATGGCGGCGCTGATCAAGGTCTGTGGCGTCGACGCCGAAGACATCACCGACATGCTGGGGGAGATCCGCAAGCTCAACCCCAAGCCGGCCCTCGCCTTCGATCATGGGCTGGCGCAGCCGGTAACCCCCGACATCCTGATGCGCGCCCAGTCCGGCGGCGGCTGGATCGTCGAACTCAACCCCGACACCCTGCCCCGGCTGCTGGTCAACCAGCGCTATTTCACCAAGGTCAGCGTCGAGCTGCGCTCCAAGGCCGAGCGCGACTATCTGACCGAACGGCTCAACTCAGCCAACTGGCTGATGAAGTCGCTCCACCAGCGCGCCACGACCATTCTCAAGGTCGCCTCCGAGCTGGTACGCCAGCAGGACGCCTTCTTCCTCCACGGCGTCCAGCACCTCAAGCCCCTGATTCTCCGGGATATCGCCGAGGCGATCGGCATGCACGAATCGACCGTCAGCCGGGTCACCAGCAACAAGTTCATGGTCACGCCGCGCGGCATTTTCGAGCTGAAATATTTCTTCACGTCCTCGATTCAGGGCGCCGATGGCGGCGCCAACCACTCGGCCGAGGCGGTTCGCTTCCGAATCAAAGCGCTGGTCGACGAGGAAACCGCCGAGACCGTGCTCTCGGACGACCGGATCGTCGAAGTCCTGCGCGACGACGGCATTGACATTGCCCGGCGAACAGTAGCCAAATATCGCGAAGCCATGCGCATTCCGTCATCCGTGCAGCGGCGCCGTGAGAAGTCTCTTCGTTTCTGATCCGTCGGGTTTGACCCGCAGGGTTCTCCTCACGCCGCACCGGACGAACCGGCGCCGGGCCGATGCTTTTTTGCCCGTACCGGGGGTGCGACTTGAGCATTCCTTGACAACACACGACGCGCGCTACTATTTTTCAGGTCCGTTCCGAGAGCCGCGTCGTGTCACCCACTCTCGGCGGACCCATTAGTCCGGACAAAGTCAGACATGCACCTATCCGTCAAAGGCAAGCAGCTTGACGTCGGAGATGCCTTGCGCAGCCACGTTGCCGAAAACCTCAACGCCGTTGTTGGGAAATTTTTCGGCCGGCCGATCGAGGCGAACGTCGTCTTCTCCCGCGATGCCCATCTCTTCAAGGCCGACATCTCGGTTCATGTCGGGCGCGGCATCATGGTCCAGACCATCGGCGAGGCCGACGAGCCCTATCCGGCGTTCGACATGGCCTGCGACAAAATCGCCCAGCGCCTGCGCCGCTACAAGGAGCGGCTGAAAAATCATCACTCGAGCGTCGAAGACGCGCCCGAGCCGCTGCACGCCAAGAAGTACATCCTTCAGGCCGAGCCCGAGGATCATGACGGTCAGGCCGCCGCCGCCGTGGACGCGCTCCAGCCCGTCGTGATCGCCGAGATGACCACACCCATCGAAACCCTCACCACCGGCGAGGCGGTGATGCGCATGGAACTCGCCGATCTGTCGGCGATGATGTTCCGCAATCGCGCTCACGGCGGCCTCAACATGGTCTACCGCCGCACCGACGGTCACGTCGGCTGGGTAGATCCCAAAGGCAGCGGCAACACGAACGCCTGACTGCCATGCCGGACCGGTCAACCCATGTCGGCTCATCATGATTGAATTGATCACGCCCGCAAGCATCATCGCCAACCTCAGAGCCGGCAACAAAAAGCAGGCCCTGCAGGAGTTGGCGCGCAAGGCCGCCGAGTTGACCGGGCAGCACGAGCGGATGATCTTTGACGTCCTCCTCGAGCGGGAACGTCTCGGCACCACCGGCGTCGGCCAGGGCATCGCCATTCCCCACGGGAAACTGTCGAGCCTGAACCGCGTCTATGGCATCTTCGCCCGCCTGGAACGGGCGATCGATTTTGATGCCATCGACGAACAGCCGGTGGACCTGATGTTCCTGCTGCTCGCCCCCGAGCAGGCCGGCGCCGATCACCTCAAGGCCCTGGCCCGGGTGTCGCGTCTGCTGCGGGACAACTCGATCTGCGAAAAATTGCGCGGCTCAACCAGCGCCGACGCGATCTACGCCCTCCTGACCCAGACCGAGGCCAGCCACGCGGCCTGACCCGGCCGCACCGGCATGGCAGCATCCCGGTGCGGGTCAGCGGCGGGTCAGGAACAGCGCGAGTTCGGCATCGGCGCTGTCGCGGTGCCCGGCCATCAGGCGGAACACCACCGAAACCACGGTGTCGAGATAGTCGGTCCGCACACCGCTGCCGGCGACCAGTGTGTCGACCTCGCGGGCAAAGGCGGCATGCTCGGCGGTGTGCGCCTCGAGACCGGGATAACCGGTCTCGCGCATCAGCTGTTCCTCGTGGGCGAAGTGCAGGTGCAGGTAGCCGGTGAAGGCGCGAAGGTGCGCCAGCACGGCCCGTGGGTCCCGCTTCCTGGCCATGATCGCGTCGTAAAGCGTGTTGGCCAGGATCAGCAAATGCTTGTGCTCATCGTCGATCTGCTTGCAACCGACTTCGAGCGAGCCATTCCACTCCATCAGCATCGTTGGACATCCTCAAGCCTGAAACCCCGAGGTGTGCCCTCGTCGCCCCGCTCCCCCGTGGCATACCATGCGATGCCCTGTGCTGGCCATCACAGCATAAACTTGGCTTTTTAGACTAAAGTCTTCAAGAGCTGACCAGACCCTGACGGCAGAACGCCGGTCTCTTGGGGCTGTGATCCGCGCGCACCGAGGAGAATCCAGCCATGCTCGTAAAATCCGACCCCTGGCGCCTGCTGGCGCTGGTCGAAGAGGCGAAAGACGGCCGTGTCGCCGCCGCTCACCCGGTACCGTGCTGGACCGCGCCGCTGGTTGAGGCGCTGTGGGACAACATCCTCAACGACTGGCCGGTCGGGCCGTTTGTGCTGCTCGACGTTTCGGCCAGCCCGGAGCGGCCCTGGCGCGGCCGGCTCGGCCCCTATCCGGTCAACGCCGTCGCGCCACGCCGCCTGATGATCGAAGAGGGAGCGGGCAGGCTGGCCGCCCTGGCCTGGAGCCTGGCCGATGTCCCGACGCTGGCGCTCCATCAATGCCGCGCCGAGGAGGTTGCGCTCTGGACCCGCCAGACCCTGGTGCTCGATCTCGACCAGCGCCGGGTGCGCTTTGCCGGCACCGATTTCGCGCCCAACCGCCATCTGCCGGTCCATCTGCTGCCCGCGGCCGGTCCCTGCCTGCGCGCCATAGGCGCCATGGAGCTGCGCGCCGCCGAGCGGGAATGGGTCAACCTCACCGCCCGCCGCCTGCTCGAGACGCGCTGTCCGGTCTATGTCTTCCCCGACACCTCGACCCGGCTCGCCGAGCGGATGCTCACCAACTTCCGCCAGATCGGCAGCGCCGAACGCCGCGCCGCGCTCTGAAGCCGCCGCCCGGTCACCCCCGGCTGAACACCGCGACCAGTTCGACATGGGCCGACCACAAGAACTGGTCCACCGCCAGCGCCCCGGTCAACCGGTAGCCGCCGCCGGCCAGCAGGCGGGCGTCGCGGGCGAAGGTCGCGGGATTGCACGACACCGCCACCACCACCGGCACCGCCGAGGCCGCCAGTGCCGCCGCCTGAGCCGCGGCCCCGGCCCGGGGCGGATCGAACACCACCGCCGAAAACTGCGCCAGCTCCGGGGCCGACAGCGGCTCGCGGCCGAGATCCCGCCGCTCGGTGGTCAGGTCGCGCCGCGGCCCTGTCAGCGTGCCGCGGCCGGCCGCGGCCCGGCCCAGCGCCGCCAGGGCCGCGGCATTGCCATCCACGCCGTGAACCCGCCAGCCCGCCACCGCCAGGGGCAAGGAGAAGGTGCCGCAGCCGCAGAACAGATCTGCGACCGCACCGGCACCGGTACCGGCTCCGACTCCGGCCAGCACCGCCCCGATCAGCGCCGCCTCGCCGGCCCCGCTGGCCTGAAGGAAAGCGCCCGGCGGCGGTTCGACGGCGACGCCGCCGAACCACGCCCGGAGCGGCCGGCGCGCCGCCACCGGCTCCGACGGCGCCCGCGGCTCGGGCTGCCAGGACAGCCGGCCGAGATCGGCGGCCTCGGCCAGTTCGGCCAGGGCCAGCCGGGCCGGCAGATCGAGCCGGGGCGGCCCGATCAGCAGCAAATCGACGCCACCATCAAGCAGGGTGGCCACTGCTTCGGCGCTGCCGCCCTCGGGCAGCACGGCGCCGAGATGCCGGCGGACCTGCGGCAGCAGCGCCAGCAGCGCCGGCGCCAGCACCGGACACGCCTCAAGGTCGACCAGCCGGTGGCTGAGCCGCTCGCGGAAGCCGGCGCGCACCTCCCGGTCGCGCCGGCTGATGGTGAAGCTCGCCCGCCGCCGGTCGCCGGGCGGCGTTGCCGCCACCATCAGCGATTGGTCGTCGGCGGGACCAACTCCGGCCCTCGTCAGAGCGGCGCCGAGCTGTTCGCGCTTCCAGGCCAGATAACCGGGGCCGGCGAGATGCTGGAGCGTGCAGCCGCCGCAGCGGCCAAAATGCCGGCAGGCCGGCTCGGCCCGGCCCGCGCCGCGCTCGAGCCAGACCAGCACCTCGCCGCGCCGGCCCTCGGCCGAGGGCGGTCCCAGCCGCGCCCGCACCCGATCGCCGGGCGCGGTCAGGGGCAGAAACACCCGCCCGCCCGCCGTCTCGGCCAGACCATCGCCGCGGGCGCCGATGGCGCCGACGGTCAGCTCGACCTCGGGGCCCGATTTTTTCGGGGGGCATTGCCGGCCCATGACACGCTCTCCTGGTTGCCGACCGTCCGCCGCGGCGGTCATAATCCTGAAACAGGCCCGGAACCTGCCTCTTTTGCCGCACCAGCATTTTCCTTCATCCGGCCCGGCGGGAAGTGTTATAGCACGGAACCAGCCGGTGACTGCCGGCCTACCCCCTGCAGCGGACCCCGCCATGACCGATCCAAGCACCGATCTCTCGGCTGACGCCATGTTCGACAAGGCTCTCGACATCGCCGAGAAGCACCTGAAGCGGGCTATCGAGGACGGGGGCGCGCTCGGTCCCTACGTCGCGGTGGCAATGATCGAAGCCGCCGTGAACGCCGCGGTCGACGAGACCAGCCACGAAGACGTGGTCGACATGCTGCGGGATCTGGCCAATCAGGTCGAGGAAGACGCCGACGCCGAAGAAGACGATTGATCGCCGCGGGAGCCCCCGGCTCCCGCTCCCTCAACCGGTCAGTCCTGGTGCCAGCGCCGCAAGGTCCTGGCCCGGACGTAGGATGCGGTCGCGCGGGAAGCGTACGGTGACGATGGTCCCGACCTTGGCCGCGCTCTCGATTTCAAGATGCCCGCCGTGCATTTCGGCCATGGTCCGGCTTAGCGGTAAGCCAAGGCCCGTGCCATCGTGGGCGCGGGACAGCCTGCTGTCGAGTTGCCCGAAGGGCTGAAGCACCTCGGCCAGCTTTTCCGGGGCGATGCCGATCCCGGTATCGGCGACCGTGACGGAAAACAGGCCGCTGTCCTCCAACGCCGCCTGCACCGAGACCCGCCCGCCCGGCGCGGTGAATTTGAGCGCGTTGTCGAGAAGATTGCCGACGATCTGGCGGATGGCGCGCTCGTCGGCGTAGAGCAGCGGCAGATGCTCGGGAACGTCGATCACCAGCGTAAGGTTACCGACCTCGGCCCGCTCCTTGATCTCGACGACCGCGGCCAGTACCTCGGCGCGGGGATCGACGATGGTTTCGCTGATCTCGAAGTGGCCGGCTTCGGCGTTGGCCAGATCGATGATGTCGTTGATCAGCTTGAGAAGGTGGGCGCCGGCCTCGTTGATGCTGCGGGCGAAGCGCTGGTAGCGCTCGTCGCCCAGCGGCCCGAACACGCCGTCGCGCATCACCTCGGAAAAGCCGATGATCGCATTTAGCGGCGTGCGCAACTCGTGGCTGACGGTGGCCATGAACTGGGACTTGGCGGTGCTGGCCGCCTCGGCCCGTTCCTTGGCGGCCTGGAGTTCGACATCGGCGCGCTTGCGCTCGGTGATGTCCTCCTTGACCGCGACATAGTGGGTCACGGTGCCCTTGTCGTCGCGCACCGGCGCGATCGATGCCCGCTCCCAGATCAGCCGGCCATCCCGCCGTTTGTTGTGAAACTCACCATGCCAGACATCACCCGAAGCAATCGTCCGCCACATCGCCTCATAGTCGTCGCGCGAGGTATAGCCGGACTTGAGAATCCGTGAGCTGCGCCCGATCACCTCCCGGCCCTGATAGCCGGTAGCCCTGGTGAAGTGCGGATTGACGTATTCGATGAAACCCTCGGTATCGGTGATCACCACCGACAGCGGCGCCTGTTCGATCGCCCGGGTGAGCGTGCGCAGATTGGTCTCGACCTCCTTGCGGGCGGTGATGTCGCGGGCAAACACGGCAACGCCGATGGCCCTGCCGTCCGGCCCCAGCGCCGGAGCATAATGGGCGTCGAAGACCAGATCGCCCCAGCTCGACTCGAAGTGAACCGTGGTGCCGGTGGTCATCACCTTTTCGAGCATGCCCTGACGCAGGGCGCGCTCGCCTTCGGGCGCGAACGCGACCAGCGGCTGGCCGATAATCTCGTCCAGCGGCCGGCCGAACACCTTGGCGGTGCAATTGTTGGCCACCCGGATCGTACCGTCGGGATCGATCAGTTCGACCATGTCGTGGTCGGTGGCGTTGATGATCGACACCAGCGCCGCGTGGCTTTCCCTGAGGGCATGCTGGGCGGCATGGCGGTCGGAGACGTCGAGGGCGGTGCCGAACAGTCCCGAGACCGCGCCGGCGGCATCGAAGGAGACCCGGAGCGTGATCCTGAGCCAGCGGATCGCGCCATCGGGACGGATGATCCGGGCCTCGACGCTGCCGGACTCGGTCGACCCCTGGAGGGCCAGGGGCAGCGCCGCCACCGCCAGCCGGTCGTCCTCATGAATGCGCGCCAGAAGCGCGGTCCAGCCCGCGGCCGCCTCGGCAGGCGGGACGCCAAGAATACGGCAGAGTTCGACCGACCAGAAATGGCTGTCGGTGGACGCCTGCCACTCCCAATGGCCGAGATGGGCGACCCGCTCGGCCTCCTTCAGCCGTTCCTCGGCCTCGACCAGCGCCGTGATGTCGAGGGTGGTGCCGATCAGACGCAGCGCCTTGCCCGCCGGATCGCGCACCACTTCGGCCTCGGAATAGACATGACGGATGGTACCGTCGGGCCGGACCACCCGGTAGCGGATTTCGTAGGCCGTACGCTCCAGCATCACCGCCGCCCGCATCCGGACCACAGCGGTGCGGTCGTCGGGGTGAATGCTGCCGAGAAACTGCTCCTGGGAGGGTGAACACGGGCCGGGCCCAAGCCCGTAGATACGGAAATTCTCCTGCGACCAGAAGCCGGCGCCGGTCACGAGGTCGCGCTCCCAGTGGCCGAGATGGCCGATGCGCTCGGCATCCATCAGCCGGGCGTTGACCCGGTTCAGCTCGCGGGTCCGTTCCTCGACCCGCGCCTCCAGCTCGCGCCGGATGCGCCGGTGCCGCAGGGTGTTGAACAACCAGAGACCGGCCAGCAGGCCGCCGCCCGCCGCAATGCCCTGGACCTCATGCCAGTGCGAGGGGCGCCAGGGCACCAGCATCATCAGCAGGCCGAGCGCCAGACACGCCGCCGCCAGGGCGCGCAGCCGCTGTGCCGACCACCGTCCGCCGCCGCCCGAACCGGGAGCGGCCTCCGTCCTGATTGTGCCCGCCTGTTCGATTGCCGTTCCGCCCGCCAATCATACGAACCATAAGTGAATCAGCTACAGTCACCTTGTAGCGGAGGCTAAACCTGCCCGCAAGATGTTGATAGAAATTTGCCCCCGGCCCCCGCCGGCCACTTCGCCTTGACGAAGCCGGCCCGCTGTGAGAGCCTTCCTGGCATTGAGACTGGCTGCCGAGGCTCCCCTGTCGCGCCATACCGAGACCGAACTGAAACTTGCGGTCGCACCGGAGCATCTGGCTGCCGTTTCGGACGCGGCGGCGGTCGTTGGCCGGCGCACCGGCGAACCGGTCACCGTGTCCCTCGATTCCGCCTATTTCGACACCCCCGACCGGCTGCTCTCGGCGCGGCGGGCGGTGTTGCGGGTGCGTCTGACCCCAGACGGCTTCATCCAGACCCTCAAGTCCGGCGATGGCCTGACCCGCCACGAATGGGAATGGCCGGTGACCGGCCCCGGCCCCGTCCTGGCGGTGATCGTCGAGCCGGCGGCGCGGGCGGTGATCGACGGCCTCGACGGCGCCGCCCTGCGGCCGACCTTCCGCACCCGAGTCGAGCGCACGCTGCACCAGATCGACGGCGGCGCGATCGAACTGGCGGTCGACCGCGGCGAGATCATCGGACCCGATGCCGATGCCCGCGAGCCGATTTCCGAGGTCGAACTGGAGCTGAAAACGGGCGAGTCGGCCAGTCTCTACCGCCTCGCCCTGGCGCTGGCCGAAACGGTGCCGCTGCGGGTCGAACCGCGGACCAAGGCCGCGCGCGGCTTCGCCCTGGCCAACCGGGAGCCGCCACGCGCCTTCAAGGCGCAGCGGCAGCTCTTCGAGGACCGGACCACCGTCGATTCAGCGCTGGCGGCGATCCTCGGCGGCTGTTTCCATCAGTTCGCTCTCAACGAGCCCTGCCTGCTCGCCGGCGACGATCCCGAGGGCGTGCATCAGGCGCGGGTGGCGCTGCGCCGGCTGCGCTCGGCCCTCGGTCTCTTTCGCGACCTCATTCCGGCCGCCGACCGCGCGTGGCTTGCCGCCGAAACCAAGGCCCTGGCCGACACCCTCGGCCCGGCCCGCGACTGGGACGTCTTCCTGGCCGAGCTGCTGGCCCCGGTCAAGGCCGCCTTCGCCACCCATCCCGACCTTCATGCCGACCTCGCCGCCCTCGAAGCCGCCGCGCTGGCAGAGCGCCATCAGGCCTATCAGCGGGTGCGCGCGCTTTTCGCCTCGCCCGGACATACCCGGTTTCAGCTCCGCTTCGGCCTCTGGCTCGAAAGCCGGGGCTGGCGGGCGCAGGCGGTGACCCGGACCTCGGCCCAGCTGTTCCGGCCGCTGCGCGAGACCGCCGACGCCCTGCTCGACCGCCGCCACCGCAAGGCGCGCAAACTCGGCGGCAGCTTTGCCGAACTCGCCGACACCGAACGCCATCAGCTGCGCATTGCCATGAAGAAGCTGCGCTATGCCGCCGATTTCTTCCGCTCGCTCTATGACGCAAGGCCGGTCGACCGTTATCTGCAGCGGCTCGCGACCTTTCAGGACGCGCTCGGCCATCTCAACGATGTCGCCACCGCGGCCCGGCTGGTACCGGTACTGGAGAGCGGGGCCGCCGCCGCCCGGGCGGTCGGGGTCGTGATCGGCTGGCATGGCCGTGGCCTCGCCGCTCTCGAACCGCGTCTGGTTGCCGAGTGGCGGGACTTCCGCAGCGCCGGCGTTTTCTGGACCCGCCCCGCGCGCCACAAGCCGAGCCCCCCTCGCGAGGAGGCGCCGTCATGAACACGATCCTCGTGGCCAACGTCAAAGGCGGCTGCGGCAAGACCACCATCGCCACCCATCTCGCCGCCGCCTATGCCGTGGCCGGCCAGACCATCCTGCTCGCCGACGTCGACCGCCAGCGCTCTGCGCTCGGCTGGACCGAGCGCCGCCCCGAGAACGCGGCCCGGGTCGCGGGTGCCGACTGGTCGAAGGAGCTGGGCAAGACGCCCAAGGGCCTCGACCGGCTGGTGATCGACGCCCCTGCCGCCCTCAGGCGCGGCCAGATCGAGGAGTTGGTTGACCGCGCCGACGTCATCGTGCTGCCGGTCCAGCCCGGCGTCTTCGACGAGGGCGCGACCCGCCGCTTCCTCGACCGGCTGGAGGAGCTGAAAGCGGTGATCAAGGGCAGGAAGCCGGTGGCGGTGGTCGGCAACCGCCTGCGCCCGCGCACCCGGGCCAGCGACCGGCTCGACGGCTTCCTGGCCGAGACCGGCCATCGGCTGGCCACACGGCTGCGCGACAGCGCGCTCTATCCCGAATGCGCCCAGACCGGGCTCAGCCTCTTCGATCTGCCGGGCAAGCGGATCGCCGAGGTCCGCGTCGACTGGACACCGCTGCTCGCCTTCCTGGAGGGCAGCGGCCCCTGATCACGGTCAGGGGCCAAAAAGCCTGATATCGCACCGGCCATGGTTGCGGCGGCACCGGCCGCCTGCTCCGGGGTAAAGCCGGATTGCTGGCGCCTGCGTGCGAGCTTTAGGAGGCTGGAGGGCCAGCGGTCGGGGCACTCTCCTGGCCGGACTATCGGCGTACCGCCCCAGGCGCCGTCACGCCCGCAAGCCCGGATCAGGAGAATTGCCCAAACCCCATTGCGAAGCTCGCCTTGACGCGCGGGGGGCGATATAACGGGACGGTTTAACGGTCAGAGTCCCCCCCGGTGTCAGCGAAATTTCCAGACTGGAACAACTTGGCCGGCTTCGGCGAGAAGGTGCTCGATCAGGCCCTCGGCCATGTCGGCACCCTGGCCGGCCGGATGCTCGAGGGCAATATCCGCCTCGGCGTCACCGGTCTGCGCCGCGCCGGCAAGACGGTGTTCGTCACCTCCCTGATCGATAATCTGATCCGGGGGGGGCGGCTGCCCTTCATGGACGTGGTCGCGGGCAACCGCTTCCTCGCGGCCCGGCTGCGCTCCAGCCCCGACCGCAGTGCCCCGCGCTTCGCCTACGAAAAGTATCTCGCCAACCTGACCAGCGCACCGCCCCACTGGCCCGCCGCCACCACCGGCGTCGCCCAGCTGCGCATGGCGCTGCGCTTCGTGCCGGTGTCCTCGGTACGCCGTTCGATCCAGCCGATCTCGACCCTCAACCTCGACGTCATCGACTATCCCGGCGAATGGCTGATGGATCTGCCGATGCTCAACCAGTCCTTCGCCGACTGGTCATCGCTGACCCTGGAACTGATCGAGCACCAGCCGCGCCGGCAGATCGGCGCCCGCTGGTTGCACTGGCTGTCCACCGTATCCCCCGACCGCCGCGCCGACGAGAGCGCGGCCAAGGAGGGCGCCGCCCTCTATACCGATTACCTCCACGCCTGCCGGCGCTCCCAGGCCAACCTCAGTCTGGTCCAGCCCGGCCGTTTCCTGGAACCGGGGGAACTGGCGGGCGCGCCGGTGCTGACCTTCTGTCCGCTGCCGCTGCCCGCCACCGCCGCCGGCCGCGCCGGCTCGCTGTGGGAGCTGATGAGCGGGCGCTACGAGGATTACAAGACCAACGTCGTGCGTAAGTTCTTCCTGGAGCATTTCGCCCGCCTCGACCGCCAGATCGTGCTGGTTGACGTGCTCGGCATGCTCAATGCCGGCCCGGCCGCCCTCCACGACATGCGCATGGCGCTGACCGCCTGCCTCGAAGCCTTCCGCCACGGCCGCGGCGGCTGGCTGAGCCGGCTGACCGGCGGCCAGATCGACAAGGTCCTGTTCGCGGCGACCAAGGCCGACCACATCGCCGCCAGCCAGCATGGCAATCTCAAGAATCTGCTCGACATGCTGGTGTCGGAGGCGCGCAACGCCATCCGCTTCGAGGGCGCCACCGTCGAGACCATGGCGCTGGCCGCGGTCAAATGCACCGAGACCGTCACCACCGAACATCAGGGGCGCAAGCTGGCCTGCATCCAGGGCACGCCGCTGGGGCGCCAACGCCCGACCGTGCTGTTTCCCGGCAGCATTCCCGATGGCCCCGACCTCTTTCCCGAGGATGTCACCCAGCCCTACCGCTTCCTCGACTTCGAGCCACCGGCCGGAGTCGGGCGCGATGGCCGCGGCCTGCCCAACATCCGCCTCGATCAGGCGCTCAATTTCCTTCTGGGAGATCATCTGGCATGAGCGACCGGAGCCATCATCAGCCGCCGGCCTGGCAAGCGCCGGTCGAACTGGAGCCCGACCGGGAGGGCGCCGGCCCCGGCGAGGTGCCCCCCGAGGACGATCAGGATGATGCCGGAAGCGGCGACGAGCACGGCTTTGACGGCCTCTCGCTGCGCCAGTGGAGTTGGACCCTGCCGACCTTCCTCGGCGGCATCGCGGCCCTGATTCTGGTCACCCTGGCGTTCGACGCCTCCGATCTGCTGTCCCGCGCCTTTGCCGCCGGCGACGTCCTCGGCATCGCGGTCGCGGCGCTGGTGGCGCTGGTGGTCCTGACCGCGCTCAAGCTCGCGCTCGACGAACTGGTCGCGGTCCGGCGGCTGCGCCGTATCGACCGCTTCCGCATCGAAGCCGAGCGCCTCGTGGCGGGCGGCGGCCACGGTGCCGCCGGCAGCTTCGCCGAGCGGCTGTCGCGCTTCTACCGCGACCGCACCGATCTCGCGCCCGGCATCGAAGCCCTGCACGCCTCGGTCACCGATGCCCACAACGACCGGGAAATCATCACCCTGATCGACCGGCAGGTGCTGGCCCCGATCGACCAGTCGGCCTACAACGCGGTGCTGCGCGCCTCGCGCGATACCGCGCTGGCCACCGCCCTCAGCCCGTCGGCCGCCCTCGACGTCGTGATCGTGCTCTGGCGCAACCTCAAGCTGGTGCGCGAGGTCGCATCGGCCTACGGCGCCCGCCCCGGCCAGTTCGGCTCCTGGCGGCTGATGCGCCGGATGTTGGCCAATCTTGCCGTCGCCGGTGTCGCCGAAGGGCTCAGCCACGTCGCCGTCGATGCCCTCGGCGGCTCGATCGCCGCCGCGATCTCGACCAAGCTCGGCCAGGGCATGGTCAACGGCCTGCTCACCGCCCGCATCGGCGTCGCCAGCATGGTGCTGTGCCGCCCGATCGCCTTCAGCGCCGACAACCGTCCGACCCTCCGCCGCATCCGCAGCGAATTGCTGAGCGTGCCGAAGCAGATTCTCTGACCGCGCCGCTCAGTCGAGCATCGGCAGGCCGGTCTCGATCCGAACCAGGATCGCCAGCATCGGGCCGCCGATGTCGCGTCGGATCAGACCGCTGGCATTCTCGGCCGCGGTCAGCGCCTGCTGGAAGCTCGGGCGCCAGCGCTCGTCCCGATAGAGGGCCTTTTCGGCACGGGCGCGCTCGGCGATCAGGGGGGGGCGGCGGGGGCCGTCCTCGGCCGCGAGCTTGACCAGCTTGGCCATCAGCGCCTCGGCCCCCGGCCGGTCGTCCCGGACCAGCAAACGTTCGATCAGTTCGGCGTAAGCCTCACCCCGCAGATCCGCGTCCTGAAGCCCCTCGGCATAGCTGAGGGCCAGCGCCATCTCGCTCCGGCGGGCCAAGCGGCCCAGCACCGCCGCCACCGTCCACGACGCCTCCTCCTGCACCCCGCGCAGCCGGGCCAGCGCCTGGGAGGGGTCGCCGAGATCGGCCGCCGCCACCACCAGCTCCGGCGGCCAGACCACGGCATTGGTCTCCCGGGCGGCGGCGACCTGACGCTCGAGGGCGGTGGCAAACACCGTCGCCGCCTCGGCGCCGCGGCCGGTATCGTAGAGGGTCCGCGCGACCAGCCCGAGTTCGGCCACGCAGGTGCGGCCGGCGGCAAAGGCGCGCGCCTCCTCGGCCAGGGCCGCGGCCTGCGGCTTGTCACCGTGCCAGAGGACGATCTCGGCGATATCGGTGAGATTGTAGAGCCGGGTCGCACAATCGGGAATCTTGCGCGTGAGGTCCAGCGCCAGCGCCTCCTGCCCGGTCAGCGCCAGTGCCCGAGAGACATAGAGATCGCGGTCGGTGCTGCCGTTGGCCACGCCGCGGCGGACCGCCGAAAGGAAGGGGGCAATGATCTCCTTGGCCCGGCCCTGGTCCCCCATAAGGTGGGAGGCCACGGCCAACGACAGCCAGTCCCAGCGCGCGGCAACGATTGGTGTTTCCACCGCCGGCAGCATATTGCCGATCCGGAACAAAAAGCACTTCGAGGATTGCTGGTCGGTGCACACCATCGAGCGCAACCGGTTACGAAACTCGTAAAAGTCGAAGTCGCCGACGAACTGGTTGGTCACCAGTTGGACCGCGAGGTCGGTATCGGAAAAGCGGGTGATGATGTCGGCCAGCAGGCGGTCGGCCTCGCCGAGCAACCGCCCCTCCTCGGCCGCCTCATAGGTGGCGTTGGCCTTGCGGACCAGTTGCATGGCCTGAATGAACTGACGGTTGGCCTGGGCCGCAGCCTCATCGGCATGGGCGGCCGCGCCGCCGAAGGCCAGCCAGAGCGCGAGCAGCACCGGCAGCAGCCCGGCGCAGGCGCTATTTCTGAACGACACGGACATGGGAGACTACGCCCTGAACATAAGCGATCGCCTTGGCATGGCCGATCACCCGGTCAAGCTCATCCTGACTGTGCGCCACCCCGAGCAGGTAGACGATGTCGTTGACGACGTCGATGTTGTAATTGGTACTGTGGACATCCCGGTCGAGCAGCAGCGCCGTGCGCAGCTTGGCGGTAATCCACTTGTCGTGGGCGGTGTCGCCCATGGTCGAGCCGGTGTCGACCGCGATCTCGTTGATCACTTCCTTGACGCCGTCGGCCTGCCAGCACAGCTTCACCGCCTCCATCCGCTGCTCCGGGTTCGCGGCCCGCCCGGTCAGCAGCACCCGGCCCTGATCGATCGAGAGATTGATCCGGCTGAACATATCGAGGTCGCGCTTGAGCCACAAATCATTGATCAGGGCTTGAATCTTGAGGTCGGAAGCAGCGCCGCCGATGCCGCGGTCCTCGGTCGCCTTGACCGCCACCGTTCCGGCCAAGCTGACCACCGGCGCGACGCACCCGCCGCTCGAGAGGACGATCGAGAGCGCGACCACGCCCACCATCATCGTCCGGATCGTTCCTGCCGACACGCGCACCCTCCCAACAAGCCAGTGACCCCCAGGGGCCAAAAGGTGCTCAGGAGTCCGTCGGCGGCCCCCCTGTTTGCAACGGTTTTTCCCGGGCGTCGATCAATAACCTGGACTGTGATGCCGGAATGTGCCACTTCCTCGCCACCGGTTCAGGAACCCCAGCCATGCCCGTTCTCAACCGCATCGCCGCGTACCATGACGAAATGGTCGCCTGGCGCCGCCACCTTCATGCCCATCCGGAAACCGCGTTTGAGGAAGTCGCGACCGCCGACTTCGTCGCCGGGCGTCTGGCCGGTTTCGGCATCGAGGTCCATCGGGGATTGGCGGGAACCGGTGTGGTTGGCGTCCTTAGCGCCGGCACCGGCGCCGGCACCGTCGGTCTGCGCGCCGACATGGACGCGCTGCCGATGGATGAGCAGAACCGCTTCGAGCACGCCTCGCGCCACCCCGGCAAGATGCACGGCTGCGGCCACGACGGCCACACCGCGATGCTGCTCGGCGCCGCGCGCTATTTGGCCGAGACGCGCAATTTCGACGGCACCGTCCACCTGATCTTCCAGCCCGCCGAGGAGGGCGCGGCCGGCGGCAAGGTGATGATCGAGGACGGCCTCTTTGAGCGTTTTCCCTGCGACTCCGTGTTCGGCCTCCACAACTGGCCCCAGCTGCCCGTGGGCAGCTTCGGGGTGCGCGCCGGACCGATCATGGCCGCGGCCGACCATTTCGATATCACGGTCACCGGCAAGGGCGCCCACGGCGCCATGCCCCACCACGGCATCGACCCGGTGCTGGTCGCGGCCCACATCGTCACCGCGGCCCAGGCCCTGGTCAGCCGCGACACCGACCCCGTCGATACCGCGGTGGTCAGCTTCACGGTGATTCGCGGCGGTTCGGCCTTTAACGTCATCCCCGACGAGGTCGTGATGTCAGGCACCGTGCGCAGCTTCAAGCCCGCAACCCGGGACGCCCTCGAAGCCGGCCTCGCCCGGGTCGCCGAAAATGTTGCCGCCGCCTTTGGCGCCAGCGCCGCGGTCAATTACGAACGCTCCTACCCGGCGACGGTCAACAGCGCCGCCGAGGCCGACTTCGCGGCGCTGGTGGCGGCCCGGGTGGTCGGACCCGAGCGGGTGCTCCGCACCGTCGCGCCGTCGATGGGCGCCGAGGATTTCGCCTTCATGCTCCAGCGCCGGCCCGGCTGCTATGTCTGGCTCGGCCAGGGCGGCGGCCCCGATTCCTGCATGATCCACAACCCCCGCTACGACTTCAACGACGAGATACTGACCATCGGCGCCAGCTACTGGGCCCTGCTGGCCGAAGCGGCCCTGCCGCGGCGCCTCTAGCGGCGATCATAGATCATCGCCAGCCGAATCAAGAACTGTTGCAGGCGCCATTTCGTGTGGCGTGTTGGCATTTGCGCCATAATGCCGGACTTAGGAGCCGGCACAGTCCCGCCCATCCCATTCAGCGCCTGAACGAGATGGGCAGGGCCGTGCCAAATCAGGCCCCCCTGGAGGGCCTGGCCGCCCGTTTGTGCCGGTTCACCGGGTAACGGGCGGCGGCTCGATCCAGTCTGTGGACATCGCCGGATCAGCCTCTGGTTGCCTGTCCGCAGAGGTCTTGGCTGTCTCTTCGCCCGACGACTTCCTGTCCCTGGTTGTGTGCCTTGACGGGTGGTGCCGGTTCGGGTGCTTGCTCCGCTCCAAGGCTGCCAGGCGCACCGGGATTTCACGCAACAGATTGATCCCGTAGCAGGTATCTGTGCCGGACTCGGCGCACCTCAAAGTCCCCGGTGGGTGAGTGGCGGCAATGGACCCGGCAATCCGGTAGTAATGATTGGCGGCGTCGTAATGCCTGAGCCCCTGGGCTGCGGCACCCAGCCAAAACCAGGCAATGTCCTCGGAAACTCCAACCTTCAAAACATCTTCGGCGAGCGGCTGCCAATTCTTCTGTGAATATAGCTGAGCCGCGTGGCCACGCACCAGAGCCCAGGACACAATACAGTTAACCCCGCAATTCAATATCGCTTTGCCGTTCTTGAACGAGTCCATGACGGCGACGCGCTCTGCCTCGGTCCTGAACTCATACTGATTGGCACAACCCGCAAGTGCCAGCAGACCGATACCCAGACCCGCAATCCGAGGTGCTAAACGTCGCAAACTGCTCATTTCCACATTCCTTTTCCTAGAGCACGGGCTTTGCTTTCGACATCCAGGTACTCTTTTGGTCCATCCCGATCGACCCTTGCCGCTCCGTTCAGCAGTATGGTCTGGGCAAGGTCCTGGTCCTGGTTGTTCAGGCAGACATAGGTACTCATGGTTTTTGGCCGGCATCGAACTTCAAGCTTTTTCGCCTTGACATAATTGACGAACCCGGTCGCCCATGGCCCCGGTTCGGCTCGAACTCCGTAGAGGGCGACCTGAACCCGGCCGACCACCAGTTTTGAAGCGTCAATTACCTGCTCGACCGGACCGCTGACGAAGTGCTGCATTTGCCATTCGGGCCAGGGCACGACGCTTGTGCGCTCGACATAGCTCTCCCGGTTGCCCTGAAAGTCGACCTGCAACCAAGCTCGCCCGTCTTCCCCGGTGACAGCTCCCAATACCGGCAACTCCATGCTCTTAACCTTGCGAATCGGATCTGATCGCTGATCTGGCATACGAAAGAGCGGCACTTCAGCGTCGCCGACCACGACACGATCAAAATTTGGCTTGGTCAGAGCCGGGCGCGGGATCGAACGGTTGGAGTCAGGTGGCGAGCCAACCGGCAACCGGTCGGTCAGCGCAGATGACGGCTCAATCATAACGATTTGCGGCCCCTTCGCTCGCACACGGGCCAAGGCGGCAAAATGGCCGTTCGGATAAGTGTCGAGGTAGGCCTGATAGTCCGCGGCATTCGTACTGCCCCTGACGGCGTTCCAGAACTCGAACTCTGCGGCGCCAAGCCCATCCCCAGGCGCTGCTGCGGCAATGGCGGGCGCTGACGAGACTGCCTCCGCATGAAGAGGTGCGGGCGGCGGCGCCTTGAGATAAAATTCACCAAGCAGGGAGCCATATTCCCACGGCACCTGCTCGCGGTTTGTCGACTTCAGCACATCCTCCCGAACGCGTCGCAACATCATCGCGACTTCCAGGCCGGGGGTCTCGATATGCTTGAGCAGGGCCGTCGCGTACGGGCTGTTTCGCCCCTGACCATCCTCGGCAGTCGTCCCTTCCTTGGTCGCGTAGGAAATCAGGGTGCCTGCGGTCGCATCGATTCGCGTCAGGCCACGCCCGACCATCGACCGTTTCCCACCGAGCGTGCCGGCCAGCGTATTGGCCAATGGATTGTCCCGGCATGCGTCCAGAAAGACAAGATTGGTCCGCGGAGCCGACTCCAACTGCTGCAACACAACTCCGACGTCAACCGCCTCGAAGGTGATATCCCGTTCTCTGGAGAGCTTTGCGCCAACAGGGACCAGATAGTTTTGACCGCCAACTTGAAGTCAATGGCCGGCATAGTAGAACAGACCGATGGAAGCGCCCTCCAGGGCATTGCCAAAGCTTCTGATCGCCCGATCCATTCCTGCCTTATCCAGGTCGGTCCAGACCGCTGTCTCAAACCCCAGGCGCTTAAGCGCCTCTGATATTGCCATGGCATCATTGCGGGGATTGGGCAGCACCACCGTGTTTTGGTACGCCGAGTTGCCAATGACCAGCGCCACTCGCTTCTCCGCTAAGGCGGGCCGCGAGCTTGAGCTGATTACGATCAGCGCCAAACCGACAAAAAAGAAAAAGCGCGTCATGACAATCCTGTATGCCACGGTGTTCCCTTGCGAACCATGCTTTTTCGTCCAGCAGCGCCGCGACCCCCAACCCTATTCTCGAAACACACACTTGGGTATGGTAAGCGAAGGCGATCTGATTATCATTGAGCGTATATTGCTTGTCAACAGTTGCTACTATCATCCATTATGATTCGTATCGGCTGTCTAGGTACCGGTATGATAAAACTAAAGATAGCTATACCACATATTTTTCCGGCATTGATTCAACTATTATGGTCGCACTGCTATCTGGAGTAGATGCATGAACTCTCATTTGATACTTATGAAGCAACCGCTCACGGTACGGGAATTCACATCACCATGCTGGTGTCAGAAACGGAAACCTCGGGGGACTCGCCCATGACTAGAATGATCATTCTTCTGGTTCCACTCTTGATCATAGCGACAGCTTTTCCGTGTATTCCACAAGATAGCGGCGCAAAACAAAGAATTGATCCTATCTTGGTCTCCACCTGCCCAAAAATCAGTGAATTCCCCGATGATCTGTCGACCGCTTTAAAAATATCATCGGATGTATTGTCGCCGTGTAAAAAAAATGCAGAAAGTGGTGATATTAACGCCCAATCGATGATTGGACGGCTTTACCACAATGGCTGGGGTGTCGAGAAAGACTATCAGGCTGCATTTGCATGGTCATTGAAAGCGGCAGAGCAGGGAGATATTTATGCTCAGGAGCGCCTTGGCTTCATGTATTATAGCGCCCACGGAGTTGCAAAAAATTATGAGGAATCCGCAAGGTGGTTCCATATGGCCGCCGAAAAAGGGGATGCACTTTCACAGTTCTATCTGGGAGTTATCGCTAACCATAAGTGTCATCTGACTTGCGAGAGCTGTCTGATCGATTGGTCGCAGTGTGGCAACATGCTCGACTGGTTTCAAAAGGCCGCAGACCAGGGGTATGGGCCGGCGCAGAGCGCCCTTGCAAATAACTTGAGGTATAGCAAGGGGAATTATTCAGAGGCCGCCAAGTGGTTTCGCAAGGCCGCCACACAACAGGACGCCTATGCTGAGTTTCAGCTCGGATTGATGTATCAAGATGGTAAGGGGGTAGCAAAAGACAGTGTCGAAGCACGAAACTGGTTCAGACTTGCTCTTGAGCACTCCCGCGTTCGTGCTGAGCGCGGCGAGGGAGTCCCCCAGTTCGTCGTCGGATTGATTTACAAGAATGGCTATGGGGTGCCCAGAAACTACGTCACCGCATACCTGTGGCTGACCCTCGCCGCGTCGCAAGGAATCGGGAACGCCCAGGCGAACATCCGGGATCTGGAACGTCGAATGCCCGCCAACCTGATCACGGAGGCGCAGCGGCTGGCAAAAGGCTGGCAGCCCGGGGAGGGCCGTTCGGCGGAGGCCGGCCATGACCCCATAGGGGCGCGCCCTCATGTCGGCGCAGGGCTGATCATTTCGAACAGTGGCTTGGTCTTGACCGTGGCCGATATTGTAACGGAATGCGCTGTCATCTTCCTCCGAATCCAGGGCCATGATCATCCCGCCACGGTCGTCGCCACCGACATCCGCAATAATCTGGCATTGCTCAAGATCGATTTCCCATCCGAAACGCTCCCGGCGCTGCGCCTTGCAACAAAGGTCGGTGACCGCTCTTTCGTTTATACCCCCTCTGTTGCCGCCCCGGTGCCATCTGGTGATGCCGTCATTGCTGGAATCATCAGCGGACTTTCCGGGCTCGGCAATGACAGCCGCTTATTGCGTTTGTCGCATCCGTTTCAGACCGGGATGGCCGGGTCACCCGTCTTTGATCAGCTGGGGAACGTCATCGCTGTTGTTGCTGGACCAACAAAAAGTTCCGCAAAAGCATCCGCCAATGCGCCGGATGATCCGGGGGACACCTCGGCGGTCAAGTCCTCGGTCATTGGAAACTTTCTTGACGCCGCCGGAATTTCTTATCATCCAGCCCCCCCCGAATCCCCCGTGCCCCTGTCGGGTCTTCGTGACAAGGCAAAGGCTCTCACCGTTCATGTCGGGTGCCAGGAACGCGGACCGGCCCCGGAAAAACCTCCGGGCTGAGACTGCCGTCCCGGCCGGTTGTTTCACCGGGTCAATCAGACCATGGCGCGATAGAGCGCTTCGAGGTCACGGGTATAGCGTTCGGTGTCGAACAGCGGCGTGGTCAGGCGGTTGCCAGCCAGAACGGCGCGGACCCCGCCCAGCCGGACCGGATCCAGCGCGAGGCTGAGCGCGAGGGCCTCGTATTCGGCCGGCGACGCCGCGATCAGGCCGGGCAGACCGATCGCCGTCAGAAGACTGGCCGCGACCCGGCCGGGAAAGCCGGCACCGGCACAGGTGACCGCCGGCGCCCCGGCCCACAACGCGTCGCTGACCGTGGTGTGCCCGCCATAAGGCAGCGTATCGAGCACGAGGTCCGCCAACCGGTAGCGCGCCAGATGCCGGGCCAGCGGCAGATCACGGGCGAACACCAACCGGTCGGCACCGACCCCGGCGGCCACGGCCCGGTTGCGCAGCGCCAGTTCGACCCAGGGGTTGGAGGCGAACAGCCACAACACGCTGCCTGGCACCCGCAGCAGCAGCCGCATCCAAAGCGCGAAAAAGGCCGGAGTGAGCTTATAGGCGCTGTTGAAACAGCAGAAGACGAAGCCTTCATCGGGCAGGCCGCACTCGGCCCGGCCGGGCGGCGGCTCCGCGATCGGGCGCTGGCGGTCGTTGGGCTGGTAACACCCGGGCATGAGCGCGAGCCGTTCGCTGTAGAAGCGCTGATGGCCAGGCGGAATGACCACGGCATCGGCAATCAGCCAGTCGACGAAGCCGGCGCCGCTGGTGCCGGGATAACCGAGAAAGCTGACCTGCACCGGCGCCGGCCGAAAGGCCAGGATGCCGGCCCGGGTACCCTGGGTGTAGCCCTTGAGATCGACCAGGATGTCGATACCGTCGCTGCGGATCCGGGCGGCGGCGTCGCGGTCGGACAGCGCCCGCACCGGAACGAAGTGATCGACCGCCGCCAGCAGGCGCCGCCGCATCGGGCTGACGTCGTCCGGGCCGGAGGAATAGGCGAAGATTTCAAAGGCCGCGCGATCGTGGCGCTCGAACAGTTCGACGACCAGATAGGCGGTGGCGTGCTCATGATAGTCGGCCGAGAGGTAACCGACGCGGAGTCGCTCCCCCTCGACCCTGGCCTTCGCCGGCACCGGCGGCAGGCGGGCCGCCGCCGCGACCTCGCGCCAGCGGCTCCAGGCCCGGGCAACGGCCAACTGGTCGGCGGGCTCCGAGTCGATGGTGAGCAGGATGAAGGGCGGCACGTCGGCCGCCCCCCGGCGCACCAGCGAGAGCAGCCGCTGTTCCAAAGCCTCGATTCCGGTCCAGTCGCAGGTCTGGCGCAGCTGATAGATCAGCAGCGCCAGGATTTCGGCGTCATCAGGATCGATCCGGAGCGCCCGGCGGTAGGCCTCGACCGCCGCCTCAGCCTGACCCTGGGCCTGAAGGTTGAGGCCGAGCGCCTTCAGCGCCACGGTTCCGGCGGGATCACAGCGGGCGGACTCGCGAAAGGCCTGACCGGCGAGGTCGAGCCGGTTCAGCTTCTTGAGCGAGAGGCCGAAATTATAGAGCACGTCGGCCTGATCGGGCACCGCCTTCAACGACTGGACGAAGCACTTGACCGCCTCGTCCGGCTTGTTGAGGGCGTTGAGCGCGAGGCCGAGACCGCTCAGGCCCCGGGCATCGGCCGGCGCCTGGGCGAGCAGGCGCCGGAAGCCCTCGGCCGCCTCCAGGTGCCGCCCGGCGGCGAGGTCGGCGCGGGCTTCGGCGAGCAGGGCTTCGTCGTAGTCGGCGGTATGGCGCGTCATGACCGGTGGCTATCGTCGTAATCGGTCAAGGACAACGGGGAGCGAGGGTGACGACCGGCAGGCCGAACGCCATCAGCGGATTTTCCGGCGCCATCACCTCCCGGAGCGGCCGTCCCGACTGCAGCACCAGCACCAGCCCGGGCGGCGTCGCGGCGATGGCCCGGGCGAGGCTGTCAAAAAGAGGCGGATCGAAATCCAGCCGCCGGGCAACAAAGTCGAAATTGGCCACCGCTGCCCGCAGGGTTGGCGCCGTGCCGAGGGCGCGATCGAACAGCTCGAGTTCGACCGGCGACGAGGGCAGCGCCGTGGCACAGCCGATGGCGCGCAGCAATTCGCTGATCAGGCCGCGCCGGGTCGCCGCCTGGGGGCTGCCGATGTCGACAACGGCCAAACCGGCGATGCGCCGGCCAAGGTGCCGGAGAAACGTCCCGGGCTCGACCGCGGGATCGATCACCAGATTGACCGAGCGGCCAGCCGCGACATGGCCGATCACCGCGTCGCAGGCCTGCAACCAGCTGACAGCGCCGACGCCGAGGCGCGAACGGCAGGCGGCCAGCAGCTGATCCCAGGGCGGAGCGCGGCGATCGTTGCGCATGTCGATGATCAGAGATTCGGGAATGTCGATGCCGTCGGGCAGCGGGCAGGCGTCGCGCCGCACCGGAATCACGAGGCCGCTGCGAAAATCGGCATCCCGCCCGAGGGCATGGCGCAACTGGTCGAGGCAGGAGACATTGGCGAGATAATCCTTGCTGAGCACGACGATCTGCCGTTCGGCCTGATCCTGCGCCGCGAGCAGTTGGTGGGCCAGCCTGGCGCCGACCGCCGAGCGCTCGGTGTCGACCAGCTCTTCGCCGCCGCCGGCATGGAGCAGCGGCGTATCGGCACCGCCGGCAACCAGGACCGGCACCAGCTGGTTCTCGACCCAGTCGGCCTGATCGCGGCTGAAGCTGATGAAGAGATTTGAAATCGGCGCTCCGCTTGAGGTCCCTTGGGCCCGCGACGTGCCGCGGTAACCGAAACTGCCAAAACCCATCGCCATAAGCCAAATCCCCCACGAGCACAAGGCGGCCATTCTAACCCGGCCGCCGGGGAGGGTCCACTCCGTTCGCGACACGCCCCGGGACTGGTGCGCCGCCGCCGCCATGATCCGGGGCGATCCCGGCTAAGCACCCGTTTTCAGGGCGGGAATCCTTGACGGCAGCGCCGGCTTGACCTGATGATCGGCCGGTGCGACGATTGGGCGCGCCGGCCCCTGACGCCCAGAGAGCAACCAGGACGCTTGATGACAGAGACCTGCCGGCAACCCGGCCTCCACGACCACGCCCATTGCGTCAGCGATGCCCTGGCGCGCGCCGAGGCGGTCTGCGCCGCGCGCGGGGCGCGGCTGACCGCCCTGCGCCGCCGGGTGCTGGAGCTGGTCTGGCAGAGCCACCGGCCGCGCGGCGCATACGACATGCTCGACGACCTCGGCGAGGACGGCCGGGCGGCGGCGCCGCTCACGGTCTACCGGGCACTGGATTTCCTGGTCGGCCAGGGGCTGGTCCACCGCCTCGAATCGCTCAATGCCTACGTCGGCTGCGCCGGACCGCCGGCCGCCCATTGCGGCCAGTTCCTGGTTTGCGACGGCTGCGGCATCGCCCTTGAACTCAATGACCACGAGGTCGCGGCGGCAATCCTGAGCTGTGCCGGCGCCCACGGCTTTCGGGTCGTGCGGCCGACGGTGGAAATCCATGGGCTGTGCCCGACCTGTCAGGAGAAACCGGCGTGAGCGTCTCCCCCGACGGCTACGACGAGGCCCCGCCGCGACTGCCGGTCTCGGTGCTGACCGGCTTTCTCGGCAGCGGCAAGACCACCTTGCTGTCCCACCTGATCCGCCAGCCGGGGCTGGAGCGGCTGGCCTGCATCATCAACGAGTTCGGCGAGGTCGGGCTCGACCATCTGCTGGTCGAAGCGGTCTCGGGCGATACCGTGGTTCTCGACAGCGGCTGCATCTGCTGCACCGTGCGCTCGGACCTGATTGAGACCCTCTGTTCGCTGTTCATGCGCCGCCTTCGCGGCGAGATTCCCGAGTTCGACCGGGTGGTGATCGAAACCACCGGTCTGGCCGACCCGGCACCGGTGATCCACACCCTGATGAGCAACCCGCTGGTGGCGGCGCGCTACCGGCTCGACGGCGTGATCGCCACCGTCGATGCCGTCAACGGCGCGGTGCAGCTCGACCAGCATCCCGAAAGCGTCAAGCAGGCGGCGGTGGCCGACCGGCTGGTGGTGACCAAGAGCGATCTCGCCTCGCCCGCGGCCGGCGGCGCCCTGCTCGACCGGCTGCGCGCCCTCAATCCCGGCGCGACGATCACCATCGCCGTTCAGGGCCGGGTCGCACCGCAGACGCTCTTTGACGCCGGGCTCTACAATCCCGCAACCAAGAGCCTCGAGGTCGGCCGCTGGCTCAACGAGGCCGCCTATCAGGACGATCACCCGGACCCCGGCTGCGCGCCCGGCTGCGATCACGATCACCACGATCATCATCACGGCCCAGATCGTCACCACGCCGAGGATCGCCGCATCTCCTCCTTCTGCCTGATCCTGGATCAGCCGGTGCCGTGGCTGCGCCTGCTCGGCTTCGTTGACCAGCTGGTCGACGACTATGGCGACCGGTTGTTGCGGCTGAAGGGGCTGCTGAATGTTCTGGAAAGCCCGGTGCCGGTGGTGATTCACGGTGTCCAGCACCTGTTTCACCCGCCGGTCGCCCTTGATGACTGGCCCGACGCCGACCGCCGCAGCAAGCTGGTGCTGATCACCCGAGATCTCGACCGGACGGCGGTCGAAACCCTGTTGCAGACCCACTTGCAAACGCCGGCCGATGATGGCGCCGGCACAACCTTGGAGGCGTGACGGCAGATGAAGGGAGCACGGTCAATCCGGCTGGTCGGAGCGCTGCTGGCGGCCGCCCTCGCGCTCGCGCCGCTGTCGGACAGCGCGGCGGGCCAGAAGGCCGGGGCCTTTGGCGGCGGCGGCCGCTCGGCCTCGTCCTCGTCGCTGTGGCAAAACAAGAGCAGCCAGCCCCGCTCCAGCGGCACGCTCTGGGACCGCTCAACCCCCTATCGTGCCGCCGGGCCCTCGTCCGGCGCGCCGGCCGCGTCCTCGGGCGGCTACACCAAGCCGGGTGCCACAGCCCCGAGCGCGGCACAGGCCCCCTCTTCGTCTTCGTCTTCGTCTTCGTCTTCGTCTTCGTTCTCGCCGTCGCCATCGCATGCCCCGGGAGCGCCGGCCGCGTCCTCGGGCGGCTACACCAAGCCGGGTGCCGCAGCCCCGAGCGCGGCACAGGCCCCGGCGACCGCGCCGGTTCAGGCTCCGGCGCCCCGGCCGACGGCCAGCGCCTTTGATCGCGGCGCCGAACGCCAGCTGTCCTCCCAGTCCTACAACCGCTACCGGACCGAGCAAGACCGCTTCAAGGCCCCGGCCCAGGGCACGCTGACCAGCGCCAGCGATTATGCCCGTAATCCGCTCTACAGCAGCAGCGCCGGGCGCTACCGCAGCTATGATCACGCCTACGCCGAGCGCGACGGCTGGCGCGGCGCCCATCCCTGGGCGGCGCCGGCCTACGCCTACCATTCGGCGCCCTCGTTCGGGATGTGGGACGCGCTGTTCTGGTGGATGGTGCTCGACAAGATCACCGAACCCTCCCACGCCGCCGCCGCCTACCATAACGCCAACGATCCCGGCTTCCAGGCCTGGCGCGCCGAAGCCAACCGCATGGCCGCCGACAATGTCGAGTTGAAGGCCAAACTCGACACCATGGACGCCAAGCTGACCGCGATGCAGGGCCAGCCCCAGCGGCCGGGAACACTGCCCGATGGTGTGCCCGCCTCGGTGGCGCTGGCCCCGGCGGTGGTCGTGGCCGACCAGGGCGGCGGCACGGCGCTGGTGATGGGCACCGGCGGCACCGCCGGCAACTATTATCCCTTCTGCCAGGGCGCGGCCGCGATGCACGGGCTGAGGGGCAATCTTCAGGACTTCGCGGTCGAGTGCAAGGTCACCAACGGCTCGGTCGAGAACCTCGACGGTCTGGCCGCCGGCCGCTTTGACGCCATCATGGTCCAGTCCGACGTCTTCAGCGACTGGCTGAGCAAGCATCCCGGCCTCCGCCTCGATGCCCTCAAGGCGACGATCTATCAGGAATACGTCCAGATGCTGGCCAACAAGCGGGCCGGGGTCGAGCGCGTCGGCGATCTCGATCCCCGGCGCCACTGGCTGTATCTGGTCGGCTCGGGCGCCCAGAAGAGCTGGGACAGCTTTGCCGCCCTCGATCCGCGCTATGCCGAGTTCGAGCGCGCCGGCCGGCTGCGCCGGGTTCCGGGCGACCCCCAGGTGCTGGAGGCGGTGGCAGGCAACCCGGATGCCGTGATGATGTTCGTCGCCGGTCTCAACACCGGGATGCTGCGCAGCGCCAACGACCGCTACGGCGACCGCCTGACCATGGTGCTGGTCGACGACGGCCGCCTCGGCGGCGCCCTCGACCGCACCGGCCACCCGATCTACGCCGCGGCGAAGATTCCCGGCGGGCTCTATCCCAAGCTGCAGCGGAGCCGCTGGTTCGGCCTGGACTCCTCGGTGCCCAGCCTGACCGTGGGCGCGGTGTTCATCCTCTCGGAGCGCTGGGTCGCCAGTCACGGCGTCGCCGGCCTCTCCAAGGTCGAAGATGCCCTCTGGCGCACCATCCCCGAAATCGAACAAAAAATCGGCGTCGGGGGATGAGCCGGCTTTTCAAGGAGAGCATGTCATGAGTTTTCGTCTGATCAAGGATATGGTTGCGGCCAGGCTCGGCATGCGCACCGGGCCGGCGCCGCGCGGGCCGCTCGGGCTTGGCCTCGGGCGGGCGGTCGATTTCGAGGAGGCGCCGTTCATCCTGATCGAGGGCGCGATCCCGATCGTCCATCCCGGCGGCCAGTGTCTGGTCATTGGCCACGGCACCGTCGAGGCCGGCGGCGTCACCGCCCACCGCTACTATCTTTCGGCGCCCGGCGGCCGGCTGGCCGGCATGCTCCAGGTGGTCGAGCACGAGGAATGCCGCCTTTTCGCGCCGTTCGACGAGGTTTATCCGGCCAGCCCGGCCGAGTGGGGCTTCTGGCTCGCCGACGAGGACGGCTACATCGGCTATCCCAGCTTCGAGGCCAAGGGGCGGCTCTATCAGCGCCTCTGGACTCCGGGCCGCACCCGGGTAGCGCCGCTGGACCTCGAGGAAACCGTGGCCAGGGCCGATGGCGGCCGAAGCCGGGCCGAGCACAGCGCCATGCTCTATGGCCGTGCTGTGATCACCCCCGGCGGCGAGGTCACCGAGTATCTGCTGGTTTCAGCAGTCCGGGGCGAGGACGGCGTCGCCTGGGTCGATCTGATGGTGGGCATCGATCTGTTGCCGACGTCGATCACGGCGTTCTGAGCGGGGGGGCATGACGGCCGACGATAAAGATCAGGCCCTCGACCAACTGCTGGGGTTTCAGCAGGCGGCGGAGACCGCGGCCTCGATCGAGGACCTTGCGGCCCTGGCCTGTCGCGCGGCTGAGCGGCTGACCGGCGCCGCCGTGGCGCGCCTCTGCCTGGGCGGCGTGCTGCTGCCCCTGCCCTGCGAGCCGTTCGACGCCTGTTGCGCCTGCCCTTATCTTGGCGACGGCGGCGAGGCCTTCGGCGACCGTGCCCAGGTGGCGGTGGGCGGCTGCTGCGTCGGCGGTGCGGGCGGTTGGCGCTCGGTGCCGGTGTGCACCGGCAAGCGCCTTTTTGGCTTCCTGCTGCTTCAGACCGGCACCGGCGGCGCGGTGGTGGCGTCGGTGGCCGGCATTACCGCGGCGGAACTGGAAAAGCGGGAACTGATCCGCGCGCTCGCCACCGCCCGCCGCGAATTGCGCGGCCTGCGCGACGACCTCGCCCGCGGCGGCCCGATCCAGGGCGGCGGCGAAAGCTCGGTGCGCCTGCTGAAACGCGCGGTCGAACAGAGCCCGTCCTCGATCGCGATCACCACCGCCGACGGCCGCTTCGAATATGTCAATCCCGGCTTCGTCCGCACCACCGGCTACCGCCCCGAGGAGGTGATCGGACGCGAACCGAGCATGCTCAAGTCGGGCCTGACCCCGGCCGAGGATTATCGCGAGCTGTGGCGGGTGATCTCGTCGGGCGCGATCTGGCATGGCGAGTTTCACAATCGCCGCAAGGACGGCTCGCTCTATTGGGTCGCGGCCTCGATTTCCCCGGTACGCGATGAGGGCGGCGTCATCACCCATTTCGTCGCGGTCGAGGAGGACATCACCGAGATCATGGCCCTGCAACAGCGGGTCAGTCGCAGCGAGGAGCGCTATCGCAGCGCCAGCGAGGCCAGCCTCGACGGCCTCTTCATCCTGGAGGCGGTGCGCGACGGTGCCGGTTCGGTGACCGATTTCCGCTTTGCCGAGGTCAACAGCGCCGGTTCGGCGATGCTGGGGCGCAGCCGCGAAACCATCATCGGCCACCTGCTGGCCGAGGTGCTGCCTCACGCCCACGCCAAGGGCTTTTTTGAGAAATACCGGCGGGTGTTCCTCCATCGCGAGGTGCTCGACGAGCAGTTCGAGGTCGAGGAACCGCTGGCACTGCCGATGTGGATTCACCATACCGTGGTGCCGCTGGCCGACGGCATTGCCGTCACCAGCCGCAACGTCACCGAACTGAAGCGCTACGAGGCCGCGCTGATGGCCGCGCGCTCGGCCGCCGAGGACGCCAACGCCGCCAAGTCGATTTTCCTCGCCACCATGAGCCACGAGCTGCGTACGCCGCTGAATGCCATCCTCGGTTTTTCCGAACTGATCCGCGACGAGGCGTTCGGGCCGGTGGGCATGCCACGCTACGCCGAATATGCCGGCGACATCCACGCCAGCGGCCAGCACCTGCTCGACCTGATCACCTCGATTCTGGATATCTCCAAGATCGAGGCCGGAAAGCTGGACCTGGACCTGCGCCGCCTGGACCTCCGCCCGACCCTGGAACAGTGCCTGCACCTGTTTCATACCCGGGCCGAGGTTCAGGAGTTGACGCTGATCCGGGATTTCGCCCCGGAGTTGCCGGAGATCCGGGCCGACGAGCGGGCGGTGCGCCAGATGATGCTCAATCTGCTCTCGAACGCCGTCAAGTTCACGCCGCCGCGCGGCTCGGTGACGCTGCGGGTCGCCGCCGACGGCCCGGACTGGGTCGACATCACGGTGGCGGATACCGGGATCGGCATTCCCGAGGACCAGCTGGACCGGGTGATGCGGCCGTTCGAGCAACTCGACAACAGCTATACCCGCGGCGCCGGCGGCACCGGGCTGGGGTTGGCCCTGGTCAAGGCCCTCGCCGACCTCCACGGTGGCGCGGTGTCCCTGACCAGCGCGGTGCAGCGGGGCACCACGGTGTCGGTCCGCCTGCCGGTCGCGGGACCCGACGCAACTCAGCGCCGGTCGCGGCCCCCGGCCCTCGGCCACTCCGGTCTCTGATCCCCCGGAGACACCCGCGGGACGGGCCGCCCGACCGGACGAAGACGGCCCGGCCCGGCCGGCCCCCTCTCAGGTCAGGGCCAGCGCCTCGTCGACCAGCCGCGCCATCTCTTCGGGGTCGTGCATGATCAGGGTCAGCAGCACCCGTTCGGCGCGGGAGGGCTTGGCCCCGGCTTCCCAGCGCACCACGTCCTCGGTCGCGAGACCGAAGCAGCGGGCAAATTCGGCCTGGGTCATGCCGAGGCGGCGGCGCATCCGCGCCACCTGCTTGGGCCGGCACGAACTGCGGATGCAGCGGTCGCCATCCAGCGGCTCGCCGTCCTCGTCGACACTCCGGCTGCGCGTCGCCGGCCTGGCCGGGGTGCGGTCGCGCCCGGCCTCGTCAGACTCGGGCTCGCGACCGGCGCGGGCCGCAAGGGAGGTTCGCAGCCGGCGAATCCGCTCGGCGATCCGGCCGCCGCCGCGGCCAACAGGAATTCCGTCGTCCACCACGTCCTCGTCTTCTTCCCAGGATTCGAAACGTACGGCCGCGCGACCGCTGCGCCGGGGCGCCGGAGCCGGCCGCGGCGGCTCAGCGTACATCGGAGCCGGCGCGGCGGCAACCGGCGCCGGGGCGGCGGCAACCGGCGCGACTCCGGCCGGCGCCGTCACGGGCTCGACCGGAGGCGGCGGCGCGGCAACGGCCGGCGCCCGCTCCTGACTGTCCTCGGTACGACGCCTGACATACCGCCGATCGGCAAGGTCATCAAGGTCTTCCGGCAAGTAATAGGCATCAATATCTTCTTCGTTCGCGGCTCTCTGACGAGAAGACGAACGGGCCTGGCTCGATCCATTGTGCAACGGGGACACCACGGTAATCTTCGCCAGTCTGGTCAGGGCTCCGGAAACGCCATTCGCCATTGTCTTCGCCTTCCGTCATCCGTTTGCACACGCCGCGACTCGCACTCGGCGGACCTCGCACGGCCGGGCCGGAAACCGACACATACAGGGGCGTATGCGTGCTGGCGTGACCCTTAATTCCGCAATTGGGGAGTATACCTCAAATGGCGTGCTCTGCAACGGAGATACGCCAAATCTTCTATTAGGCCGCTTCAAAACGGTCAAGACGCCGCACCGGACGAGGTGTACGTGGGCCGGATCCGGGGCGCGGCGGCGCGCGAACCTTGTCGGAGCTGGCCAAAGGCGCTAAGAAGCCGGCGACGACACCCCGTTCCCCGCGGTCCGGGACCGGTGAGGCGGCCGACTCCGGACCGACTCCGGAGCGCCGCCGGGAAACCCTTTGCCGGCCCTGGCCCGAGACCTGGACGTCATGCTGCCTTTTTCCTTGCTGTCCCGCTATTTCGGACGCCAGTTCCTGTCATGGTTCTGCGTGCTGCTGGCCATTCTGCTGATGATCGTGCTGGTCATCGACACCGTCGAACTGCTGCGCCGCGCCGCCGGCAAGCCCGAGGTCACGGTCGGTCTGGTGCTGCGCATGGCGCTGTTCAAGTTGCCGGGCGTCGGCCAGCAGATGCTGCCCTTTGTCGTGCTGTTCAGCGCCATGTTCACCTGCTGGCGCTTCACCCGCAGCAACGAGCTGGTGGTGGCGCGGGCGGCCGGGGTTTCGGTCTGGCAGTTCATGGCCCCGTTGCTGATCTCGGGTTTCATGATCGGCGTCATCAAGGTCACGGTGATCAATCCGCTGAGTTCAACCCTGCTGGCCGAGTACAACCGGCTGGAGGATTTCCACCTCAAGCGCCATAGCAGCGTCTTTGATGTCACCCACGCCGGGCTTTGGGTCCGCCAGGGCACCGACGACGACAAATACATGATCCACGCCGGTTCGGTCGTGCCCGGCACCGGCGAATTGCGCCGGGTGATGGTCCTCCGCTTTGCCGACCACGACCGCTATGTCTCGCGCCTGGATTCACCGCTGGCGCATCTCGTGCCCGGGCGCTGGATCATTACCGATGGCGTGGTCCGGGAGCCGAACCGGCCGCTGCGTCCGGTTTCGGTGATGGAAATTCCGACCGAGCTGACCCTGGAGCGCATAGAGGAGAATTTCGCGCCCCCGGAAACCATCTCCTTCTGGTCGCTGCGGCGGTTCATCGAGATCATGGAATCGACCGGCTTTTCGGCAATCCGCCACCGGCTCCATTATCAGTCCCTTTTGTCCCAGCCCTTCCTTTATTGCGCCATGGTGCTGCTGGCCGCGAGCTTCTCCTTGCGCCAGACCCGGCGCGGCGGCGCCCTCTGGATGGTCTCGGGCGGACTGCTCACCGGCTTTACCCTCTTCATCGCCACCGACGTCGCCCTGACCCTCGGACTGTCCGAAACCATCCCGGTGGCGCTCGCCGCCTGGGCCCCGGCCTTCATCTCGCTGCTGCTCGGAATCACGGCGCTGCTCTATCAGGAAGACGGTTGACGGAACGGCTCGATTGCGGCGTTAATTCCGGTATACTTCCCCGGGGCGGCCCTGGGCGCGCCCGAGGACAACGGCTGTGGAGCGGAATTGACCCATGAGCATGATTGAGACCGTTCGCTCCCTGCTGGCCGGGGTCGTGATCGCCGCCGCGCTGACCGGCCTCGCGCCCGCCGATGTTCTGGCGCGAAGCCGCACCCCCTCGGCGGGCGACGGCGGTCACCCTCTTGAGCGCATCGCCGCCGTGGTCAACGACGATGCCATCTCGCTGACCGATACCGAGGCCCGGCTGCGCCTCGCCCTGCTCTCGTCCAACCTGCCCGACAACCCGGATGTCCGTCAGCGCCTGCTGCCCCAGGTGCTGCGCTCGCTGATCGAGGAGCGGCTGCAGATTCAGGAGACCAAGCGGCTCAACATCTCGGTCCCCGATCAGGAAGTGAACGCGGCGCTGGCAAAAATCGCCGAACAGAACCGGATGCAGCGCGGCGATTTCGAGCGGCTGCTGAAGTCGCACAATGTCCCGGTCAGCACCCTGATCAACCAGATCCGGGCCAGCCTCGGCTGGAACAAGCTGGTCCAACGCAAGCTGCGGCCGCAAGTTTTCGTCAGCGACGACGAGATCGACGCCTATCTCGAGCGTCTGCGCGCCAACAATGGCAAGCCCGAATACCTCACGGCCGAGATTTTCCTCTCCGTCGACACCCCGGCCCAGGACGAGGAGGTCCGGCGCACCGGCGATCATCTGGTCGACATGATGCGCCAGGGCGCGCCATTTTCCGCGGTGGCGCGACAGTTCTCCCAGGCCGCCGGCGCCAATACCGGCGGCGATCTCGGCTGGGTCCAGATCGGCCAGCTGTCCGACGAGCTGAACAAGGCGCTGGTGCAGTTGCGTCCCGGTCAGGTCAGCCCGCCGGTGCGCAGCCCCACCGGCTATCACATCCTGATGGTGCGCGATCAGCGCACCGTCAACAGCGGCGATCCCAACGAAACCGATGTCCATCTGATGCAGATGGTGTTCCCGATCAACGGCGGTGACAAGGCCACCCCGATGGCCCGCGCCCAGGACGTCGGCCGCCGCGTCCATAGCTGCGAGGCTTTCGCCAAGGAAATTAAAGCCAGCCGCTCGGGTGCCGACATGGGCACGGTCAAAGCCGGCGGCCTGCCCCCCGACATCGCGCAACTGGTTTCGGCGCTGCCGATCGGCCAGGTCAGCCAGCCCTTCGGTAACGACCGCCAGTTGGTCGTGCTCATGGTCTGCGAGCGCAAGACCGCCGCCGCCGCCGCCGCCCCTGGCCGCGACGTCATCCAGGCCAGTCTCGGCAACGAGCGTATCGAGCAGTTGCAGCGGCGCTACCTTTATGATCTCCGGCGCTCGGCCTACGTGGACGTCCGGATGTGAGCCACGCGGCGGTTCTCGCCCTGACCATGGGCGAACCCGCCGGCATCGGCGGCGAACTCACCCTCATGGCGTGGATGGCCCGGCACGCGTGCGGCGTGCCGCCGTTCCTGGTCATCGACGATCCGAGTCGGCTGCGCGCGCTGGCGCACCGGCTCGGCCTCCCGGTCCCGGTCACCGCCGTCGACAGCGCCCGGGCCGCGGCCCTGACCTTCGGGACCGCGCTGCCGGTGCTGCCGATTCCGGTGCCCCTGCCAGTGGAACCCGGCCAGCCCGATCCCCGCAACGGTCACGCCGTGCTGGCCAGCATCGACCGCGCCGTCGCCCTGACCCTGGCCGGTGCCGCCGCCGCGGTGGTGACCAACCCGATTCACAAGGGCGTGCTCTATCGGGCCGGCTTCCGCCATCCCGGCCACACCGAATATCTCGGCGCTCTGGTCGGGGTCGCGGCGCCGGTGATGATGCTCGAGGGCGGCGGCCTCCGCGTCGTGCCGGTGACCTGCCATCTTTCGATCCGCCGGGCCCTGGCCGCGCTGACCACCGAGGGCATTGTCCTCGCCGGCCGGGTCACGGCGCTGGCGCTGGCGCGGGATTTCGGACTCGCGGCGCCCCGGCTGGCCGTGGCCGGGCTCAATCCCCATGCCGGCGAGGACGGCGCCCTGGGCAGCGAGGAGGCGGCGGTCATCGCCCCGGCGCTCGCCATCCTGGCCGCCGAGGGACTTCGGGTCAGCGGCCCCCACGCCGCCGACACCCTCTTTCATGAGCGGGCACGGCTGCGCTACGACGCCGCCCTGTGCATGCTGCACGATCAGGCGCTGATTCCCCTGAAAACCCTGGCCTTCGACAGTGGCGTCAACATCACGCTCGGCCTGCCGATCATCCGGACCTCGCCGGATCACGGCACCGCCTTCGATCTTGCCGGCAGCGGCAGCGCCCGCCCCGACAGCCTGATCGCCGCCCTGAAGACCGCGGCCCGGCTGGCCGCGACCCGTGCCGGCGCGATGCCGCCGTCATGACCGCGACACCGCTGCGCGAGATCATCGCCCGCTTCGAACTCGGTGCGCGGAAATCGCTGGGCCAGCACTTCCTGCTCGATCTCAACCTCACCGCCCGCATCGCCCGCGCCGCGGGCGATCTCGCCGGCGTCGCGGTGATCGAGGTCGGACCCGGACCGGGCGGCCTGACCCGCGCCTTGCTCGACAGCCCGGCCCGCACCGTGGTGGCCATCGAGCGCGACCGCCGCTGCGTCTCCGCGCTGGCCGCGTTGCAGGAGAGCGCCGGCGGCCGTCTGCAGGTGATCGAGGGCGACGCCCTGGCTCTCGACGTCACCACGCTGGCCGCAGCACCGCGCGCCATCGTGGCCAACCTGCCCTATAATATCTCGACGGCGCTGCTGCTGGGCTGGCTGGCCCGGATCGACGCCTTTGAAAGCCTGACCCTGATGTTCCAGAAGGAGGTTGCCGACCGGCTGGCCGCCCGGCCGGGCACCAAGGCATACGGTCGCCTGTCAGTAGTCTGTCAATGGCGCGCCGAGGTCAGGCCGCTGTTCAACCTGCCCGCCCGCGCCTTCACGCCGCCGCCGAAAGTCGACTCGACCGTGGTCCGCCTGACACCGCGCTCAAACCCCGAGCCGGCGCCCTGGCCGGCGTTCGAACGGGTCACCGCCGCCGCCTTCGGTCAGCGGCGCAAGATGCTGCGCGCCAGCCTGCGCACTCTTGGCTGCGCCGAGCGACTGCTGGAGGTCACCGGCCTCGAGCCCACCGCCCGGGCCGAGGAGATCGATGTCGCCGGATTCGCCGCCCTCGCCCGGGCCCTGGCTCTGACCGAAGCCGGGCCGGCGCGCGGCTGATTCTTTTCGCGCCGGTTTCGCGGACGTGGTAATCACGTCGCTGTCTGTGATGGCACGGGAAAGGGACAGTGGCATGGCCCGATATCTGGTTACCGGCGGATGCGGTTTCATCGGGTCGCATCTGGTCGAGCGGCTGCTGGCCGACGGCCACGAGGTCACCGTGCTCGACGACCTGTCCACCGGCAAATCGGACCATCTGGCCGAAGCGGCGGCGCTGATCTTTGGCGATGTCGCCGACCCCCAGGCGGTCGCCGATGCCATGGCGGGCCAGGACGGCTGCTTCCACCTCGCGGCGATCGCCTCGGTCGAGCGTTCGCGTGACGACTGGGCGCGCACCCATCAGGTCAATCTCGGCGGCACCATCAACGTCTTCGACGCCGCCCGCCGGGTCGCGGACGAGCCGGTTCCGGTGGTCTTCGCCTCCTCGGCAGCGATCTACGGCGACAATCCGGCGGTGCCGCTGGCCGAAGACGCCGAGCCCCGGCCGCTGACCGCCTATTGCGTCGACAAACTGGCCGGCGAGCATTACGCCCGGGTCGCCGACCGCATTCACGGCGTGCCGGTGACCGGCTTCCGCTTCTTCAATGTCTATGGCCCGCGCCAGCACCCGGCCTCGCCCTATTCGGGGGTGATCTCGCTGTTCGCCGCCCGCATCCGCCGCGGCGAACCGGTGACGGTGTTCGGCGACGGTGAACTGGTGCGCGATTTCGTCTATGTCGGCGACGTCATCCAGTACCTGACCGCCGCCATGGCCCAGCCGATGCCCGGCGCGCCGGTGTTCAACGTCTGCACCGGCACCGCGACCTCTCTCAATGATCTCGCGCGGCTGGTCGCCGAGTTGCTGGGCACGGATACCGGGCTGCAGTCGGCGCCGCCGCCGCCCGAGGGCGATATCCGGGTCTCGGTCGGCGATCCGCGCCGGCTGATGGCCGAATTCGGCTTCGCCTGCGACACCAGCCTCCGCGACGGGCTGCGCAAGACCCTGAAAGGGCTGGAGTAATCCCGTGCAGCGCGGCTGAACTGCAGCGCGGCCCCGGGTTTTAACCCCGCCCCACCGAGTCGACGACCCGACCGCGCACGCGCTTGTCCGGAGCCGCGATCAGGGCCGTGCTGCCGAGCGCACCGCCGATCAGGCACAAATCAGCCAGCGGCCGGGTCTGACTTTCCGAGGCGATCCAGAGCCGGCGGTCGGTGACTTCACCGAGCAGACGGATGCGGCCGGCGTCGGCGGCTTCGTTTCTCTGACTGCTGTCGATGAGTGGCTCGATCATGGGTCCGCGGCTCCCCGTCAACCATTTGACAGGCGCAGCATAACGCCGCTGAATCAACCGGTTCAAGGACTATAATAAGGCAAAGACTCATCAGAATTCCGTAACCGCCTTACGATATCAAGCACTTCACCACCCCCCTGCCCTGCCGACTCGCGAGTCGCGGCGCGATTTCGCGCCAAACGTGACGGGAATGACACAGCCGGCGGCGCCACCGGCTGTCAGCGGCGGCGGCTTCTGCTATAGTGGGCACCCGTTCTCCGGCCCGCGACCGCCCGATGTCCCGTTTCGATGCCCTTTTTTCCGACCACCTGGAAGCGCTCAGCACCCGCCGGCTGCTCCGCACGCTGCGACCGCTCGAGCCGGGTGCGCCGGGACGGCTGATCCGCGACGGCCGCAGCCTGCTCAATGTCTCCTCCAACGACTATCTCGGCCTGTCGCGCCACCCGGCGCTGATCGCGCGGGCGCGGCAATGGCTGGAGCGCTGGGGCGCCGGAGCCACGGCATCGAGACTGGTCTCGGGCAGCCTCGAGGCCTGCCACCGGCTCGAGTCCCGGCTGGCACGCTTCAAGGGCACCGAGGCGGCGCTGATCCTGGCCTCGGGCTGGCAGGCCAACGCCTCGGTGCTGCCAGCGCTGTTCGATGCCGGGATGCTGGGGGCCGAGCCGCTGGTCTTCACCGACCGGCTGATTCACGCCAGCCTGCATCAGGGCTGTCAGGCCGCTAGCGTGCGCCAGATCCGCTTTCGCCACAACGACCCCGGCCACCTCGAGAGCCTGCTGATCGCCCATGCCAACCGTCCGGGCCGGCGTTTTATCGTCACCGAAAGCGTCTTCAGCATGGATGGCGACCGCGCCGATCTCGCCGCCCTCGCCGGATTGGCCGAACGCCACGACGCCTTCCTTTATGTCGACGAGGCCCACGCCACCGGCGTGCTCGGCCCCGGCGGCGCCGGGCTTTCGGCGACGGTGGCGGGGCGGATCGACCTCGTGATGGGCACCTTCGGCAAGGCGCTCGGCGGTTTTGGCGCTTATGTCGCCGGTTCGCGGGTGCTGTGCGAATTGCTGGTCAACCGCTGCTCCGGTTTCGTCTATGCTACGGCCTTGCCTCCGGCGGTGCTGGGGGCGATCGATGCCGCCCTTGATCTGGTGCCCGCGATGGAAGCCGAGCGTAGCCACCTAGAGACCCAGGCCAACCGGCTGCGCGCCGCCTTGCAAGGTGCCGGCATCGCCACCGGGACCTCCAGCACCCAGATCGTGCCGGCGCTGATCGGCGACGAGGGAGCGGCCCTCGAGGCCAGCCACGCGCTGCTCGCGGCCGGGATTCTCGGCATCGCCATCAGGCCGCCCACGGTGCCGGCGGGCAGCGCCCGCATCCGCTTCGCCCTCAGCGCCGTGCACAGCGCAGCCGACATCGACACCCTGATCGCCGCCGCGATCCCGATTTTGCGCCCCGTCCCTCAAGGAGCCCTGACATGACCCAGATCCGACCGCGGCTGGTGCTGGTTCACGGCTGGGGCTTCGAGCCCGGCCTCTGGCAGGGCCTGCGCGGAACCCTGGCCGAATTCGAGACCGCGGCCATCGATCTCGGCTATTACGGCCCGCCGGTTGGCCCGGCCTTTCCCCCCGACCGGCCGGTGATCGCGGTCGGCCACTCGATGGGGGTACTGTGGCTGCTGAAAACCCGGCCGTTTCCCTGGCAGGCGCTGATCTCGATCAACGGCTTTCCCCGCTTCGTCGAGGACGAGGGCTATGAGCCGGCGGTGCGCCAGCGGGTGGTCGAGCGTATGATCCGCCGTCTCGCCGCCGACCCGGCCGGGGTGGTTGAGGAATTCCGCCACCGCTGCGGCGCCACCGGGCCGCTGCCCGACGGCCCGGTGCCCGAAGCCCTGCTCCAGGGCCTTGGCTGGCTGCGCGACTGGGACGCCCGCCAGGACGAGAGCGGCGCCAACCGCGAGCCGATCCTGGCCCTCTCGGGCGGCGCCGATCCGATTCTGCCCCAGGGCATGGACGAGCATTGCTTCGCCGGCTTCCCCGAGGTCCGGCGCGCCCGGCTCGAGACCGGCGGCCACCTGCTGCCGGTCTCGGACCCCGACTGGTGTGCCGGCCAGATCCGCACCTTCCTGGCGGAGATCCTGCAAAGCTCATGACCGCCGCTCCAACCGGCCGGGAACGCAAGGCCGCGGTCGCCGCCGCCTTCGGGGCCGCCGCTGCCAGCTACGACGCCAACGCCGACCTTCAGCAGCAGGTTGCCGGCCGTCTGGCCACCCGGATCACCGCCCTGCCGCTGCCGCCGGCGCCGCGGGTGCTGGAGATCGGCTGCGGCACCGGCTTTCTCAGCCGCGCCCTCGCGCCGCAGTTGCCCGGCGCCCGCTGGGTGATCAGCGATCTGGCTGAACCGATGGTCCGGGAGTGCCGGCGCGGCTTTGCCGGCGAGGCCGCCTTCCTGGTCATGGATGGCGAGCGGCCGTGTCTGGCCGGCGGCTTCGATCTCATCTGCGCCAGCCTCGCCCTCCAGTGGTTCACGGATCCCGGTGCCGCCCTCGCGGCCTGGGCCGGTCTGCTCCGTCCCGGCGGCCACCTCGCCTTCGCCACCCTGGCCGCCGGGACCTTCGCCACTTGGCGCGCGGCCCACCTCGCCCTCGGCCTTCGCGCCGGGGTCCCCGACTACCCAGACGCCGGGCGGCTGACCGGCCTGCTGCCCGGTGGCGGCAGCGGCGGCATCGAGATCGAGGCCGTACGCTGCCCCTACCCGGACGGCCGCAGCTTTCTGTCGACCCTGCGCCGGATCGGTGCCGATGTCCCGGCCGAGGGTCACCGGCCGTTGCCGCCGGGCCAGCTGCGCCGGGTGCTGCGCCGCTTCGAGCCGCCGGCCGGGCTGACCGAGACCTACCAGACGGCCTACGGATTGTTCCGCCGCGAGGACCGGCCATGAGCCGCCGTGGCGTCTTTGTCACCGGCACCGACACCGGCATCGGCAAGACCTTTGTCGCGGCCTGCCTCGTGCGCGCCTGGGGCGCCGGCTACTGGAAGCCGGTCCAGACCGGGCTGGCCGAGGAGCCGGGCGGCGACAGCGCCACCCTGGCCCGGCTGGTCGACAGACCGGGGTTCCGGCCGTACGCGCCCCGGTATCAGCTCGGGGCGCCGCTCTCGCCGGCCGCCGCCGCCGTCCTCGAGGGTGTACGCATCGCCCTGACAGACTTTGACATACCGGAGACAGACGGGGAGCCGCTGGTCGTCGAGGGCGCAGGCGGCGTGCTGGTGCCGCTGACCGACCGCGAGCTGATCGTCGACCTCATCGGCCGCCTCGGGCTGCCGGTGATCCTGGTCGCGCGCAGCACGCTCGGCACCATCAACCACACCCTGCTGAGCCTGGAGGCGCTGCGGGCGCGCCGTCTGCCGGTGGCCGGCGTGATTCTCAACGGCCCGCCCGACGCCGGCAATCGCGCCGCCATCGAGCGCTTCGGCGCCGTGCCGGTGATCGCCGTGTTGCCCCGGCTCACGGCGCCGCCCGGGGCCGCCGCCGTCGCCCGCCTTGCCGCCGACCGCATTCCGCCCCTGGACACCATTCTGCCATGACCCCCGACGCCCTGCTCGCCCTCGACCGCCGCCATCTCTGGCATCCGTTCACCCAGGCCCAGACCGCGCCGCCGCCGCTGGCGGTGAAACGTGGCTGCGGCGCCGTGCTCACCCTGGCCGACGGCCGCGAGATCGTCGATCTCATCTCCTCCTGGTGGGTGACGCTGCATGGTCACGCCGAACCCGCCATCGCCCACGCCATCGCCGAGCAGGCGGAGACGCTGGAGCAGGTGATCTTCGCCGATTTCAGCCACGAACCGGCGGTGCGGCTGGCCGCCCGCCTGGCCGGGCTGCTGCCCGACGGGCTGAGCCGGGTATTCTTTTCCGACGACGGCTCGACCGCGGTCGAGGTCGCGCTCAAGATCGCGCTGCAATCCTGGCGTAACCAGGGCCAGCCCGGGCGCACCCGGATTCTGGCCTTCGAGGGCGGCTACCACGGCGACACCTTCGGCGCCATGGCCGCCGGCCGGGGCTCGGGCTTTTACGAGCCGTTCCACGACCTGCTGTTTCCGGTCACCCTGCTGCCCTACCCCGAAACCTGGATCGGCGACGAATCGGTGGAGGCCAGGGAGGCCGCCAGCCTCGCCGTCCTCGACCGCTGGCTCGACGACCACGGCACCGAAACCGCGGCGCTGATCCTGGAGCCGCTGGTTCAGGGCGCGGGCGGCATGCGCATCTGCCGCCCCGAGTTCCTCCGCGCCCTGGCCTCCCGCCTCAAGGCCGCCGGGGTGCTGCTGATCTTCGACGAGGTGATGACCGGCTTCGGGCGCACCGGCACGCTCTTCGCCTGCCAGCGCGCCGGCGTCGTCCCCGATCTGATCTGCCTTTCCAAGGGGTTGACCGGCGGCTTCCTGCCGCTTTCCGCCACGGTCTGCCACGACCGGCTCTATGAGGCCTTTTTCGGTACCGGTTTCGACCGCGCCTTCGCCCACGGCCATTCCTTCACCGCCAACCCGCTGGGCTGCGCCGCCGCCCTGGCCTCGATGGACCTGCTCGAAACCCCCGAGTGCGCCGCCCGCCGCGCCCGGATCGAAAGCCGCCACCGCGACTGGCTGGGCGGACTCGAAGGCCACCCGCGCCTGACCCGCCCGCGCGGCTGGGGGACGATCGCCGCCATCACCCTCGCCACCGGGGACACCGGCTACACCGCCGCCATCGCCCCCCGGCTCAAGCGCGATTTTCTGGAGCAGGGCCTGCTGATCCGGCCGCTGGGGCCGGTGATCTACCTGTTGCCGCCCTACTGTATCAGCGACGAGCAACTGGAGCGGGGTTATGGCGCGATCGAGGCGGCGGCGGCAAGCCCAGGGATAGAAGCCGCAAGCCGCTGAGACCCGTCCCGCGGGTCCTACCCTCCAATGCCTCCGATGAGCCTTGCCCATGCCGGCCGCCGCCGACCCGCTCGCCACCTTCGCCGATCACGCCGCCGCCCGGCCCGGGGCGGTGCTGGTGATCGGCGGGCCGACGGCCTCGGGCAAGTCGGGGCTGGCGCTGGCGCTGGCCCGGCGCGCCGGCGGCGTCGTGATCAACGCCGACAGCATGCAGGTCTATCGTGACCTCTCGGTGCTGACCGCCCGTCCCGGTGCCGAAGCCCTGGCCACGGTGCCGCACCGGCTCTACGGCGTTCTTGGCGCCGGCGAGGTCTGCTCGGTGGCGCGCTGGCTCGGGCTGGCGCTGGCCGAGATCGCCACCGCCCACCGGACCGGGGCGCTGCCGGTGCTGGTCGGCGGCACCGGGCTTTATCTCGGAGCGCTGACCGGCGGCCTCTCGGCGCTGCCCGAGATTCCCCCCGCCATCCGCGCCCTGGCGCGGCAGCGGCTGGAGCGGGATGGCGCCGCCGCCCTCCATGCCGACCTCGGCCGGCGCGACCCGGCCACGGCCGCCCGCCTCCCCCCCGGCGACCGCCAGCGCATCGTCCGCGCCTGGGAGGTCCTGGAGGCGACCGGCCGGCCGCTGTCCAGCTGGCAGAACGAGAATCGCGGCGCGCCGCCACCGGGGCTGAGCCTGTCGACGATCGTGCTCGACCCGCCCCGCCCCGACCTCTACCGCTCGTGCGATCTGCGCTTCGACGCCATGATGGCCGCCGGCGCGCTCGCCGAGGTCCAAGCGCTGAATGCGCTCGGCCTCGAGCCCGACCGGCCGGCGCTCAAGGCGCTGGGAGTGCCCGAGTTGCGCCGGCATCTGGCGGGCGACCTCAGCCTCGACGCCGCGGCGGCGCTGGCCCGGCAATCGACCCGACGCTATGCCAAACGCCAGGTGACCTGGTTCCGCCATCAGGTGATCGGCCGGACCGAGCCCGTGCTGGTGATCGACCGGCTGTGGCGGGGCTGACCGCTCAGGCCCGGCCGTGGAGCCGACGGCGCATCTGACGGCCGAAGCGCACCGGCGACGGCACCATGCCCAGCAACTTGCCAAAACCGCCGATCTGCGCCGCCGACCGCCCGGCCTTGGCGATCGCCTTCAGCGAGCGGTCGAGAAAGCTCCAGGTCGCGGCATGGCCCTCCGACTCGTCGCCGAGCCAGTGCAGCAGGACAGCGCTGTAGATCGCAGCCAGCATCGCCCTTTTGGTGTAATAACTGAAGTCGGTGGCGCTGTCGCCCACGGTCTGCCAGATTTCGTCGACGGTCTCCGAGAGCAGCTTGGCCGCCTGCGGCGCGTGCGGGGGCAACGCCAGCCAGAGCAGCCAGCTGCGCACCGCCTCCCGGTGTCCCGACAGCACCTCCAGCCGCAGCCGCACCGCCAGGGCCACCCGGGCGGCGGCACCCAGCCGGGCGGTGTCTTCCTCGGCATAGCGCGCAACCATCCGGCGGTCGGCCCAGTCGGAGAACCAGAGCGCGAGATCGGCGATCCCGCCGGGACAGGCCCGCCGGGCCGCCTCGACACCGATCCCCGCCGTGTGGGCGGCCCCGCGCAGGGCATGGTCGGTCCAGCCGTCAAAAAGGACGTTGGGCAGCGTCGCCTCAAGCAGCGCGTCCCTGATTTCGATGGTGTCCATGGCAGGCGGTTCCCGTCAGACGTCGTCCTCGACGTCGCAATAGTCCGAAAAGCGGAAGTCGGCGGCCTCGCTGTCGAAGCACAGCAGCCTCAGATCATGGATGCGATCGATGTAAAGAATGCCGTCGAGATGGTCGATCTCGTGCTGAATCACCCGGGCATGAAAGCCTGAGGCCTCTCCGGCCAGCGGCGTGCCGTCGGGCGCGAGGCCGCGATAGGCGATGCGCTTGTAGCGCGGCACCAGACCGCGCAGCCCCGGCAGCGACAGGCAGCCTTCCCAGCCCAGCGCCAGCCCCTCGTCGAGCGGCCTGATCTCGGGGTTGATCAGCACGGTTTCGGGCACCGCCTCGGCATCGTCGCCGCGATCGCCCGGCACCCGGTAGACGATCACCCTGAGGCCAGCGAAGAGTTGCGGTGCCGCCAGCCCGACGCCCGGCGCATCGCGCATGGTTTCGCACATATCCGTGATCAGGCGCCCCAGCTCCTGGTCCTTGAGGTCGGACACCGGCAACGCCTCCCGGCGCAGCACCGATTGTCCCATGATGGCGATCTTCTGTATGGTCATGATCTTCACTAGATGGTCGAAATCGGCCGCGATGGCAACGGTGGATGCATGCCTATCCGGTTAAGACATACACCCACTACATGTGGGATGTATCCA
>JBAXPR010000006.1:0-74595 GCA_037132135.1 Rhodospirillaceae bacterium
GACTGGATACATCCCACATGTAGTGGGTGTATGTCTTAACCGGATAGGCATGATATGATGGACTCCTGTTGGTTAATTGAAGGTTGCTCGAATGGTTGGGTCCTTGACCGACCGGCCGGCTAACCCTCGCGCCACCGCGCCGGGTGCCGAAGCCGTGGCGACGCGGGTGCTTCCGGGCCGCCTGACCATTAACGAGGCCGCCGGGCTGCGCGATGAACTGGCCGGCTGGCTGGCCGGCTGTTCGCGGCTGGTGCTGGAAACCGGGGAGATCGAAGCCATGGACCTGGCCGGTCTTCAGCTGCTGATTGCGTTTCGCCGCGGTGCCCGGCAGGCGGGCGGGACGGTCCGGCTGGCCGGTCCCCCGGCGGGGGTGCTGCTGGAGGTGCTGGTCAGGGCGGGGTTCCGCAGCGCCAGCGACGGTCCGACGCCGGCATTGGGGCAGGATCCATTCTGGTGGGGAGGTGATTGACGGACATGGCAAAGAAGATTCTCAGCGTCGATGATTCGGCCAGCGTGCGCCAGATGGTGACGTTCGCGCTCGAAACCGCGGGTTATCAGACCGCGCAGGCCGCTGACGGCAAGGAGGCGCTGGCCAGTCTCAGGACGACGCCGGTCGACATGATCATCACCGATCTCAACATGCCCAACCTCAACGGCATCGAACTGATCCGGCAGGTGCGGGCGTTGCCCGGGTTCAAGTTTGTGCCGATCCTGCTGCTGACCACTGAGTCCGACGAGGGCAAGCGGCAGGAAGGCAAGGCCGCCGGGGCCACCGGCTGGATCGTCAAGCCGTTCAACCAGGACCAGTTGCTGGCGGTGGTCAAGAAGCTGCTGGGCTAGGAGACGCAGCATGGCGACGGCGGTCAACCCGGCGGAAGTGTTCAGGCAGGAAGCGTCCGAGCTGCTGGTTCAGCTCGAGACCACGCTGCTGGATCTCGAGGCGGCGCCCGAGGACAAAGCGCTGGTGGATCAGGCCTTCCGTTCCCTGCACACCCTCAAGGGCTCGGGGGCGATGTTCGGCTGGGAGGCGCTGGCCGCCTTCACCCATCACATCGAGACCGCATTCCAGATGGTCCGCGACGGCCTGCTGCCGGCGAGCAAGGATCTGGTTTCGCTGACCCTGGCCTCGCTCGATCATATCCAGGTGCTGCTCGATCAGCCCGATCAGGCCGACCGGGTGCGTGGCGAGGCTCTGCTTGCCGCCTATGCCGATCTTGCCGCCGCCGCCGGCTCGTCGCTCGGCCCCGGCGCGGCCGGGCCGCGCAAGCCTGCTCCGGCGGCCTTGCCTGATCACGAGCGGGTGTTCCGCATCCGCTGGCGCCCGGCCCGCGATCTTTTGGCCTGCGGCGGCAATCCCTTGCTGCTGCTCGATGAGGTGCGCGCGCTCGGGCCGTGCACGGTGACACCGCTCGCCGACGCCGTGCCGATCCTCGACGATCTTGATCCCGAGAGTTGCTATCTCGGCTGGGACGTGGTGCTGACCACCCGCCGGTCGCGCGCGGCGATCGACGACGTCTTTATCTTCGTCGCCTGCGACTCCGAACTGATGATCGACGAGATTCCGGTCGACGAGTCCCAGGCGGACTCGCCCCGGCTCGGCGATATTCTGATCAAGCGCGGCGATGTCGGGCGCGCCGATCTCGACGAGGAGCTTGGCCACCAGCAGCGCCTGGGCTCATTGCTGGTCCAGGCGGGCAAAGTCTCGGAAGACCGGGTTGCCTCGGCGCTCGGCGAGCAGCGCCATCTGCGCGAGGCGGTGAAGGCCCGCGACAGCGCCGGCGCCGCGGGCGGCGGCACGATCCGGGTTCCGGCCGAGCGTCTCGACGCCCTGATGGATCAGGTCGGCGAACTGGTGATCGCCCAGGCCCGGCTGATGCAGGCGACGGCCGGGGGCGGGCCGCTGCTGAAATCGATCGCCGAGGACATCGAGCGGCTGGCCGGCGAATTGCGCGACACCACCATGAGCGTGCGCATGCTGCCGATCGGCACCCTCTTCAACCGCTTTCGCCGCGTCGTCCACGATCTTTCGCGTGAACTCGGCAAGCCGGTTGAACTGACCATGGCCGGCGAGGACACCGAACTCGACAAGACGGTGATCGAAAGCCTCAATGACCCGCTGGTTCACCTGATCCGCAACGCCATGGATCACGGCATCGGCACGCCGGAGCAGCGCCGCGCCCAGGGCCGCCCCGAGACCGGGCGGTTGCATCTCTCGGCGGTTCATTCCGGGGCCTCGGTGCTGATCACCATCGAGGATGACGGCCGCGGCCTCGATCGCGCCGCCATCCGGGCCAAGGCCGAGGAGCGCGGCCTGCTCCAACCCGGGCAGGAGGTCACCGACACCGAGCTTTTCGGCTGCATCTTCCTGCCCGGCTTTTCGACCGCGGCGGCGGTGACCAACATTTCCGGCCGCGGCGTCGGCATGGATGTGGTCAAGAAGGCGATCGACGGTCTGCGCGGTACCATCGAGGTCACGAGCGAACCCGGTCACGGCACCGCGATCACGCTCAAGCTGCCGCTGACCCTGGCCATCATCGACGGTCTCTTGGTCCGGCTCGAGACCGAGCGCTACATCGTGCCGCTGTCGGCGGTCGAGGAATGCGTCGAGCTGACCCGTGCCGAGGACCAGCGCTCCGACGGCCGCAGTTTCCTCAATATTCGCGGCGACATCGTCGCCTTTGTCCGCCTGCGCCGGCTGTTCGGGGTCGAGGGCAGCGCGCCGGCCCTGCAGAAGGTGGTGATCGTGGCGGTCGGCGAGGCCCGGATCGGGCTGGTGGTCGATCAGGTGCTGGGCCAGCACCAGACCGTGATCAAATCCTTGTCGCGGCTGCACGACGATCTCGAAGGCTTTTCCGGCGCGACCATTCTCGGCGACGGCTCGGTCGCGCTGATTCTCGATGTTCCCCATCTCGTCAAGTTCGCGCGCGAGCGCGAAACCGCGCTCAGAACGGCTTGATCCAGGCCGGCGGTCCCATGATGTCCAGGAGGTCAGACCCATGCGTTTCACCATCAAGGCCCGGCTGGCGACGGCCTTCGCGGCAATCCTGATTCTCTCGGCGGTTTCGGCCTATCTGGGAGTCAGCAGCCTCAGTTCGGTCAACGATGAAGTCAAAGCGATCGTCGATGGACCGGCGACCAGAACCACCTTGACGCTGCAAATGTCGAACCTGCTGTCGATGGCGGCACGCACAGAAAAGAACCTGATCCTGGAAAACGACGAACAGGCTATGAAGGGATATATTGAGCGCTTAAAAGGAGAGAGAAAGAAGTTCAAGGAGATATTTGACAGCCGGCGGCAGCTTGCCAACGACGAGGGCCGGAAGGTACTCGACACGCTTTACGCCCTTTATGAGGAATATAACAAGTCTCAGGATGAAACGATTCGTCTTGCCATGCTGAATTCAAACGTAAAGGCAAACGAACTTTCCGAGGGAGCGGCCAAGACGGCCTTCGACAGCGCTCTCAAAATCATCATGGAGGCCGGTGATAAGAAGGCGGATGGTGTCGATCCTCAGATCGCGGCCGATATCGCCTCGATCCCGTATGTCATGCTGCGGATCAACCGCAATGAAAAAGAGACCATCCTGGCGACGACAGAAGACAGAATGCGCGAAAAGATTTCTCACAACCCGTCGCGATTCCAGGAAATTCAGACCAAGCTGGCGTCCCTGCGGGATCGCGCTTCCCCGGCGATGCGCGCCGATCTCCAGCGTTTTTCCGCCGCCTGGGACGCTTACATTCCGTTGCATCAGCAGGTGATCACTCTGGTGCTTGAAAACGGCAACAGCCGGGCGAGCGCTCTTTCGTTTGGCAGAAACCGGGAGTTGCTGAAGAAGATCGACGTGATGGTCGAGGAGTTGGTCACGTTCGACAAGGAGCGGATGAAGGCCCGCGTCGAAGAGAGCGAACACCTCTATGAACAGTCCCGCACCTCGCTGCTGATCATGATCGCGGTGTCGCTGGCGGTGGGCTTCGGCGCGGCGCTCTGGATTTCCCTGCTGATCGGCCGCGGCCTCACCCGGGCCAGCGGCTTGGCTCAGGCGGTGGCGGCGGGCGACCTCAGCCAGACCATCGACTACAAGGGGCGCGAGGAAATCGGCGACCTGATCGGCCACCTCAACGCCATGGTCCAGCGTCTGCGCGAGGTGGTGACCGACGTCACCTCGGCAGCCGAGAATGTCGCGGCCGGCAGCGAGGAATTGAGCGCCAGCGCCGAGACCCTCTCCCAGGGCGTTTCTGAACAGGCGGCGTCCAGTGAGGAGGCTTCCAGCTCGATGGAAGAGATGGCGGCCAACATCCGCCAGAACGCCGACAATGCCAGCGAAACCGAAAAGATTGCCCGCCAGTCCTCGGTCGATGCCGCCCGGAGCGGCGAGGCGGTGGGCAAGGCGGTGACCGCGATGCGGACCATCGCCGAGAAGATCGGCATCGTCCAGGAAATCGCCCGCCAGACCGATCTCCTGGCCCTCAACGCCGCGATCGAAGCGGCGCGGGCCGGCGAACACGGCAAGGGCTTCGCGGTGGTGGCGAGCGAGGTGCGCAAGCTGGCCGAACGCAGTCAGGCCGCCGCGGCTGAAATCAGCACCCTTTCGGGCCAGACCCTGACGGTGTCCGAAGAGGCCGGCCAGATGCTGACCCGGCTGGTTCCCGACATCCAGCGCACCGCCAGTCTGGTTTCCGAGATCACCTCGGCCTCCCGCGAGCAGAACACCGGCGCCGAGCAGATCAACACCGCGATCCAGCAACTCGATCAGGTGACCCAGCAGAACGCCAGCGCCGCCGAGGAAATGTCTTCGACCTCGGAGGAGCTGTCCAGCCAGGCCCAGCAGCTTCAGGCCACGATCTCGTTCTTCTCTCTCGGTCAGAATGGCCATGGCCCGGCGCGGCGCCCGGGCGCCGAGTCTGCGCCCGGCCATGGCGGCGGCGCCGGGGTGACCGTTTCGCGCCATCCCGGGGTTGGTCCGGCCGCGGTCAAGCGTCCGGGGGCGGCGCGCCGCCCGGCGGCGGGTGCGGCGACCGGTCCGGCTGCGGGCAAGGGCGGCTATGCCCTCAAGCTCGACGATGTTCATCACGCGCACGGGGATGCCGAAGATGCACGCTTCGAGTGTTATTGAGGCGGCGGCGCGCGGCGGCGGCACGGTCCAGGTGCTGACCCTCGGGCTGGGCGGCGAGATCTTCGCCATTGAGACCGAGCGGGTGCGCGAGGTGCTCGATCTGATGCCGATCACCCGCATCCCCAACAGCCGGCCCTTCATCAAGGGGCTGATCAACGTCCGCGGCAAGGTGATCACGGTCACGGATCTGCGGGTGAAGTTCGGCATGCCGCCGGCGGCGCAGACTGCCGACACCCGGATCGTGGTCACCGAGGTCCAGGTCGGAGGCGAGCCGACTCTGGTCGGGGCGCTGGCCGACCGGGTCTATGAGGCGACCGAGTTGCCGGCGGCCTCGATGGAGGATGTGCCGCGGATCGGCATGCGCTGGCGCACCGAGTTCATCCGGGCGATCGGCAAGCGTGGCGACGACTTCATCATCATCGCCGATATCGATCAGGTGTTCGCATCCGGGGACGCGGCGCCCTGAGTTCACGCGAGGAGACGGTTCCATGTCCCAGCCCCCCGTCCAACGCCACCGGCCGGCCGAGCGCAAGGTGCTGGACGACGGCATCCAGTATCTGACCTGCGGCGTCGGCGACGAAACCTTCGCCCTCAACGTCGCCCAGGTGCGCGAGGTGCTCGACCTTTGCCCGTTCAGCCGGGTGCCCAACATGCCGCCGTTCGTGCGTGGCATGATCGATGTTCGTGGTCAGGCGGTGCCGGTGATCGATCTCAGGGTCCGGTTCGGCATGGCGCCGGTCGAGCCCACCGACAGCACCCGGATCATGGTGCTGGAGGTGGTTTCGGGCAACCGGCCGCTGGTGATCGGGGCGTTGACCGACCGGGTGTTCGAGGTCACCGCCCTCGACGCCGGCGACGTCGGGCCGCCGCCCGAGATCGGCACCCGCTGGCGCTCCGAGATCATCCGCGGCATCGGCCGCCGCCATGGCAAATTCGTGATCGTGCTCAATCTTAATAAAGTGTTCGCGATCGACGACCTGATATCGTCGGGGGACGCGGCCTGAGCGGGCGGAACCGGTGTCATGGCCCAGTCGGCATTCGACAATCCCTGTCTTTCCGATCAGCAGTTCCAGCATTTGGCCGGGCTGGTGGAAAGCCATGCCGGCATTCGCATGCCACCGGGCAAGCGCACCATGCTCGAAGGCCGGCTGCGCCGCCGGCTGCGCGAACGCGGCATGAACAGCTTTACCGAATACTGCCGGTATCTCTTTGACGAGGGCGGCCTCGATGAGGAACTCGGCGATCTGATCGACGTCGTCACCACCAACAAGACCGACTTTTTCCGCGAGCCGCGTCATTTCGATATCCTGGTCGCCGACGTGCTGCCCGAACTGGCGATGCGGGGCATCGGGCTGCGGCGGCCGCTGCGGGTGTGGAGCGCCGGCAGCTCGATCGGCGCCGAGGCCTACACCCTGGCCATGGTTCTGAGCGAGCAGATCGCGGCCTGGCGCGACTTCGACTTCCAGATTCTTGGCACCGACATCTGCGCTACCGTGCTGCGGACCGCGACCCGGGCGATCTATCCCGAAGAGATGGCGGCGCCGGTCGCGCCGGTGCTGCGCCAGCGCTACCTCCTGCGCAGCTGCGACCGCCGGGAACGGCTGGTGCGGATCGTGCCGGCGCTGCGCGCCCGGGCCGCGTTCCGGCAACTGAACTTCATGACGCCGCACTATCGCCTGCCGGCATCGCAGGACGTTGTTTTCTGCCGCAATGTTATCATTTATTTCGATAATGCCGTGCGGGCGGCGGTGTTGTCCCGTATCTGCGACTGCATTGATCAGGGCGGCTACCTCTTCATGGGCCACTCCGAGACCATCACCGGCTTCGATTTGCCGCTGCGCCAGATCGCGCCCACCGTCTATGTTCGCCTCTAGCTCAGCCCGCAACCACCGGACCCGCCGCGATGAGTTATGAACTTCACGACCTCTTTCGCGATCGCCTCACGGCTCTGCCGCTGACGGCGGGGCGGCGGGGCATCGCGGCGATGGTGATGGTCGAGATCGTCCGCTGGATGTCCGACACCGACTATTGCTGCACCCGAACCGCCGGGGAACTGGCGGATCTGCTCCGGCTGCGCCCGGGCGACGTCATGATTGCGCTGCAGACCCTGGGTTCCCTCGGCATCGTCGGTCTGGACACCGCCAGCGGCAGAACCGTGATTCAGCTGCTGCCGCTGGCGGCCGGCAAGGCCCCGGCGGTGCTGTGCGGAGAAATCACCGAGGCGACCGGCTTCCATGCCGCCTGGAAACGGCGCCTGCGTCAGGCCATCGACTCCGGCCAGAGCGAGATGTCGGTCGATGAGGTCGGCGACGACCAGGGCTGTGCCTTTGGCCGCTGGCTCCGCAGCGCCGCCTTTTCCGGAGCGGACGGTGACCGCGAGTATGAGACGGTCTGCCAGCTTCACACCCAGTTTCACCGGGTCGCGGCGGCGACGCTGCAACTGGCGCTGGCCGGCAACCGCAAGGAGGCCGAGCATTGCATGGCCGCGGGTGGCATCTTCGCCGAAACCTCGGCGCGGCTGATGCGGGCGCTGGGCGGCTGGAAACGGCAGATCAGGCCATGACCGCCGCCAAGATCAGGGTTCTGGTGGTTGACGACTCGGCCTCGGTCCGCGAGACCCTGAGCGAGATCATCAATGGCGATCGCGATCTCGAAGTGATGGGCGCGGCCTCCGATCCATACGCTGCCGCCAAGCTGATTGCCGCCGAAGTCCCCGACGTCATCATCCTTGATGTCGAGATGCCGCGCATGGACGGCCTGACCTTCTTGCGCAAGATCATGCAGCAGCGGCCGATTCCGGTGGTGATGTGCTCGTCGCTGACCCTTTCGGGCACCGAGACCCTGATGGAGGCGATGGAGGCCGGCGCGGTCGACGTCATTCCCAAGCCCAAGGTCGGGTCACGCGAGTTCCTGCTCGAATCGCGCATCTGGGTCTGCGATGCGATCAAGGCCGCAGCCCGCGCCCGTCTGAAGGCCCGGCCGGCCGGCCCGGTCGCGGCGGCTCCGGCCGCCCCGGCGGCGGCGCGCCCCCCGGCCGACAAGCGGCAGCTTGGGGCGGCCAAGCTGACCGCCGACGTCATCCTGCCGCCGCCGAGCCGGCGCAAGAACGCGGCGCTGACCCGGACCACCGAGGCGGTGGTGTGCATCGGCGCCTCGACCGGTGGCACCGAGTCGCTGCGGGTGCTGCTGGAGAGCTTTCCGCCCGACATTCCGGGCATGGTCATCGTCCAGCACATGCCCGAGAAGTTCACCGAAGCCTTCGCCCGCCGCCTCGACAGCCTCTGCGCGGTCACGGTCCGCGAGGCCAGCGACGGCGCCACCATCCTGCGCGGGCAGGTGCTGATCGCCCCGGGCAACCGCCACACCCTGGTCAAGCGCAGCGGTGCCCGCTACTTTGTCGAGGTCCGCGACGGTCCGCTGGTCTGCCGGCACCGGCCCTCGGTGGATGTGCTGTTCCGCTCGGCGGCTCAGTATGCCGGGGCCAACGCCATCGGCGTGCTGATGACCGGCATGGGCGACGACGGCGCCCGCGGGCTGCTGGAGATGATGCAGGCCGGCGCCCACACCGTCGCCGAGGACGAATCGAGCTGCGTCGTGTTCGGCATGCCGAAAGAGGCGATCAAGCTCGGGGCCGCCCGCATCGTGCTGCCGCTCGACCGGCTGCGCGACGAGATTCTGCGCACCAGCGCCACCCGGGAGGGCGGCTGATGTCGCGCCATCGTCATCAAGGCTCGCCGCTGCCGGTCCGCACCCTCCTGCCCGGCGACGTCTATTGCGAGCGCAGCCCGGAGATTCTGGCGACCGTGCTCGGCTCGTGCGTCTCGGTCTGCCTCTGGGAGCCGCGGTTACGCTTCGGCGGCATGAATCATTTCGTCCTGCCCTACCGGCCGTCGAACGCCGAGCCTTCGTTCCGCTTCGGCGACGTCGCGGTGACCGAACTGATCGCGCGCATGCTCAGCCTTGGCGGCGACATCCGGCAGATTCAGGCCAAGCTCTTTGGCGGCGCCTATGTCCTCAGGGCCGGCAACCCGGAATATGCCGTCGGCCGGCGCAACATCGAGATCGCGGTCAGCGAACTCAGGCGCTATAAGATTCCCGTCGTCGCCAGCCGGCTGTCGGGCATCCAGGGGCTGGTGGTCCGCCATTGCACCGATTGCGGCAAGGTCTGGGTGCGGCCGGTGGGGACCATGGTCCAGACCTCGGAGCGGCCGTCCCAGCTTCACGAGCTATCCTGCGTTTCGGAGGACATCGTCACCGCCATGATCACCTGCGACCAAGACGGCCTGCCCGTGACCATCCGTACCCGCCAGACGCCGGCCGGTACGGCGGATTGCCAGATCTGCTCCGACTCACCGACCGGCGGGCGGCAGACATGAGCGTCAGCGATCCCGTCGCGGGCGACAGCGCCGCCGCCGCCCGGGCGGCGATTCCGGGTTGGGCCAGCCGTCTGCGCCAGCGGGCGGCGCAGATCGATGCCGCCTTTTCGCCGCTGGAGCCGGTGTTTCTTACCACCGGCGAGCGGTTGCGGAGCCTGCACGGGCAGGTCTCCCGGCTTTCGGCTGCCGCCGAGTGCGCGGGCGCCCGGCTTTCTTCCGCCGAAATGACCGGGATGCTGGCCGGGCTGGCCGCCGCCGCCGGCCAGATCGACCTGATGCGCCGCCAGCGCGGCGGCCTCGGCGAGACCCTCGGCCGGATCATCTCCGGCACCGACGGCATGCTGCGGGCGCTGGCCGCGCTCTCGGGGATCATGGCCCAGGTGCGGGTGCTGGCCATCAACGCCAAGATCGAGGCCTCGTATCTGGTGAGCACCGGCATCGACTTCACGGTGTTCACCCGCGAGATCGCCCGCCTGGCCGGCAGCGGCCAGGAGACCATTGCCGGCGTGCATCAGGAGCTGTCGGGGCTGCGCGCCGCCGCCATGCTGGCCCGCGATCTCCAGCGCAGCTTCGAGGAGCGGGATCTGCCCGAACTCGACACCGTTGCGGCCCAGCTGGCGGTGGCCATCGACGGGCTGCGTGCCTTTCAGGAACGGGCCGCCGATGGCGCCCGGGAAATTCCGGGCCGGCTCGGCGCTCTCTTCGGCCATATCACGGCCCTGGTTTCGAACATGCAGATTTACGATACCACCCGGCAGCGCCTGGAGCATGTCTCCCAGGCGCTGGTTCTGGCCGCGGACATGATCGAGGCCAGGGACGCCTCGGGCATGGACGGCGCCCAGGTGCGGGTGTTCGTCAACGGCATCGCCGAGTTGCAGGCGCTTCAGCTCGGCCACGCCAGCGACCATTACCACGAGGCGGTCACCGGCGTCGGGCGCAGCCTCGCCGCGATGGCCGAAGGGGCGCCGCCGGTCGGCAGTCTCTGCGCCCGCGTCTTCGGCGGCGACGGCTCGGTGCAGGACATCGACCGCCATCTCGGCCGGGCCGGCGAAATCTGCCACGCCTTCACCGCCGTGCGGGAAAAGGCGGCGCGCAGTCTGGGGCAGGTGGTCGAGGCGGCGACCCGCGCCGGCACCCTGATGCGCTCTCTCAACTCGGTCAACGGCGACATGCGGCTGATGGGCCTGAACGCCGCGATCAAGTGCGGCAACATGGGCATGCCGGGCCGGTCTCTCAGCGTCGTCGCCCAGGAGCTGCAGGGCTGCGCCGGCCTGACCCGCAGCCATGTCGAGCAGGTCGCGGCCAGTCTTCAGGCGATCACCGGCGCGGCGCAGGACATCGCCCTCGCCGACGACCGCGACACCGGCACCGTCGACGCCGGGGCGGTGACCCGCGACCTCGAGACCGGGGTCGGCCGTCTGCACGAGACGGGAGAGCAGCTGACCGCCCTCCTGCAGGAGATCGAAAGTCTCAGCGCCTCGGTGGTTGCCCTGACCGGGGTTGCGGATCAGGGCTTTTCCGGCAAGGCCGACTGCCGCCGCGCCCTGACCGCCGAAGCCGATGCCCTGAAGGCGCTGGCCGCCGACAGTGATCCCGGGCTGCGCGGCGGCGCTCTTGAGGCGGCGCGGCGCGAGGTTCTCGCCTTCACCGAGAGCCACTACACTATGGCCAGCGAGCGCTCGGTCCACGGCCGCGCCGTCGATGGCCACGCCGTGGTCAGTCTTCTGACCGGTGCCGCCGACGCCGCTGCCGAGGCCGCCGCCGGTCCCGCCGCCGCCGCCGACATCGACAGCCTGCTGTTCTAGCGCCGGTCGCGCTTCCGGTTCCGGCTCCGGCGGAGTCGCTCGGGGCTGGACATTCGCTTCGCGGCGCCGTATCCCGGCGCAGTGAATGCGGTGTGCTCGTCGCCCCGAGGATGCCCGCCCCCCGCGAGGATGCCCGACATGAGCGCTCAGACAGAGATCAAGCGGATCACAGTGCCCCAACTGCGCGCCCGCAAGGGCGAGACGCCGATCGTCGTGCTGACGGCCTACACCACGCCGATGGCCCGGCTGCTGGACCCCCATGTCGATGTTCTGATGGTCGGCGATTCGCTGGGCATGGTGGTCTATGGCCTCGACAGCACCCTCGGCGTCACCCTCGAGATGATGATCAACCACGGCAGGGCGGTGATGCGCGGCGCGCAGCGCGCCTGCGTGGTGATCGATCTGCCGTTCGGCACCTACCAGGAATCACCCGAGGTGGCGTTCCGGGCCGCGGCGCGGGTGCTGGCCGAGACCGGGGCTCAGGCGGTGAAGCTTGAAGGCGGCTCCGAGATGGCGCCGACCATCGCCTTTCTGACCCAGCGCGGCATTCCGGTGATGGGCCATGTCGGCCTGACGCCGCAGTCGATCAACACGCTCGGCGGTTTTCGCACCCAGGGACGGGACGAGGTCACCGCCCGCCGGGTGCTGGCCGATGCCGAGGCGGTGGCCCGGGCCGGCGCCTTTTCGGTGGTGGTCGAAGGCACGGTCGAGACCCTGGCCCGCGAGATCACCACCCGCATCCCGATCCCGACCATCGGCATCGGCGCCTCGCCCAGCTGCGACGGGCAGGTGCTGGTGATCGACGACGTGCTCGGGGTGTTTGCCGACTTCACGCCCAAATTCGTCAAGCGCTATGCCGAGCTGGGGCCGGTGATCGCCGAGGCCGCCGCCAGCTTTGCCGCCGAGGTGCGGTCGCGCAAGTTCCCCGGTCCCGAGCATTGCTTTGGTACGCCGGCGCCCCGGGTCAGGCCGCCCCATGAACGCTGAACCGCTGGCGGTTGTCCGCACCGTCGCCGAGCTGCGGGCCCGGGTCGCCCGCTGGCGCCGGGCCGGCGAGACCGTGGCCCTGGTTCCGACCATGGGGTATCTGCACGAGGGGCATCTGGCGCTGATCCGGCGCGGCCGGGCGCTGGCCACCCGGGTGGTGGCCACCCTGTTCGTCAATCCGACCCAGTTCGGCCCGGCCGAGGACCTCGCGCGTTATCCCCGCGACGAGGCCGGCGATGCCGCCAAGCTGGCCGGCGCCGGCTGCGATCTGCTGTTCGCCCCCGAGGTCGCCGAGATGTACCCGCCCGGCTTCGCGACCTCGATTTCGGTCGGCGGCGTCAGCCAGGGCCTGTGCGGCGCGGCGCGGCCCCAGATGTTCGGCGGTGTCGCGCTGGTGGTGACCAAGCTGCTGCTCCAGGCGCTGCCCGATGTCGCGGTGTTCGGCGAGAAGGACTATCAGCAGCTCCAGGTGATTCGCCGCTTCGTCCGGGATCTCGATATTCCGGTGCGCATCGAAGGCGCGCCGACGGTGCGCGAGGCCGACGGGCTGGCGCTCTCTTCGCGCAACAGCTATCTCACCCTGGAGGAGCGCGCGATCGCGCCCACCCTCAACCGGAGCTTGGTCGAAGCCGCGGCCGCGCTGGCCGATGGCCGCCGCATGGCCGGGCCGGTGCTGGCCGAGGTGACGGCGCGGCTGCTGGCGGCCGGTTTTGCCGGCGTCGATTATGTCGAGCTGCGCTGCGCCGAGACCCTGGCGCCGCTGGAGCGGGTGACCGGGCCGGCGCGGCTGCTGGCGGCGGCGTGGCTGGGCCGGGCGCGGCTGATCGACAATATTGCCGTCGGTCCCGGTCCCGAGTCGTGACCGGCGGTGCCGGACGTGGCCCCGGGCAGTGTCCGAACCGGGCCGCGGCGGGTCGATTTTTGGCCGCGCCGGGCGCATGGACCCTGGGAGTGGCCCGAATGGCGCGCGCGAGGGCCGGCGCTGCCACCGTGGCTTGAACCGGCGCCGGTGCGCCGCTAGACTGAGGTCCGAGGGGAAAGTCGGCGGTCGGTCCGCGACGTCCCCAAGGCTTATGGTATGGTGCGAGCCCGGACCGCGTCGGGGTCCGTCGCCGGAGCAGGGGGAAGCATGAAGAGCAAGAGCGGCTTTTTGGCGCTGGGCGCGCTGGTGGCGCTGCTGGTCCTGAGCGGCCCGGTGCGGGCGGCGACCGGTGCGGCCGGGGGAACGATGGTGCTGGCGGAGGAGTCGGCTCCGGCCGATCAGCCCCCGGCGATTCGCGCCATGACCGACGGCGAGAAGGCGGCGGCCGGTTGCGTGATCAGCACGGTTGCCACCATGGGCACGGTCTATGCGATCGGTCCCTCGGAATTCATCATGGTGGTGGTCGGCGGCCTGATCGTGCCGTCGTCGTCGCCGGTGCTGTTCGTGGGTCTGCTCGGCACCATCGCCAGCATGGCCTGCGGCGCCGGGGCGGCGATTACGCCGGCGGTGCTGTGGTTCGGCCGGCAGTTCGGTGATCAGGGCGGCCGGCAGGCCGCGGCTCCGGCCGCCGATCCGGTGCGCAAGAGCTTTGCCCGGCTCGGGAGCGGCCTCAGCCGGGTTGCCGCCGGTCTCGGCGGCCGCGACCTGCTGGTGGCCGAGGCTCCGGCAGCCGAGTGACGGCAATCGTTGGAACGCCGGCAGCGGCGGTGGTTTGAACGCCGTGCCAACGGCGACGGTTTGGGGGAAAGCGGATGACGAGACTGGGCATGAAGGGGCTGGTGGTTGTGGCGGCGGCGCTGGCACTCGGCGCGCCAGCCACCGGTTGGGCACTGACGCCCCAGGCGGGGGTGACGATCGGCCTCGCCAATATGGTCGTGGCCCAGGCGAACCAGTCGGGCAGTGACCAGCCGGGCGCGGCGGCGGCTGCCGCCGATGCCGGCGGGCTGTCGGATGCCACGAGGCAGGGCATCGGCTGTCTCGCCACCAGCGGCGTCGCCACCGCCTATACCGTGTTCTGGGCCGGCGCGACCGAGTCGCTGATGATCGTCGCCGGGGGCCTGCTGTCGCCGGCCTCGACGCCGACGCTGTGGCTGGGTCTGACCTCGACCCTGGTCGCCGCGACCTGCACGCTTGGCGCCGGGGCGACCCCGGTGGTGCTGTGGGCGGCCGAACAGAAAGACAACATCGTGGCCAACCTCGCCTGGCAGATGCGCCAGACCGGGACCGAGCTGGCGGCGCTGTTCATGGCCCCGGGACGGTCCGAGCCGCATCAGCTGGCCGAGCGTGCCCCGTGACGACAGCCCAACCATCACTCCCGGAATGCCCGAGATTTGGGGGACACCGTGCGTAACATGATTTCTTGGAACCTGCCGGCCCTGGCGCTGGCGCTCGTGGTCTGGGGCGGGGCTGAGCCGGCGCTGGCGGTTTCGGCTTCGGCGACACCGACGCTGGTGGTGGCCGAGGCGACCGGTGACGGCGCCGCCAGGGATGCGGCGGTGGCGCCGCTGCCCGACAATGCGTTGCCCGGCGCCTACTGCCTCGGGGCGGCGACGGCGGCGATGGCGGCGGTCTATGCCGCCGGGCCGTCGGAAAGCCTGATGCTGCTCTCGGGAGCGATGCATGTGCCGTCGGGTTCGGCGGTGCTGTTCATTCCGCTGCTGTCGATTCTCGGCGGCGGTTCTTGTGCTCTGGCGGCTGCGGCGCAGCCGGCGGTGAGCTGGGCCATCGAGCAGTCGGACAACATTGCGGCCCAGGTCGCGGCGACTGGCGAGTCCTGGTTCGCGCCCCGCTCCGACCTGATGTATGCCTCGGCCGGCGCCGACGATATGGCCAAGGACAGCGCCGTGGTGACGGTGCGGGCGATGACCGAGGGCGAAACCCAGTCGATGGGTTGCGTCGCCGGGGCGCTGGCCGGTTTCGGCGGCGCGATGGCCACCTCGCCCGGCGAGGTTGCGATGCTCTCCTCGGGTGCCACCACCATCGTCTCCTCGACGCCGATCCTGGCGCTGGGGCTGCTCGGCACCATCGTCGTTTCGGGCTGCGGCATCGGCACCTTCGCCATTCTGCCGATCCAGGCCTTCTTCAATAATTTCACCGCGATCGGCGACAGCCTGCTCGGCGGTCTCAACCAGACCGGCACCATGGTCGGCGAGGCGGCGTCGCGCCTGTTCGCGGCGTTGCGCGGTGGCGCCGCGATCGAGATCGCAGACGGCGTTGCTGCCCGCTGAGGCGTCGGGGGCCGGCAAGACGTCATCAAAGAGGTCGAGGGGAGTTCGAGAATGACCAAGGGTAAGCTTATCGCGGCGGTTCTGATGGCGGCCGTGCTCGGATTCGGTCCGTCCCGGTCGGCCTGGGCCCAGGCCCAGGGCAGCACCGGCACCGACGCCGCTCCGGCGGCCGCCGCCGATCCCGGCGCGCTCAGCGACGGCGAGAAGGCGGCGATGGGCTGCGGCGTTGCCGCGGTGGGCGGTCTTGCCGCCACCTACATTGCCGGGCCGAGCGAGATCACCCTGCTTTGGGGCGGCGGCATGCTGGTGCCGGGCAACAGCATCATGCTGGCCGTGGCCCTGCTCGGGCAGATCGGCGCTTCCGCCTGCGCGATCGGCGCGGTGGCGACTCCGACCGTGCTTTGGGCCTATGATCAGTCCGGCGCCATCGCGGCCAAGCTGTCCCAGGTTTCCGACGGCGTCGGCCGGCGGGTGATGCTGGCTTTCGGCCAGGGGCTCGAGCCGGCGCGTCAACTGGCCGACGGCGGCGCGGCCCGATAAGGTTTTGTGCGGCGGTTTTCCGGCCGCGGCGGCGCCCGCGACGGGGGCCGCCCTCGTTTCCGCCCCGACTCGGATCAGCGGCGTTGCGCTGTGGCGGGCCGAACGGTATGGTTCACCCCGGTGCATCCGGCTTGAAGGTGTGAGGCGGAGGCGGGCCGGCAGGGTTTTCAGGCTGAAGCGAGAAGGCTCTTGATCGTCGTTCGCAATCTCATCTTCGATTATCCGAACAAGCGCGCTCTTCGGGGCGTGACGTTCGAGATCAAGGCAGGGACCATCACCGGCCTCGTCGGCCCCAATGGCGCCGGCAAGACCACGCTGATGCGCTGCATCGCCGGCCTTGAAGGTCCCTATGCCGGCACCATCACCGTCGATCGCATCGATGTCGCCGATTCGCCTCATGAGGTCCATCGCCGGCTTGGCTTGCTTCAGGATGATCTCGGCCTTTACGACAGCCTGACCGTCTACCAGTGCCTGCTCTATCAGGCCGCGGCCTACCGGGTGCCGGTGCGGGAGCGTGGCCGCCGGATCGAGGATTCGCTGGAACGGCTCAACCTTGCCGACCGGGTCGGCGAGAAGGTGGGCGGGCTGTCACGCGGGCTGCGCCAGCGTCTGGCCATTGCCCAGGCGATGATTCACCGGCCGAAGGTGCTGCTGCTCGACGAACCGGCCTCGGGCCTCGATCCCGACGCCCGTGCCTCGCTCTCGGAACTGCTGCGGGCGCTGGCCGCCGAGGGCATGACCCTGGTGGTTTCGTCGCACATTCTGGCCGAGCTTGAGGATTACACCACCCACATGCTGATCCTGCGCAACGGCCGGGTGGTCGAGCATTGCGCGACCCGGCCGCCGGTGGGACGGCCGCGCCGCCTGCGGGTGACCCTGGCCCAGCCCTCGCCGGGCCTGCGTCAGGCCCTGGCCGCCGACCCCCAGGTTGCCGGGGTCGACGCCGAGGCCAGCGCCGCCCGCTTCGATTTCACCGGTGATGTCCAGGCCCAGTCGCAGCTGTTGCGGGTGTTGGTCCAGTCGGGGCTTCAGGTCGCGACCCTGCTGGAGGAAACGCGCTCGATGCAGTCGGTCTACAGTGAAAAAATGCGGGGAACGAAACGATGAACCCGGAGTTCCAGCGCAATCTCTGGCTGGAGTTGCCGCCTCACCGTTTGGTGGCGATGCCGGCAGTGCTGGTGCTGGCGTTTTTCGCCGCCTGGCTCGCCGGCGGCAGCCAGTCATTCGCCGGTGCGTCGCAGCTGCTGATCACGCTGCTGCTGATCGTCTGGGGCGGCCGGCTGGCCGCCGAATCGGTGCTGACCGAGGTGATCGGCAACACCTGGGACGCCCAGCGGATGTCGGCGATCACACCGTGGGAGATGGCCTGGGGCAAACTGCTCGGCAGCACCGCCTTCATGTGGTACGGCAGCCTTTGGTGTCTCATCGCCTTTCTGATCAGCCCCCATGGCCATCTCGGCACCGTGATCCGGCTGCTGCTGGCCGGGGCCGAGGCTCAGGCGCTGGCGCTGGTGCTCAGCATGATGCTGATCCGTGGCGAGCCGGCCAATCTGCGCTTCCAGGTCACGGTGGCCCAGAGCCTGACCGTGGTCGTGATGCTGCCCTTCCTGTTCTTCACCGTGATCAACCGCCCGGAGCTGGTTCACTGGTACGGGGCGACGCTGTCGGCCGATGGCTTCATCGCGCTCTCCCAGCTGCTGTTCATCGGCTGGACCGTGCTTGGGGTCTACCAGCTGATGCGCGGCCAGTTGCAGTATCCGACCCGCTCGGTAAGCTGGCTGCTGTTCGTGGTGTTTGCCGTCGTCTATCTTGCGGGTTTTGACCATTTCCTGCGCTACACCGTCAATGCCGGCATGCCGACTCAGGCGGTGGCCCGGCTCTATCTCGGCTTTTGCGCCGCGGTCGGGCTGACCTATGTCTGCGCCCTGGTCGAGCCCAAGAGCCCGGCGCGGCTGATGCGCTGGCTGTCGCTGCTCGGCGATCGCCGGATGTTCCACGGCGCCCGTACCTCGCCGACCTGGGTCGCCACTCTCGGCATCTCGCTGCTGATCGCGGTGCTGACCGTGGTCAACATCATCGGCCTCAATGGCGCCGGGGCGCCGCTGCCGGTCGGGCCGCTGGCGCTGATCCTGGCCGTGATGCTGTTCGCGGTGCGCGATCTTGCCGCTTTCCACTATCTGGTGCTCAGTGGTCCTGGCGGGCGCGGCAGTCTCGCGATTGCGGTCTATCTGCTCGGGGTTTACTTCATGGTGCCGGTGCTGCTGAGTTCGCTCCGGCTTGACTTCCTGCTGCCGCTGGTGTTGCCGACTGCCGGGGCGCCGCCGCTGCTGGCGGTGCTGCCGGCGCTGGTTCAGACCGTGGTGGCGCTGGTGGTGGTCAAGCAGCGCTGGGGCGCGCTGCGGGCCGAAGCCCAGGAGAGCCAGGGCGTCGCCGGTCATTGACCGGCCGCGCCAGCGGGGCTATCGCACGGTATCGCTCAGCTTGCGCGTCTTCCATTGCCAGGGGGTTTCGACCCGGCCGGCCCACATGCCGAGGCGGTGGCTTTCGGCGAAGGCTTCCGAGCTGACATAGGCCGGCGACAGGCGCCGGTAGGCGAAGGCCCAGCCGCGGGCCACCATCGCGGCTGCGAGGTCGGTGGTGCCGATCCGGCAGACGCCGATCTTCTGGCCGGTGCGATCGGTGGCGGTGATCTCGCAGCTGACCTCCTTGTCACCGACCAGCGCTTGCAGCACGTCGGTGGACTTGCGATAGCAATCATAAAGCGCGCCATAGCGGGTCTGACAGGTCTCGCCCGCGACCGGGGCGGCGATGCCGCTCAGCCGGACCGAATTGCCGCCCACGGTCAGGAGATCGCCGGTCATGGCCACGCCGGGGCCGGCGACGGTCGGGTTTTGCCGGGGCACCGGCGGGGTCTGCGACGGTTGGGGCCTCTGCTGGGCCAGCGCCGACGGGTCCGTCGCCGCCGTCAGCAGGGCGGCGGCCAGGGCCAGGGTCAGGAGCGGCGGCAGGGCGCGGCGCGGCGCGGTCATGGCGGGACTTTCGGAAGGCTACGGCCAATTCTCCGCCCGCCGCGACAACAAGGCAAGCCTCGCCGGCGCTCATCAGAGATGGCGGCGATTGAAGCCGGGCCGGCGGACGACCATCTAAGTGTCAGGATGCCGCTCATGGGCGGCCTCGATCAGAAGCCGGGAGCGCTGCAGAACGCACCCTCGTCGGCGGGCCGGCGGGACTTCGCTCCTGGGGAGGGTAGCCTGATGAACCAGCTCCAACTCCAGACCCAGTTGCAATCCTTGATCAGTACCGTCGTGGCATCATCGCTGGATCGGGCGGCGCGGAATGCCGGCAAGGGCGACCTTGCCCACGGCCTGATCGCCGGGCTCCGGCGCATCCGCACCGTGGTCGGGGTCCAGGCCGGCTATGGTTGCCGCCTGCGCCCTCGACGATAACATTCACGACCAGATTCTCGAGCGTTCGCTGGAGAGCTTCGGCAGCAAGCCCGTGGCCCTGCCGCCGGTTGGGGCGCAGGCGGCGCGGGCCGCGACGATTTTGGAAGATGCGGCCATGACCTGCCTGACCCTTAATGCCTATTTTCCTGGCAATTCCGCCCTCAGTCTGGCCACCCGGGTGATGACCCAGCGGTTGCTCGAAACCGTCGGCGGCGCTCCCGAGTGGGGGGTGATCAGCACGGCGCTTCACAGCGCCGGGAGTGGCGACGACGATGCCGCCAGCGAGGAGCCCTGGGCCTCGCTGGCCGTTCATTGAGGACGGAGGGGCAGCCATGGCCAGGAAGATTGCGCCGGTGCGCTCGAACCCGGTGGTATTTTTTTCGGACCGTACCGAGCCTCCGGGCTGGGTCTATCGTGCCGCCGGGGCTGTCGCTCTGCACGGCCCGTTTTCCGGCCGTGCAGAGGCGGTGGCCTATGCGTTAAGAGCACTGGCCGATCCCGCCGGCGCCCGCACGCTCGCCGCGGCCAACCGTGGCCGGCGGGCCGCGTAGGCCCGGCCAGGGCGGTTTTGCCAGGCCGGACCGCGATTCCGCTGTTGACAGGCCGGGGGGCGCCCGCCATTATTCGGCCATTCCCGCCGCGGTCACGGCCGCGGCGTATGGTGGGGCCGTAGCTCAGCTGGGAGAGCGACGCGTTCGCAATGCGTAGGTCGTGAGTTCGATCCTCATCGGCTCCACCAATTATCTCAAGGGCTTGGCCGGAGACGGCTAGGCCCTTTTGTTTGTCCCGGTCAGCATGATGGCGGCGCCAAGCCGACCGCCGGGACCGCCCTGATCAGGCGGCGGCGGATAACGCCAGCGCCAAGTCGTTCAGGTCCACCGTGAAATGAAGGCTGTTGGCCGGCCGGGTCAACGCTTCGCTGGCGCAGACCACGGTGATATATTTTATGCCGATGATGTTGGCGAGCTGATTGTAGCAGTTTGACTCCATATATTCGCCGGTAATGGAAATCACCCGGGTTCCGGGATCCATAAACACGATGTTGGCCAAGGTCGCGCCAAACGGGGAGACTGCGATCTCGGCGTGGCGAAATAAATCCATTTGTTCGCCAAATGTCATATCATCAAGAGTGACCTCCTCAAATCCCCGATCTCTCAAGAAATTCGAGACCTCCTGCGAATTGATCGTGCCCCTGATCGCATTGTTTGAGCTTCGTGAAATGAATATCTTTCTATGCGGCGGATTTCCCGAGCTAGGGTGCCGTTCTGACAAGGTTTTTCTTAATAAATTTATAGCCTCCGGCTGCACTGATAGCAAATCAGCTCCTCTATTATAGGCAGATAACATCGATATCGTCAGCATTGCCTTGGTTGTATAAATTGGATACGCGACATTGGCTACAGCGACGATCTTTTCAACCGGAATGCCGACCGAGCGCAAGGATTCGATTTGCACCGGGGCAAGGCTCCGGGCAAAGACAATCTTGAGATCCTTGTCTGACTGGTCGAGGTATGAGGCGAGGATGCGAGGCAAGCCATCAATCAGCCAGTGGAAATAGTTGCTCAGGGTCGGAACGATATCGGCGACCAGTATGGTGTTGTCATCGGCTTGAAACTGCCATCCCCGATGGTTGGTGATGATGATCGTGTGGGTGTCGGACATGATTGTGATCGACGATGCCCACTCTTCCGACATCAACAGCCAGTCGCCCCGGATCAAGGAGCGCAACAGCATAAAATCATTGCCCATGACATCAATGGTCTGCTTGATCAAAGAGTCACGATCTGGCATCACGGTGCCTCTGTGATCGAGGATGCCGAAATAATTATTGAAGGTATATACTGACATGTCGGGGAATCTGAACGTTCTCTCATCATTGTATGACTGGTTTCCAATGATTCTGGTGCTCTTCATCGCCATTGTTCCGGAGTTCAGGACCGTCTTTACCTTACACAGTTGACGGCCCTCCGGTTGATCCAGATCGATATTTTTCAGGACCAGCAGCTTTCGGCCGGGAATCCGTGAGGATGCCTCATGAATGATCGCGGTTACCCGCTCCAAATCCGGGCCGCTGTGCAAGGCGTGGGCGCACATGGTGTGTAAATCGGCCAGGGTCGCGGTGGACAGAGAGGGCGGGTTCCGAACAGCGCAGGCGTTTCCCGTGTCACCATTGAGAATATCGGTAACCATCAGCAACCGATCGACAACCCCGGGAAAAACATCGCTGGTAAAGTGGCAGCCCATGACCCGGGCAGAGCAAAGATTTTCTTTGGCCGCCATCAGCATCCGCTCCCGGAACTCTTTACGATTCGACTGGCGCCGGCCATCAGGCGAAAAGCTATAATTAAGATCAATATAGTCCTGGTACTCATCCAGAACGGCAGCATTTTCCAATTTAATAAGAGCACTCGCGTAGTTGCACCATGCCAGAATAAAGGTTGCCAAGGCTGACGGGTATTTGTTAGATAGTTCAATAATGCTTTCGATCAAAGGGAGCGCAATGTCGCATCGCCGCCCTCCGACATAGATACAGATAAAAACTCTTTTCATCGGGTCGATTGAGGTAAACCAGCTTTCAGAAGAAAATACATGCCTTAATGATAGGGAGGCGATGCCATCGGCCTCTGAAGATCGGCCGTTGTCCCTAAGGGTGCAAAACTTCTCGACTTCAATCGTTGACTCAATTATAGACTGGATCGACAGTCTCGTGCTGTGGCTATTGCAGAGTTCGAGCGCGCCGGTGTGATTTCCTTTAATGAACGCGTCAATAATTTGTCCTAACATTACCAGTAGCCCTTCCGCAATCCAGTGCATCCGCAAAAAAGAACCGAACTCCGGCCGATGTCAGGAATCCGGTGCCGGATGGTCGGTGCCGATGGAGGTGGCCAGCGGTGCCGCGGTTTTGCCGACGACACCGGGTTCTGGTCCGCCGGCAGCCACGGTCTCCATACACCAAGGCCGGCAGTGCGGCAACACGGTGCCGCTGGCGGTGTTGCTGCTGCCGGTTCCCGGCGATGCCGGGGGGCGAAACGCGCTTCAGGCCGCGACAGCGCTCAGGCCGGCAGGTCGAGCCAGCTTCTGAGGCAGCGTTCGACCACCCGGGCGAGGAAGCCGAGCATCTCGGTGCCCTGGCCCTGGTGAAACATCTCGGGGTCGCGCGAGCCGAAGGCCAGCATGCCGGGCGGGGTTTCGGTGCTGATGTGGAGGCGGATCAGGGCCTCTGAGCGAACCAGACTGGCGGCGCCGCCGAAGATGGTGGGGTCGCCATAGAGATTGCCGCACAGCACCAGTTCGCGCCGGCCAAGCCAGCCGTCGATCGAACCGGCCTTGACCACCCGGACCCCGGCGGTTTCGTTGCGCGGCAGATCCCGGGCTCCTGATTCGACAATCAGGCAGGCGACGTCGAGGTCGAGCAGCACCGCCAGATCCGTGGTGATGGTCTGGATCAACTGCTCGAAGCTCTGGGCGTCGAGCAGGAAGAGGGCCGCGGCGTGAATGCGGTTCTGGTTGGTCAGGTTGGCCCGCGCCGCCATCAGCAGGTCCTGCTGTTCGCTGCGTAACCGGGCCATCTCGGCCTGCAGGCGCTCGATCATGTAGTATTGGAGATCGGCGATGTTGCTGCCGCCCCGCCGGGTCATCGGCGGTGTCAGGTGTTGGACAAGTTCGGCGTTGTGGATCAGGAAATCGGGGTGGTCACGCAGGTAAGCGCTGACCTCATCGGCATTGAGAGAGCCGGCACCCCGCTGGTTGGCTCCCTGCTCGCGACCCATCTTCCTCATGTCATCCGCCTGCTGCTGTCCGGACCGGCCGGGGCGGGCGGGCGATCTGGGAGCGGGGGAGGCGCGGTTCCGATTTAGTTGGCACCGCGCTTTAACACTACCCTGCAACCCAATGAATCGTCAGCCCAAAATTGTCTGTCCAGTCTTTTGCCAGTCGGCGACGAATTGTGCCAGTCCCTTGTCGGTCAAGGGGTGGCCGAACAGCAAACGGATCACGCCGGGTGGCATTGTTGCAACATGGGCGCCCAGCTTGGCCGCCTCGACGACGTGAATCGGGTGGCGGACCGAAGCCACCAGTACCTCGGTGGTGAAACCGGGGTACTGTTTATAAATCTGGCAGATTTCGGCAATCAGCCGCATGCCGTCGGAGCCGACGTCGTCGAGCCGGCCGACGAAGGGCGAGATGAAGGCGGCGCCGGCCTTGGCGGCAAGAATCGCCTGGGCCGCCGAGAAACAGAGGGTGACGTTGACCATGATGCCGTCCGACGACAGCGTCTTGCAGACCTTGAGCCCGGCCGGCGTCAGCGGCACCTTGACCGCGATTCGCGGCGAGATCGCGGCGAGCTTACGGCCTTCCTTCAGCATGGTCTCGAAGTCGGTGGCGGCAACCTCGGCGCTGACCGGGCCGGCGACCACCTCGCAGATTTCGGCGACCAGATCCAGGAAATTGCGTCCGGACTTGGCGATCAGCGACGGATTGGTGGTAACACCATCCAGGAGGCCGGTGGCGGCGAGGTCTTTAATGTCGTTGAGGTCCGCGGTGTCGACGAAGAATTTCATGGAACTCTGGTCCTTGTCGGTGGTGGCTGGCGCCGCGTTTCCGCGCGGCACGCGGGCGGCAGTCTAGCCGATGGCCGGCGTCAACGCCAGTTTCGCCAGCCGACTCGAGGGCGCCGATCCGCCGCCGCCCGGCCGGCGGGTGGCGGTGCTGCTGCCCTTGCCCCTCCCGGGCCCCTATGACTACCGGGTGCCCGAGGGCATGGACCTCGCGCCCGGCGACTGGGTCGAGGTGCCGCTGGGACCGCGCCGGGTGGCGGGGGTGGTCTGGGGTGGCGGGAACGGTGCCTTCGATTTCGCCCGCCTCAGGCCGGTGGTCCGGCGCTTCGCGGTGACGCCGATGAGCGCGGTCAGCCGGCGCTTCATCGACTGGGTCGCCGCCTATACCCTGGCGCTGCCCGGTCTGGTGCTGAAGATGGCGCTCAGCGTACCCGCGGCCCTGGAGCCGCCGCGCCCGGCCATCGTCTGCCGACCGACCGGGGCGGCCCCGCCGGTTGGCTTCAAGCTGACCGCGGCGCGGCTGCGGGTGCTGGACGCGGCGGCGGCTGGCGGGCGCCGCACCGCGCCCGAACTCGCCGCCGCCGCCGACTGCGGGCCGACGGTGGTGCGCGGGCTGCTGGATGCCGGGTTGCTGGAGCCGGTGCCGGCGGCCCTCGAGCCCGAGTTGCCCCAGCCCGACTGGCAACTGGCCGGTCCTGCGCTCTCGGCCGATCAGGGGGCGGCGGCGGCGGCGCTGACCGGCGCGCTTGATGCCCGCTGCTATGGCGTCATCGTGGTTGACGGCGTTACCGGCTCGGGCAAGACCGAGGTCTATTTTGAGGCCATCGCCAGTTGCCTCGCCTCGGGGCGGCAGGTGCTGGTGCTGCTGCCGGAGATTGCCCTCAGCACCCAGTGGCTGGAGCGCTTCCAGCGCCGGTTCGGCGCGGCGCCGGGGCTGTGGCATTCGGAGCTGTCGCCGGGCCTGCGCCGTGCCACTTGGCGGGCGGTGGCCGCGGGCTCGCTGCGCATCGTGGTCGGGGCGCGCTCGGCGCTGTTTCTGCCCTTTGCGGATCTCGGTCTGATCGTGGTCGATGAGGAGCACGACCCCGCCTTCAAGCAGGACGAGGTCGTGATCTATCAGGCCCGCGACATGGCGGTGGCCCGGGCGTGGCTGGGCGGGATTCCGATCGCCCTGGTCTCGGCGACGCCGTCGCTGGAGACCCTGATCAACGTCGAGTCCGGTCGCTACACGCTCCGGCATCTGCCCTCCCGCCATGGCGGCGCCAGTCTGCCCGGGATCGAAATCATCGATATGCGGGCCCAGAAGGCGGAGCGGCCCCGCCGCTGGCTGGCGCCGCCGCTGCGCGCGGCTCTTGCCGGGACCCTGGAGGCCGGCGAACAGGCGATGATCTTCCTCAATCGCCGTGGTTACGCGCCGTTGACCCTGTGCCGGGGCTGCGGCTTTCGCCTGCAATGCCCCAATTGCTCGGCCTGGCTGGTCGAGCACCGGGCCGTGGCCAAGCTGCTGTGCCACCATTGCGGCCATGTCATGCCGCCACCCGAGCTTTGCCCCCAATGCGAGAAGCCCGAGAGCTTCGCCGCCTGCGGTCCCGGCGTCGAGCGCATCGCCGAGGAGGTCGCCGAACTGTTTCCCCAGGCGCGCACGGCGGTGATGGCCTCCGACACCCTGACCGGCCCCCACGCCGTCGACGAGTTGGTGCGCAAAGTGGCGGCTCATGAGCTTGATCTGTTGATTGGCACCCAGGTGATGGCCAAGGGCCACCATTTTCCCATGCTGACTCTGGTCGGAGTCGTCGACGCCGACCTCGGGCTCGCGGGGGGCGATCTCCGGGCCGCGGAGCGGACCTATCAGCTGCTCCATCAGGTCTCGGGCCGGGCAGGGCGGGCCGAGCGGCCGGGGCGGGTGCTGCTGCAATCCTTCCAGCCCGAGCATCCGGTGATCCGGGCGCTGGCCTCGGGAGACCGCGACGCCTTCCTCGCCGCGGAGGCCGAGGAACGCCGGGACGGCCAGTTGCCGCCCTTCGGCCGGCTGGCGGCGCTGGTGGTTTCGGGCGAGGATCTGGAGGAGGTTGACGCCGCCGCCCGTCTGCTGGGCCGCACCGCGCCGCGCAGCGACGAGATCGAGGTGCTGGGGCCGGCACCGGCGCCGCTGGCGCTGCTGCGCGGCCGTCATCGCCGCCGTCTGCTGGTGAAGGCGCCGCGCCGGGTGACCCTGCAACCGGTGCTGCGCCAATGGCTGGCCAGCACGCCGCTTCCCTCGGGGGTGCGCGTGCAGGTTGACGTCGACCCCTACAGTTTTCTTTAGCGGCCGGCCCGATTTAACCGCCGGGCGGCGGTTTCGGCTCCTTCGGCGGCTGGGTGGCCAGGGTGACCGTGTTCATGAACCTGTCGGGGCTGCCGGCGGCGAGCAGGGGCACGGCATCGGCGCAGGCGGCGAGCAGCGGTTCCAGCCAGCCGGCATCGTCCTTGGCGAACGAGTGCAGGACATAGGCATGGACCAGGGCCTTCAGCCCGGGATGGCCGATGCCGAGCCGGACCCGCCAGTAATCGGGGCCGAGATGGGCGTCGATCGAGCGCAGGCCGTTATGGCCGCCGGCGCCGCCGCCGCGCTTGACCCGCAGCCGTCCGGGGGCGAGATCGAGGTCGTCGTGAAACACCACCACCCGCTCCGGCGGAAGCTTGAAAAAGCTCGCCGCCTCGCCGACCGACTGGCCGGAGAGGTTCATGTAGGTCTGGGGTTCGATGGCCAGCACCTTTTCGGTGCCACCGCCGGGCAAGGCCAGCGTGCCCTCGGCGACCCTGGCCTGAAACCGCCGGCGCCAGGGACCGAAACCATGGCGGCGGACGATCTCGTCCACCGCCATGCTTCCGACATTGTGCCGGTGCCCGGCGTACTCCGCTCCGGGATTGCCGAGCCCGACCAGCAGCAGCATGTCCGGGATCCGGATCAGGCCTTGGCCGCTTCCGCCGGGGCTCCCTCTTCGGCCTCAAGCTTCAGGCCCGACGGCGTCGCGATGGTCACCACGGTGACATCGTGGCCGCCATGGGCCACGGTGGTGCCCTGAGGCAGCTGAACCGAGCCGAGGTGAACCGAGGCGCCGAGGTCGAGCCCCTCGAGGCTGATGTCGACGTGCTCCGGAATGTGGGCGGCGTCGCACAGCAGCTCGATCTCGTGGAGCACGACGTTGAGCGTGCCGCCGCGCTTGAGGCCCGGGCTCTTGTCCTGGGCGACGAAGCGGACCGGCACATGCACCGTGATCTTGGTCTCGGCGCTGACGCGCAGGAAGTCGACATGCTCGGGCACGTCGCTGACCGGGTGGAACTGAACGTCGCGCGGCAGCACCCGGTGGGTGACGCCGTCGACCGTGACGTCGAAGAGGTGGGTGAAGAAGCCCGGCCGCTTCAGAATCTTGGTGAACCCGTTGAGGTCCAGAGAGATCATCAGCGGCGTCTGCTTGTTGCCGTAGATCACGGCGGGGATGCGTCCGGCGCGGCGGGTCTGGCGGGCGGTCCCCTTTCCGGCCCGCAGACGCACCTCGGCGGCCAGCGCGAAAGTTTCGGTCATCGAACAACTCTCCTTAAGGCGAAGGCGGACCGGTTGGCCCGCCGTGGGTGAGACGCCGGCCTCCAGGGGTGCCGGTGCCACAACCGCCGCCCGCGGCTTCGCGAACGGCGGCTATCTCAAAAAAGGCAACGTCAGCCGAACAGGCTGGAGACCGAGCGCTCCTCGCTGATGCGCACCATCGCCTCGGCGATCAGCGGCGCGATGGTCAGCTGACGGATGTTGTGGGAAATCTTCATCGCCTGGGTCGCGGGAATGCTGTCGGTGGTCACCAGCATGTCGATCGGCGACGAACCGATCAGCGCCACGGCGCCACCCGAGAGCACGCCATGGGTGGTGTAGGCGCTCACCGACACCGCACCCGCGGTCTTGAGAGCGCGGGCGGCATTGCAGAGGGTGCCGCCGCTGTCGACGATGTCGTCGATCATGACGCAGGCGCGGTCGGCGACCTTGCCGATGATGTGCATCACTTCCGATTCGCCGGCGCGCTCGCGCCGCTTGTCGATGATTGCGAGGTCGGCGCCAAGGCGGGAGGCGAGCTTGCGCGCCCGCACCACGCCGCCGACGTCGGGCGACACCACCACCAGTTCGCTCAGACTATGGGTTTCGCGGATGTCCTTCTCGAACACCGGCCCGGCGACCAGATTGTCGAGCGGAATGTCGAAGAAGCCCTGAATCTGCCCGGCGTGGAGGTCGAGGGTCAGCACCCGGTCCGCCCCGGCCACCGTGATCAGGTCGGCAACCAGCTTGGCGGAAATCGGCGTCCGCGGCCCGGCCTTGCGGTCCTGGCGGGCGTAGCCGTAGTAGGGCAGCACGGCGGTGATGCGCCGGGCCGAGGCGCGCTTCAGCGCGTCCATGATCACCAGCAATTCCATCAGGTGATCATTGGCCGGCGCCGAGGTCGACTGGATGACGAAGCAATCCTCGCCGCGGACGTTCTCGAGAATCTCGACGAACACCTCCTGATCGGCAAACCGCTTGATGTTGGCTTTGGTCAATGGCGCGCTGAGAGACGCCGAAATCGCCTCGGCCAGCGGCCGGTTGCTGTTGCCGGCAATCACCTTCATGGGTGTACGCTCTCCCTCTGGGGCCGTCCACCGTCAGGACCCCCACCGAAATCGGGCGGGACCATAACAGGGCCCCGGCGGCATGTAAATATTTCATCAGAGTGACAGGGCCTGCGGTGCGACCGGGCGGTCCGACCCCGGCGGCTCCGGCCGGCCGGGTTGGCGCCCGCTGATCACGGCCTGGGCGATGGCCGGGCCATTTCTTTGGCCATTTCTTGAGTTCACCAACAATATCTTGATCCGGCCCGTCCGGGCCTTGCGCGGGCGACTGAGAAATTTCTTTTCACCCGCACGGAAAATTTGTATCCCATTGCGGGGGAAAGCCTCGCGTCTCTGGGTCATGCCGGGTGGTTCGGCGGGTTGCAGAGGGGCGGGGGCGGCGATTTTCGAGGGGCGACAGGCGATGTCGATTTTAAACAAGCTCAAGATTCAAACCAAGACCAACATCATTGCAACCTTGATTTTTCTGTCCATTCTGATGTCGTCATTCGAGATAGTCTCCAGCGTCGAAGCCCAAAATCAGGACTTGTCGAGGGTGGCCGCGACCGCCGATCGGGTGGTCAATCAGTTGATTCCGCTCAACGGTCTGATCGCCAAGATCCGTCTCGACGCTGCCGAGGTCCAGCAGTTCTTCTCCGATTACGGCGCCACCCGCGCCGAGGATGGTCTTGGTGACGGCATCGAGAACGCGGCCAAGGCGGCCAGAGAGTTTCAGGCCGCCGTCTCAGCCGCCCGCGCGATCGCCGACGGCTTGAGGCTGGCCCAGGTTTCCGAGGCGCTGGAGGCGGCGGCGACGGCGTTCAAGCCCTATTACAACATCGGCGCCGCGATGGCCGCGGCTTATGTGTCGGGTGGCACCAGCGGCGGCAACGCCATGATGCCCGAGTTCGACAAGGCGGCCCAGGCGATGGACGAGGAGATGGTCAAACTGGACGGGGTCGTGACCAGGATCAGTTCCAAGGAATTTGTCGGCCTGCAGGGGGCGATTTCCGGCATTCAGGAGGGCAGCGCCAAGATCAAGGCGGCGACCCTTCTTTCGGGCGGTGTGCTGTTCGCGGTGGCGGCGGTGCTGATCGTCTTTCTGCTGTTCGGGGTGACGCGGCCGTTGCGCCGGCTCAGCGAGGTCATGCTCCGGCTGGCCAAGGGCGATCTCGGCGTCGGCATCATCTATGCCGAGCGGGCCGACGAGGTCGGCGAGATGGCCGAAACGCTCCAGGTCTTCAAGGATCACGCGACCGAAAACCTGCGGCTGAAACTGGCCCAGGAAGAGGATGTGCGCGACCGGAAGCGCCGGCAGGAGGAAAGCGAGGAACTGACCGATATGTTCGCTTCGGGCATCTCGGGGGTGCTGGAGGTGATTTCCCGGTCGTCGTCCTCGATGGCGGCCACGGCGGAATCGGTGCATGTCGCGGCCCAGGACACCGACCGCGAGGTCGACGTCGTCACCGGCGCCGTCGATCAGGCTCATGAAAATTCCCAGGCGGTGGCGGCGGCCTCCCAGCAGCTGACTTCGGCGATCGCCGAGATCAGCCGTCTGATCGACAGCTCGTCCCGGATCGCCGGCGAAGGCAGCCGGCGGGCGGAGGAGGTCGAATCGAAGGTGCTGATGCTGCGCGACGCCTCGGACCGGATCGGCGACATCATCCAGATCATCGCCTCGATCGCCTCCCAGACCAATCTCCTGGCGCTCAACGCCACCATCGAGGCGGCGCGGGCGGGCGAAGCGGGCAAAGGCTTTGCTGTGGTGGCGTCCGAAGTCAAGAATCTGGCCGGCCAGACCCAGAAGGCCACCGTCGATATCTCGACGCAGATTTCCGAGATTCAGAACTCGATCGCCGGCACCGTCGACGCCATCCAGGCGGTCGGCAGCACGGTGGCGCAGATTCACCAATCCACCAGCGAGATCGCGGCCGCGGTCACCGAGCAGCATTCCGCGACCGACGAAATCGCCCGCAACATTCAGTTCGTATCCTCCAATGCCGAGGACATCGCGATGAGTATCGGCAAGGTCCGCGACTCGGCGGGCCGGACCAATTCAGCGGCCTCGATGGTTCGGGAATCCTCGGATGCCATGGCGAAACAGACCGAACGCATGAGCGTCGAGATTCACGACTTTCTCTCGGCGCTCCGCGACGCCGGCAGCGGCCACAAGTTCCAACGGGTGGCGGTCAGGCTGCCGGCGCGGATCACCGCGGCCGGGCGCACCGAGACCGGCACCGTGGTGCAGCTCTCGATCGGCGGCGCCTGGCTCGACCGCGGCATCGAACTGCCGACCGGTACCCAGGTCGATCTCGACATCGAGGGGATCGGCCGCGCGCTGCACACCCGCATCTCGGGCCGCACCGGCCAGGGCACCCGTCTGCAATTCCCGCTCGACACCGCGCATCTCGCCTTTATGAGCGGGGCGCTGGAGCGGATGTCCAGGCGGCAGGTGGCGTAGTGACGGTGCGGCGCGGCGTTATTTGCGAAAGATGAAATACACCGCGCCCAGCATGCAGCCGAACGCGGCAAAGTAATTCCAGCGCAGCTTCTCGCCCAGCACCGTGACCGTAAAGATCGCGAACACCGAAAGGGTAATCACCTCCTGAAGCATCTTGAGCTGGGAAGGGGTGTAGCCGGCTTCAAAATAGCCGATCCGGTTGGCCGGGACCGCAAGGCAGTATTCGAAGAAGGCGATCAGCCAGCTCACCACCACCGCCGAGACCATGGCCCGGTCGGGAAAGCGCAGATGGCCGTACCAGGCCAAAGTCATCAGGACGTTGGAGCCGATCAGCAGCACGACGGTCAGCAAGACCTCTCTCCCGCAGAGAACACTGCGGCAGGTATCGGGGGGATCGCCGCGCCGGTCAACCGCTTTCAGGCGTAGAGGGCGATCCGGGCCGGCGGCTGGGCGAGGGCGGTCAGGCCGGCGGCGGAGCCGTAGGCGGCAAGGCCGCGGGCGAAGCGGGCACTGAAGCTGCTGCCGGCCTGGGCCGCGGTCGCGGTGGTGGCGGCGGCGCCGGTGATGTCGGGGCGGCCGGCGCTGCCGGTGCCCGATCCGGGTCCGGTCTGGTCCCCGCCCTGATCTGCGGTCTGGCCGGTAGCGGCGGCGACCTTGCTGGCTTCGGCCTGGGCGATGGCGGCGGCGGCCTCGGCCGCGACCTTGACGTCCTGCCCCGAAGGGTCGGCCGGAGCCAGGGCGGCGCGCTGGACCTGCTCTTCCTTGGCCACGGTGGCGGCCGGATCCCGGGTCACCGGACTGGTGTCGATCGAGACTTCGCCGCCGATGGCATAATTGGCGCCGTCCGGACCCTTCTGATAGGTGTAGGTCGGGGCGCCGGTATATTGGCCGCCGGCGCTGCGGTGGGCCTGTTCATGCGCCTTGACGTCGGCGTCGCGGGCCTTGAGCTTGTCGAGCAGCGTCTGATCGGCGGTCGACAGCGGTTTGCCGTTGGCGCCGGAGCCGCCGGCGAGCGCGGCGCCGGCGCCGCCGGCCGGTGCGCGGGCGCTCGCGGTCCCGGCAGCAAGATACTGCGAGACTGATGCGGCTGCGCCGACGCTGCTGCCGATCGCGCCAACCATGCAGAGGGCTCCCGAGGTCGGTCGCCCGTTCCCGACTCAAAACCAAAAGCCTGGACGGGCAGTCTCGAGCCATTCTAGAGTTATTCGGCCGCGTGTGCAAGGGACCGGGGGTTGAAATGGTGGGGGCGAAACTGTCGCTGGTCGTGTTCTCGGGCGGCTTCGACCGGGTCCATTACGCGCTGGCCATGGCGGCGGCGGCGGCGGCGACCGGCCGTCCGGTCTCGCTGCTGATCACCGGCCGGGCCTTGGCGGCGCTGGTCGACAGCGGCGATCCGGCGCGGCCGGGCTGGACTGACCTTGACACAGCCGACGACGGCGCGGCGCCGGCCGCGCGCAACCAGACTTTGGTCGGTCGCGGCGTCGCCGGCTTTGAGGAGTTGCTGACCGCCGCCGCCGCTCTCGGTGTCACCGTGATCGTCTGCGAGATGGGGCTCCGCGCCCTCGGCCCGGCCGGCGGACGCCGGCTTCGCGCCGACATCCCGCACCGGGTCGGCGGCATCGTCAGCTTTCTCGGCGCCGCCGAGGGCGGCAGCATCCTTTTCGTGTGAAGCGCCGGCCGGGTCAGGCCGATTTGAGATCGATGGCGTAGCCGGCGGAACGGACGGTGCGGATCAGGTCGTCGCCGCCATCCTCGTTGAGAGCCTTGCGCAGGCGGCGGATGTGGACGTCCACGGTGCGCAGTTCGACATAGACATCGTGGCCCCAGACCAGGTCCAGCAGCTGCTCGCGTGAGAACACCCGGCCGGGGTGTTGAAGGAAGTGGCGCAGCAGCCGGAATTCGGTCGGGCCGAGATGGATGTCGCGGCCGTCGCGGCGCACCCGGTGGGAGGCGAGGTCCATCACGATGTCGCCGAAGCGCAGCATCTCCTCGGTCAGCGCCGGGCTGGTCCGGCGCAGCACCGCGCGCACCCGGGCGATCAGCTCGACCGGCGAGAAGGGCTTGACCATGTAGTCGTCGGCCCCGGAATTGAGGCCGCGCACCCGGTCGGCCTCCTCGCCGCGCGCCGTCAGCATGATGATCGGAACCTCGCGGGACTTGGGGTTGCGGCGCAGCTGCCGGCAGACCTCGAGGCCCGAGAGATGCGGCAGCATCCAGTCGAGCAGGATCAGGTGCGGCGTCTGCTCCGCGGCCAGCAGCAGCGCCTCTTCGCCGTTGCCGGCTGCGGCGGCGCGAAAGCCCTCCTTTTCCAGGTTGTAGGTCAGCATCTCGACCAGGCTGGGCTCGTCCTCGACGATCAGCACCAGCGGTTTCAGCGCTGAGGTCATGCCCCCTCCTGCCCATTAGCCGCCGCCGCACCGTCGTCGGGCCGGATCACGGCGAAGCTGGTGGTGTCGCCCTTGGGCCGGGCGGTCTTGAGCGACTGTCCGACCACCACGAAATGGATGGTTTCGGCGATGTTGGTGGCGTGGTCGCCGACCCGCTCCAGATTCTTGGCGATGAACAGCAGGTGGGTGCAGGGGGTGATGTTGCGCGGGTCCTCCATCATGTAGGTCAGGACTTCGCGAAACAAGCTGGTGTAGAGGTCGTCGAGTTCCTCATCGCGGCGCCAGGCCGCGATCGCCTTGTCGAGGTTGCGGTCAATGTAGGCGTCGAGCACGTCCTTCATGATCTCCTGGACCAGCTTGCCCATCCGCGGGATGCCCCCGGCCGGCCGCACCGGCGGCATCTGCGCCAGCACCATCGCCCGCTTCGCGATGTTGGCGGCGTAGTCGCCGATGCGCTCGAGGTCGGCGGCGATCTTCAGCGTCGACACGATTTCCCGCAGGTCGCCGGCCATCGGCTGGCGCAGCGCCAGCATCCGGATCGCCTCGGCGTCGATGTCGCGTTCGTACTGGTCGAGCCGCTCGTCGGACTTGATCACCGAAGCGGCCAGATCGGCGTCGCGCCGGGCCACCGCCCGCACCGCGGTCTCGACCTGGGCTTCGGCGATCCCGCCCATCTGGGTGATCAGGGTGGTCAGGCGCCGCAGCTCTTCGGAAAACGAGCGGACGATGTGTTCCTTGCTCATGAACCCCAGCCTTTCGCTCAGCCGTAACGGCCGGTGATGTACCCCTGGGTGCGTTCATCCCGGGGGTTGGTGAAGATTTCCTCGGTGTCGTTGCACTCGACCATTTCGCCGAGGTGGAAGAACGCGGTCTTCTGGGAGACCCGGGCCGCCTGCTGCATGTTGTGGGTAACGATCACGATGGTATAGTTTTCGCGCAGCTCGTCGATCAGCTCTTCGATGTGGGCGGTGGCGATCGGGTCGAGCGCCGAGCAGGGTTCGTCCATCAGAATGACTTCGGGGCTGACCGCAATGGCGCGGGCGATGCAAAGGCGCTGCTGCTGGCCGCCGGACAGCCCGGTGCCCGGCTCCTTCAGCCGGTCCTTGGCCTCGTTCCAGAGCCCGGCGCGCTCCAGCGACGACTGCACGATCTCGTCCATCTCGGGACCGCGCTGGGCGAGGCCGTGGATGCGCGGGCCGTAGGCGATGTTGTCGTAGATCGATTTCGGAAACGGATTGGGCTTTTGGAAGACCATGCCGACCCGGGCGCGCAGTTGCACGGTGTCGATGGTCCTGGCGTAGATGTCCTCGCCGTCGAGTTCGATCCGGCCGTCGACCCGGCAGATGTCGATGGTGTCGTTCATGCGGTTGAGGCAGCGCAGGAACGTCGACTTGCCGCAGCCCGAGGGGCCGATCAGGGCGGTGACGCGGTTCTCCTCGACATCAAGGCTGATGCCGTTGAGGGCCTGCTTGGCGCCGTAATAGACGTTGACCGAGCGGGCGGTGATCTTGGCCGGCGCCCCTTTGCCGGACGCAGACCGATCGGAAAGTTCGAACCGCATGACCTACCACCGCCTCTCAAATTTCTTGCGCAGGAACACCGCGACCGCATTCATCAGGATGAGAAAGCCGAGCAGCAGCATGATCGCGGCCGAGGTGCGCTCGATCCAGCCGCGTTCGGGGGCGTCGGCCCACATGAAAATCTGCACCGGCAGCACTGTCGAAGGGTCGGCCAGCGTGCCCGGAACATCGACCACGAAGGCGACCATGCCGATCAGCAGCAACGGCGCGGTCTCGCCCAGCGCCCGGGCGAGGCCGAGGATGGTACCGGTGAGGATGCCGGGCGCCGCCAGCGGCAGCACGTGGTGGAGCACCACCTGCAGCGGCGAGGCGCCGATGCCGAGCGCGGCCTCGCGGATCGAGGGCGGCACCGATTTCAGTGCCGCTCTGGCGGCGATGATGATCGTCGGCAGGGTCATCAGCGCCAGCACGACACCGCCGATCAACGCCGATGAGCGCGGCATGCCGAAGAAATTGAGGAACATCGAGAGGCCGAGCAGGCCGAACACGATCGAGGGCACCGCGGCGAGGTTGTTGATGTTGACCTCGATGAAGTCGGTCCACCACGCCTTGGGCGCGAATTCCTCAAGGTAGACCGCCGCCGCGACGCCGATCGGCACCGAAAGCGCCAGGGTCACCAGCATGGTCATGATCGAGCCGATCAGGGCGCCCCACATTCCGGCCTGTTCGGGCTGGCGGCTGTTGGAGCGGGTCAGCACGTCGAGGCTGAAATGGCTGTTCAGCACGCCCTTGGCCCGGAGGCCGTCGATCCAGCCGATCTGGCGATCGGTGATGGTCCGCTCGCCTTCAACGCTGGCCCGCGAGATGTGGCCCTTGATGAACTGATCGGTGTTGTCGGAGGCCAGCAGCGACACCCGCTGACGGCTGCCGATGATCTCGGGGTGGGTCATCACCATCTCGCGGAGGGTGTAGCCGGCGGCGGCGCTGACCAGTTCCATCAGCGCCCGCTTGCCGTCGCGGCCGCCGGCGGTCGGAACCTCGGTCAGCAGGGCCGCGCGCACCAGCGCCGGATAATCGCCGGCCGAGAGCACCGCCGGCTCGCGGGAGCCCGAGGGTGTGATCGCGTCGGGATCGAAGAAGACCTCGACCTCGAACCGGCTCTGCCAGAAGGCGGTATAGCCGTTGAGAACGATGGTGGAGAGCAGCACCGCCAGCATCAGCGCGGCAAAGGCGATGGCGCCGATGCCGGCACGCTGAAACCAGCGCTCGGCGCGGTAGCGCCGCCGCAGCCGGGTCTCGAAGGCTTCGGACTGATAGGTTGAGCGCTTGAGGATGGTTTCGCCGGTCAGGTCAGTCATATTTTTCCCGATATTTCTGGACCACGCGGAGGGCGACGACGTTGAGGATCAGCGTCACCACGAACAGCACCAGACCGAGGCCGAACACCGAGAGGGTCTTGGGGCTGTTGAACTCCTGATCGCCCCGAATGGTCGAGGCGATCTGCACTGTGACCGTGGTCACGGCGGCAAAGGGATTGGCGGTGAGATTGGCCGAGAGGCCGGCGGCCATGGCTACGATCATGGTCTCGCCGATGGCGCGGCTGATCGCCAGCATCACGGCGCCGACGATGCCGGGCAGGGCAGCGGGCAGCACGATCTCGCGGATGGTTTCGGACTTGGTGGCGCCGAGGCCATAGGAGCCGTCGCGCAGCGCCTGGGGCACGGCGTTGATCACGTCGTCGGAGAGCGAGCTGACGAACGGGATGATCATAATCCCCATCACCAGCCCGGCGGCCAGCGCCGACTGAGAGGAGACATCGAGACCGGCCAGGGTTCCCGCCGTCCGGATCGCCGGCGCCATGGTCATCGCGGCGAAGAAGCCGTAGACCACGGTCGGGATGCCGGCCAGAATTTCCAGCACCGGTTTGGCGGTGGCGCGCAGTCGCGGCGTCGCATACTCCGACATATAGACCGCGGCCAGCAGCCCGACCGGCACTGCGACCAGCATCGCGATCACCGTGATCAGCAGCGTGCCGGTGAAGAGCGGCACCGCGCCGAACGAACCCGCGGCATCGCCGGAAAACGCCGCCTGGGGATTCCAGTGCAGGCCGAACAGGAAATCGGCCAGGGGAATCTTGGCGAAGAACTGGATCGCCTCAAAGAGCAGCGACAGCACGATGCCGACCGTGGTCAGGATCGCCACCAGCGAACAGAGAATGAGCGCGACGCTCAGCGTCCGCTCGACCCGGTTGCGGGCGCGCAGGTCCCGGCTGATCTGCCGGCGGGCATGGACGATGCCGGCCACCGCCAGCGCCGAGCCCAGCGCCAGCAGGCAGCCTTCGGCCAGACCGTGCCACTGGTTGTAGAGCGCGGCGGCGGCGCGGATTGCCGGGTCGGGTTCGCGGCCCGAGGCGATGCCGCGGGCAAAATTAAGGATGTCGGTCTGAACCAGGGTCAGCGACTGGGGGTCGAGTTGGCGCAGCATCTCGGGCAGTCGGGCCAGCACCAGGGACATCACGAGCTGATCTTGCAGGCAGAGCCAGACCGCGAGCAGAAAAAGCGCGGGCAGGCCAGCCCAGATCGCGACGAAAAAGCCGTGATAGGAGGGGATCGAATGCAGCTGCGAGAGCCGGCCGCCGGCCATCGCCACCGCCCGGCCCCGTCCGAGCAGATAGCCGACCAGGGTCAGGCCCGCTATCACCGCAAGGAGGATCGAGGTCTGCATCGGTCTGACCGGTTCCGTCGGGGCTGGGGGGCTGGGGAAGGGGAGGGAAGGCCGGAAGGAGCCGGGGGGCGCCCTTCCGGTTCTTTCCGGCCCGGGACTTACTTCGCGAGGGCCGCAGCGGCGCTCTGCTGCGCCTTGAGTTCGGCCGGCGCCAGCGGGATCAGGCCCTTGGCCACCAGATAGCCGTCCTCGCCCGCCGCCTTGGTGCTGACGAACTCGTTGACGTATTCGGCCATACCCGGGATCGCCTTGACGTGGGCCTTCTTGACGTAGAAGAACAGCGGTCGCGACACCGGGTATTTCTTCGAAAGAATATTCTCGAAGGTGGCATCGACGCCGTTGACCGAGAGCGCCCGCACCTTGTCGCGGTTCTGATCGACGTAGAAGAAGGTGAAGACGCCGACCGCATTGGGGCTGGAGTTCAGTTTGCCGACGATCAGGGCGTAATCTTCGGAAACGTCGATCCAGGCGCCGTCCTCGCGGATGGTCTGACAGGCCTTCTTCTTGGCGTCGGCGGCCAGCGCCTTGATCTCGGGGACGGCCTCGCAGCCGGTGTCCATCACCAGTTCGTTGAAGGCGTCGCGGGTGCCGTGGACCTTGGCCGGGCCATAGACCTCGATCTCGGTCCGGGGCAGCGTCGGGTCAACATCGGACCATTTGGTGGCGGGGTTCTTGACCAGCTTGCCGCCGACCGGTACCTCGGCGGCCAAAGCCAGCCACAGCTGCTTCGTGGTGACCGGGAAGGCCTTGCTCTTGGCGTTGACCGCGACCGTGATGCCGTCGAAACCGATGGTGAATTCGGCGATCTCGGCGACGCCGTTGGTTTCGCACATCTTCCGTTCGCTGTCCTTGATCGGACGCGAGGCGTTGGAGATGTCGGGATATTGCGGGCCGACGCCGACGCAGAAGGCCTTGAAGCCGCCGCCGGTGCCGGTCGATTCGACCACCGGAGTCTTGAACTTGCCGAGCTTGCCGAAGTTTTCGGCCACCAGCGTCGAGAACGGAAACACGGTGGAGGAGCCGACAATGCGAATCTGCTCACGCGACTGAGCCTGGACCGGCGCAGCCGCCAGGGTGACGCCGGCCGCGACCGTCATGGCCGCCAGGGCGAATCTCTTGTTGAACACGTCAATCCCTTTCGGTGGTTCGTCCCCAAGGACGCTCCGGACGTTAGTGGGCGACTGCGAACTATATACGACATGCCCATGACAGTTTTATGACCAGCGGCCGACTTCGCGGACAGCGCAGGTCAGCGATGCCTGGAGGTGTGGCGGGTTGACGCAGGCTTTTGCGGTGCGGCAGAAGCATCCCCATCTGTGCAACCACAGTCTTGACGCTCGGCGGCGTGACCGGCCAGCCTATGTCAATCCTGTCGTGCCGGTCATCGGCCCGCACATCGGCCAGAAGCCAGGGAGAGAAATTATGCCGCATCGTCGGATCCAACAGGTTCTGAGAAACCAGCAACTGCTGCACCTCGCGCCAACCGTCACCGTTCGCGAAGCTGCCCGCCAGATGTCGGAACGGCACGTCGCGGCGGTGCTCGTCACCGAGGTCGATGGCCAGTTGGACGGCATCTTTACCGAACGCGATCTTCTCGACCGGGTCGTGGTGCCGGGGCTTAACCCCGACGTGACGCCGCTGGGCAAGGTGATGACGCCCAATCCGGCGACCGTGGCCCCGGGCGAGACCGTGCGCGATGCCCTGGCGATCATGGACGCCAAGGGCGTCCGCCATCTGCCGGTGGCGGTGGAAGGGCGGGTGCTGGGGGTGGTGTCGATGCGTGATTTCGTCGGCGACGAGGTCGCGGTGCTCGACCGCCAGCACGAAATCGAGGCGCAGTACGCTGAGCATATGAGGTAAGGGCAAAGCCCGATACGGGGCCGCCCGCCTGTGGCCGAGTCGCACCGAAGGGCGGCGGCCGGGACGAGAACGTCGCGCCGGACAGCTAACGGACTGTCCGGCGCCGGCAGGCTGCGGTATAGTCTCATGACAGAGACGGCATGGTGGGAATGGATGCCATGATTGAAGAGCCGGCCGCGAACATCGACCCCGTTGGGGGTACGGTCTGGAACCGGGACGCGGGGGCCGCCTCGGGGCCGGCACCCGGACAGTCGCCCGCGGTCCAGGGGGAGATCGACCGTTTGACGGCCGCTCTGTCTGCGGCGCGGGCCGAGGCCGCCGAGGCCGCGGTCGCCCGCGAAGACGCGCTGACCTGGGTTCGGGAACTGGAAGCCGCGGTCAGAGAGCGCAACGGTATGATCACCGAGCTTCGTGCCGCCTTGTCGGAGCGCGACCGCCGGATCGGTCAGCTCAGCGATCGGGTCGAGCGGACCCAGGGCCGCATCTCCGAGGTCGAGCGCTCGCTGGAGCGCACCGTCGAGTTGCAGCGCTCGCTCGAGGCTGAATTTGATCAGGCCCGGCGGGTCCAGGATCAGACCGCCGTCGTGCTCGCCGGCGCCCGCAATGCGACCGAACGCAGCCGGACCGAACTCGCCGAGCGCGACGCCCAGATCCGGCAGCTTCAGGCCGAGGTTGCCCGCCGGGGGCCGCCGGGGACCCCGGCCGCGGTCGGGACCGCGCTCACCGATCTCTTCAAGGCCGCCCGGTTGCGCCGTGCCGAGCGGCTGGCGCTGACCCAGCCCTGGCGCGTGCCGCCCACCGCCCGGCGTTAGCGCGGACGGCTAATCGCCGCCTGCACTGGCCGTTCGCAGCGGCGGGCGCTTGATCCGCGCCCGTCCCTTGCGGGCGAGGGTGTCGGCGTTGAGTTGGGCCTCCCGCCTCCCGCCCTCAATCGGGAAGCTGCTGAGGGCCTCCTTGAACTGCCGGGCATAATCGTAATTGGTCCTGACCTGCTTCAACACCCAATGGTCGCGCATGGCGAAATAGAGCAGCCGGTTGCGCGAGGGCAGACGGCGGAGGTTCGGCTGCTCCAGGATGCTGCCGTCCCAGTCTAGTCTGGCCAGAAACTGGTAGGCGGCGCAGAATTCCAGGAACAGGGTGTTTTTGCTGGCGATCGTCTCACGGACATAGATCGAGCACATATAGTAATAAAGCCCATGAAAATAATTGTCATGGATGAGCTGACAGAGGGCCTTGACATCATCCCGGGCGCCCGGATTCTTGATTTGCCGCTTTATCCGGTCGCCCAGATGAAAATATTGCTGGGCTTCGCCAAAAAAATGGAAATTCCACACATGCCTTGCCGCGATCCTTGCCTTGTATTGCTGGATAATCATGAACAGCAGGCCCTCGAAGTACTTTCGTTCCGCCGCGCGGGCATTCGGCAGATCGGGAATCAGGTCGAGGAGTTGTTTCAGCTGGTAGGGGTGTTCGAGGCCGCGCGGGCGATGAAATTTGCCCTGCCGCGGGCCGGTCGCCGCCGGGTCGTCGGTGTCCGGTGCCGGCGGGGTGACCATTGTGGTCCGGACCAGCCCCAGGGCCTCGCGCATTCGTCGTTCCAGCCGTTCGGCCGGCGTCTCCCGCCGCTGTTGCAGGAGAAAGGTTTTCACCCGGCCAAACAGGCTGGTGGCTGACGGGGGGTCGATCAGGGTCTTGAGCGCGGGTTCGGCCAGCGTCGGCAGCACCAGCGGCTGGGGCAGGCGATCGAGCGCCGGCGGCGGCGCCCCGAAACGGAAGGTGCGGCCATGAATGACCCCTTTTTGCCGATCGCTGCCTTCCTTGTCAGCCATGGGATCGGTATCCCTCATCGCCGGGCACCTCTCTTTTTCAAAGGCTGGTCCCGGCACGACAAGACGCCATCGTGGCGGCGATCGCAAGTGCGAAAATAGGCAGTGATCATTGATCGTTCGCGGGTCCGCGATGGCTGGTCCGTGGTGCCGCGATCGGCGGCGGCGGTCATGGCAGCGGTTTCACGTCCAGGCCCCTTCCGGAGTCGACAAATGTCATGAGCATAGTATAACTGGGCGACGCGGACCGGCATCGACGTGCCGGCCACCGGTGACTGCGGCCGGAACGGCGATCCCCCCGGCGACGGAGATCCCGAGACATGGCATGGGTGGGCGGCTGGTCGGGCGGGTGGTCTCGATCCGGGCTTGGCATGATATTTGAGTGACGCCGTGGCGACGGACGCGGGGTCGAAAGGGAGTGACGGTCGGATGGTATTGCCGGTGAGTTCGGGTCTCTACGATCCCCAGCGAGAACATGACTCCTGCGGCGTGGGCTTTGTCGCCCATATCAAAGGCGTGAAAAGTCATTCGATCATCGCCCAGGGCCTGAAGATCCTGGAAAATCTCGATCATCGTGGCGCGGTCGGCGCCGACCCGCTGGAAAGCGACGGCGCCGGCATCCTGCTCCAGGTGCCCGATGCGTTTCTGCGCGAAGAGACCGCCAAGACCGGCATCAGATTGCCCCCGGTCGGTGCCTACGGCGTGGGCATGGTGTTCCTTCCGCAGGCAGCGCTGGGCCGGCAGGTCTGCCAGGAGTGGATCGAGCAGTTCGTTGCCCAGGAGGGGCAGGTGGTGCTCGGCTGGCGCGACGTGCCGGTGGACAACTCCGGTCTCGGCGAGAGTGTCAAGGCGGTCGAGCCGGTGGTGCGGCAGGTCTTCATCGGCCGTGGACCGGAGACCCGCGACTCCGAGGTTTTCGAGCGCAAGCTGTTCGTGATCCGCAAGCTGGTCGGCAACCGGGCGCTGGCCACCTCGGCCAGCGGCGTCGAGGGCATCCGGGATTTCTACATTCCGTCGATGTCGTCGCGCACCGTGGTCTACAAGGGCATGCTGCTGGCGACGCAGGTCGGAAACTATTATCTCGACCTTCAGGACGCGCGCGTGGTCTCGGCGCTGGCGCTGGTGCACCAGCGCTTTTCCACCAACACCTTCCCGTCCTGGCGCCTCGCCCATCCCTACCGGATGATCTGCCACAATGGCGAGATCAACACCGTGCGCGGCAACGTCAACTGGATGGCGGCGCGCAAGGAGTCGATGAAGTCGGACCTGCTCGGCGACGATCTCGACAAGCTGTTCCCGCTGATCCCCGAGGGCCAGTCCGACACCGCCTGCTTCGACAACGCGCTGGAACTGCTGGTCGCCGCCGGCTACTCGATGAGCCACGCGATGATGATGCTGATCCCGGAAGCCTGGGATCGCAATCCGCTGATGGATGACGAGCGCCGGGCGTTCTACCAGTATCACGCCGGCCTGATGGAGCCGTGGGACGGCCCGGCTGCGATCTGTTTCACCGACGGCCGCCAGATCGGCGCCACCCTCGACCGCAACGGCCTGCGTCCGGCCCGCTACCTGATCACCGACGACGATCTGGTGGTGATGGGTTCCGAGACCGGCGTGCTGCCGATCCCCGAGGACAAGGTCAAGAAGCGCTGGCGGCTCCAGCCGGGCAAGATGTTCCTGGTCGACCTGGAAAAGGGCCGGATCATCGACGATCCCGAACTGAAGGCCAGCCTCGCCCGGGCCAAGCCCTACCGCGAGTGGCTGAAGCGCACCGAGTTCATCCTGGAGGAGTTGCCGTCGCGGCCGATGCTGGTGACCCAGGCGCGCCAGACCACGGCCAGCCTGCTCGACCGCCAGCAGGCTTTCGGCTACACCCAGGAGGATATGACCTTCATCCTCGACCCGATGGCGCTCAACGGTGAGGAACCGGTGGGCTCGATGGGGGCCGACACGCCGCTGGCCGTGCTCTCGGACAAGCCGAAGCTGCTGTACAGCTATTTCAAGCAGTGCTTTGCCCAGGTCACCAATCCGCCGATCGATCCGATTCGCGAGGAGCTGGTGATGTCGCTGGTGTCGCTGATCGGGCCGCGGCCCAATCTGCTGGCCATCGACCAGACCGAGCCCAATCTGCGGCTCAAGGCGCTGCAGCCGATCCTTACCGATGAGGATCTGGCCAAGATCCGCAACATCGCCGAACACGTCTCGGGCTTCGAGACCTCGACCCTCTGCACCACCTATCCGGCCTCCGAAGGGGCGACCGGGATGGGGCCGGCCCTCGAGCGCCTGTGCACCGAGGCGGTCGAAGCGGTCCGGAGCGGCCAGAACATCCTCGTGCTTTCAGACCGTCTGATCGCGGCCGACCGCATCGCGATTCCGGCGCTGCTGGCCACCGCCGCGGTTCACCATCACCTGATTCGCGCGGGTCTGCGCACCTCGACCGGCCTCGTGGTCGAGACCGGTGAGGCCCGGGAGATTCATCACTTCGCCCTGCTCGCCGGCTTCGGCGCCGAGGCGGTCAACCCCTATCTCGCCTTCGAGACCCTGGCCGGGCGCCAGCAGCGCCTCGGCATTGACATCGAGAAGCTGAAGAAGAACTACATCAAGGCGCTGGGCAAGGGGCTCTACAAGGTGATGTCCAAGATGGGCATCTCGACCTACCAGTCCTATTGCGGCGCCCAGATTTTCGACGCCATTGGCCTCGCCACGCCCTTTATCGACCGCTACTTCACCGGCACCGCCAGCCGGGTCGAGGGCATCGGTCTGGCCGAGGTCGCGGAAGAGACGGTGCGGCGGCACAAGATGGCCTTTGGCGACAACCCGATCTACCGCAACGCCCTCGATGTCGGCGGCCAGTACGGCTATCGCCTGCGCGGCGAAGAGCATGTCTGGAACCCCGACACCATTTCCCAGCTCCAGCACGCGGTGCGCGGCAAGAACCCCGACAATTACCAGGAGTTCGCCCGGCTGGTGAACGATCAGTCGGAAAGCCTGCTGCTGCTGCGTGGCCTGATGGAATTCAAGGCCGCGCCGCAGCCGGTGCCCCTGGCCGAGGTCGAGGCGGCGGCCGAGATCGTCAAGCGCTTCGCCACCGGTGCGATGTCGTTCGGCTCGATCTCGAAGGAGGCGCACCAGAACCTCGCCATCGCCATGAACCGGATCGGCGCCAAGTCGAACACCGGCGAGGGCGGCGAGGAGCCGGAGCGCTTCAAGCGTCTGCCCAGCGGCGACTCGCTGCGCTCGGCGATCAAGCAGGTTGCCTCGGGCCGCTTCGGCGTCACCACCGAGTACCTGGTCAATGCTGACGACATCCAGATCAAGATGGCCCAGGGCGCGAAGCCCGGCGAGGGTGGCCAGCTGCCCGGTCACAAGGTGGCGCTGCCGATCGCCAAGGTCCGGCACTCGACCCCGGGCGTGACCCTGATCAGCCCGCCGCCGCACCACGACATCTACTCGATCGAGGATCTGGCCCAGCTGATCCACGATCTCAAGAACGTCAACCCCAAGGCCCGGATCAGCGTCAAGCTGGTCTCCGAGGTCGGGGTGGGCACGATCGCGGCCGGCGTCGCCAAGGCCAAGGCCGACCACGTCACCATCTCCGGCTTCGAGGGCGGCACCGGCGCCAGCCCGATGAGTTCGATCACCCATGCCGGCAGCCCCTGGGAGATCGGCCTCGCCGAGACTCACCAGACCCTGGTCCGCAACCGTCTCCGGGGCCGCATCGCGGTCCAGGTCGATGGCGGCATGAGGACCGGCCGCGACGTCGTGGTCGGGGCCCTGCTCGGGGCTGACGAGTTCGGCTTCGCCACCGCGCCCCTGATCGCGTCGGGCTGCATCATGATGCGCAAGTGTCATCTCAACACCTGCCCGGTCGGCATCGCGACCCAGAATCCGGAGCTGCGCCGGAGGTTTGCCGGTCAGCCCGAGCATGTCATCAACTACTTCTTCTTCGTTGCCGAGGAAGTTCGCCAGCTGATGGCCGGGCTGGGCTTCCGCCGTTTCGAAGAGATGATCGGCCGCATGGACAAGCTCGACATGCGCCGGGCGGTCGAGCACTGGAAGGCCCGCGGCCTCGATTATTCGCGCCTGCTCTTTAAGCCCGAAGCCAGGCCCGGGGTCGCGATCTACAACTGCGAGAAACAGAAGCACGACCTCGATAATCTTGATTTCAAGCAGCTGATCCCCCAGGCCCTGCCGGCGCTGGAGCACGGCAAGGCGGTCAAGATCGAGCTTGAGGTGCGCAACGTCAACCGCACCGTCGGCGCCATGCTTTCGGGCCGGGTCGCCGAGCGCTACGGCCATGCCGGCCTGCCCGAGGATACCATCGCGATCAAGGCCCGGGGCACCGGCGGCCAGAGCTTCGGCGCCTTCCTCTCCCGGGGCGTCAGCATCGATCTGACCGGCACCGCCAACGACTATGTCGGCAAAGGCCTCTCGGGTGGCCGCATCGCCATCCACTTCCCGCCCGAGTCCGGGTTGAAGCCGCTGGAGAACATCCTGATCGGCAACACCGTGCTCTATGGCGCGATCAGCGGCGAGTGCTACTTCAGCGGCGTGGCCGGCGAACGCTTCGCGGTGCGCAACTCGGGGGCGCTGGCGGTAGTCGAAGGGGTCGGCGATCATGGCTGCGAATACATGACCGGCGGCGCGGTGGTGGTGCTGGGCGCGACCGGGCGCAACTTTGCCGCCGGGATGAGCGGCGGCATCGCCTATGTCCTCGACGAGGACGGCGATTTCGAAAAGCGCTGCAACACCGCGATGGTCGAGTTGGAACGGATTACCGACGCCCCGCCTCCCAAGGGCTGGGGCAGCGGCAGCGGCTTTCTGATGGCCGATCCGACCGCCGACGACGCCGTGCGGCTGAAGACGCTGATCGAGCGCCACCTGCACTACACCGCCTCCGAGCGCGCCCGGCAGGTCCTGGCGCACTGGACCGACTTCCTGCCCAAGTTCGTGAAGATCATGCCTATCGATTATCGTCGCGCTCTCAAGGAATTGCAGGCCCGGGCGGCAGCCGCCGCCGTCGCGGCGCCCGGCACCTCCGGCCGCAAGGAGGCTGTCCATGGGTAAGCCTACCGGTTTCCTGGAATTCCGCCGCCGCAGCCGCGAGTCGCTGCCGGTCGCCGACCGGGTCGAGCATTATCGCGAGTTCATCCAGCCGCTGCCGGCCGAGACGATGCAGGAGCAGGGCGCCCGCTGCATGGCCTGCGGCGTGCCGTTCTGTCACAGCGGCTGTCCGGTCAACAACCTGATCCCCGATTGGAACGATCAGGTTTACCGGGGCAACTGGCGCGAGGCTCTGGCCACTCTGCACTCGACCAACAATTTTCCCGAGTTCACCGGCCGGGTCTGCCCGGCGCCCTGCGAGGCGTCGTGCACGCTCAACATCAACGATGATCCGGTGACGATCAAATCGATCGAATGCGCGATCATCGACACCGGCTGGGAAAACGGCTGGGTCGCGCCCGAGCCGGCCGCGGTCAGGACCGGGAAAAGCGTCGCGGTGGTCGGCTCCGGCCCCGCCGGCCTCGCCGCGGCCCAGCAACTGGCCCGGGCCGGCCATGCCGTGACCGTGTTCGAGAAGTCGGAGGCGGCGGGCGGTCTCCTGCGCTTCGGCATTCCCGACTTCAAGCTCGACAAGGCGGTGGTCGAGCGCCGGGTCGTCCAGATGAAGGCCGAGGGCGTGGTCTTCCGCTTGGGCGTTCATGTCGGCGTCGATCTGCCGGCGGATACCCTGCTGGCCGGCTTCGACGCCGTGGTGCTGGCCTGCGGCTCCGAGCACCCGCGCGATCTGCCCGTGCCGGGGCGCGAACTGAAGGGCGTCCATTTCGCCATGGATTTCCTGGCCCAGCAGAACCGCCGCAACGCCGGGGCGACCACGCCGGTCGATCGGCGCATCAGCGCCCGCGGCAAGCATGTGGTCGTGATTGGCGGCGGCGATACCGGCTCCGACTGCATCGGCACCTCGATCCGCCAGGGCGCGGCGATGGTGACCCAGCTGGAAATCATGCCCAAGCCGCCCGACAAGGAAGACAAGGGTCTGACCTGGCCGAAATGGCCCAACAAGATGCGCACCTCGACCTCCCACGAGGAAGGCTGCCAGCGCCAGTGGAGCGTGGCCACCCGCTCGCTCTCGGGCGAGCACGGCAGCGTCGCCACCCTTCACGGCGTCCGCGTTGCCTGGAGCCGGAGCGACGACGGCCGCTTCAGGATGACCGAGGTCGAGGGTGGCGAGTTCGACCTCAAGGCCGATCTCGTGCTGCTGGCCATGGGCTTCGTGTATCCGGTGCGTGACGGCCTCCTGACCCAGCTCGGCGTCAGCCTCGACCGCGCCGGCAATGTCGCCGCCGACACCCAGCGTTATCGCACGTCGGTGGACAAAGTCTTCGCCGCCGGCGACGTGCGGCGCGGCCAGTCCCTGGTGGTCTGGGCGATCCGCGAGGGCCGCCAAGCCGCCCGCGCGGTCGACGAATTCCTGATGGGGAGTTCAGAGCTGCCGCGGTAAGAGATAGCAGAGCGGGCGGCTGGAAACGGCCGCCCCGTCGCTGTTCACAGTTCGATGACCGGAGACGTGTCGCCACGTCGCCCGTTCCGGCCGAATTCCAGCGCAAGAGCGGCTTGTCCTGATCTCCCCGTTCTGGGACCGCCCCCTATACTGATGCCGCTGACGACTACTTCTCAATTTTTACGTTTATATTGACCGGAATCTGTCAGCGGTGCGGCCATAAGCGATGTCGTCGCTATGCCGCAGAGCTTGCGTTTCGATCGAACGAGTGTAAGGCTGATGGCTGTTGGTGCGCGAAAGCTGCAATGATCGGTATTTACGGAAAGCGCATTACATATCACTGGCATCGGGGACTGAGCGGTAAACCGTTGCGGCGTGTCTGAAAGCCCTGGAGCGATCCGGGGCTTTTCGTCTGTTCACACTGGCCGTTTTGGCCCGTGGGTTTGTATAAGTGTAATAACCAAAAAACGGGGAGCCTCGCGGCCCCCCGTTCTTCATCCGATAAACTCCAGAAACCTCACCCTTCCATGGCGTCCTCGAGGGTGTGCAGGCCGGGGCGCTTGGCGTTGACCAGCACGGCCATGTTGCCGGGCTTGTGCTGGTTCTTCCACATCTTGGTGTGGGCGCGCGGGATGTCGGCCCAGGAGAAGACTTCGCTCATGCAGGGGTCGATGCGGCGTTCGATCACCAGCTCGTTGGCCTGGCTGGCCTGGAGCAGGTTGGCGAAATGGCTGCCCTGAATGCGCTTCTGGCGCATCCAGACGAAGCGGGCGTCGAAGGTCAGGTTGTAGCCCGTGGTGCCGGCGCAGAACACGACCATGCCGCCGCGCTTGACCACGAAGCACGAGACCGGGAAGGTGGCTTCGCCCGGATGCTCGAAGACGAAATCGACGTCGTTGCCCTTGCCGGTGATGTCCCAGATCGCCTTGCCGAAGGCCCGGACCTTCTTGAGGTAGGCGTTGTAGGCCTCGGTGTCGTCGACGTCGGGCAACTGGCCCCAGCAGTCGAACTGATTGCGGTTGATCACGCCCTTGGCGCCCAGCTGCATCACGAAATCGCGCTTGGACTCGTCGGAGATGACGCCGATCGGGTTGGCGCCGGCGGTGGCGATCAGCTGGATGGCCATCGAGCCGAGACCGCCCGAGGCGCCCCAGACCAGCACGTTGTGACCCGGGCGCAGGATGTGCGGACGATGGCCGAACAGCATGCGATAGGCGGTGGCCAGGGTCAGAGTGTAGCAGGCGCTCTCTTCCCAGGAGAGATGGCGCGGCCGGTGCATGACCTGACGGGACTGGACGCGGGTGAACTGGCCGAATGAGCCATCGGCGGTCTCATAGCCCCAGATGCGCTGGCTGGGCGAGTTCATCGGATCGCCGCCATTGCATTCCTCGTCGTCGCCGTCATCCTGGTTGCAATGAACCACGACCTCGTCGCCGACCTTGAAGCGCTTGACCTTGTTGCCGACCGCCCAGACCACGCCCGCGGCGTCGGAGCCGGCGATGTGATAGGGGGCCTTGTGATAATCGAAAGGCGAGATCGGCTTGCCCAGGCAGGCCCAGACGCCATTGTAATTGACGCCCGCCGCCATCACCATGATCAGCACCTCGTCGGGGCCGATGGATGGGGTCTCGACGACTTCGACCTGCATGGCCTTTTCCGGCTCGCCATGGCGGTCCCGGCGGATCGCCCAGGCGTACATCTTGGCCGGCACATGGCCGAGCGGCGGAATCTCCCCAACCTCGTAAAGGTCCTTTGGCGGGGCGGAGGGGGCGGACTGGTTCATGCCTTGCTATTCCTTACTGGCTCAAGGGGGGGCTCCCCGACAGCGCCTCGGGTTCGCACCCTCGGCATATTGGTTGTTTTCCGTCGAAATCCAGTGGACCATCGAACCGGCGCACATTAAACAAATTGCTCGTTGCTTTGCAACGCCGCAATGATCTGTCCAAACCGAGGCCCCCCCATGAGCGTTCGTGAAAAGCCCTGGCTGTTCCGCACCTATTCCGGTCACTCGACGGCAGCGGCCTCAAACCGGCTCTACCGCACGAATCTGGCCCGCGGCCAGACCGGTTTGTCGGTGGCGTTCGACCTGCCGACCCAGACCGGTTATGACTCGGATCACCCGCTGGCCCGGGGCGAGGTCGGCAAAGTCGGTGTCCCGGTGTGTCATCTTGGTGACATGCAGACCCTGTTCGAGGGCATCCCGCTGGCCGAGATGAACACCTCGATGACGATCAACGCCCCGGCGCCCTGGCTGCTGGCGCTCTACGTCGCCGCCGCCGAGCGCCAGGGGGCGCCGCGCGCCCAGCTCAGCGGCACGACCCAGAACGACATCATCAAGGAATATCTCAGCCGCGGCACCTACATCTTCCCGCCCGGCCCGAGCCTGCGCCTGACCGCTGACGTCATCGCCTTCACGGTGCGGGAGGTGCCGAAGTGGAATCCGACCAACGTCTGCTCCTACCATCTCCAGGAGGCCGGGGCGACGCCGGTGCAGGAACTGGCCTATGCGCTTGCCACCGCGGTGGCGGTGCTGGACGCGGTCAAGGCCACCGGGCAGGTCGCCGACTCGGAGTTTGGCGAGGTGGTCGGGCGGATCAGCTTCTTCGTCAACGCCGGCATCCGCTTCGTCACCGAGCTGTGCAAGATGCGGGCGTTCGGCCGGCTCTGGGACGAGATCGCCCGCGACCGCTACGGCGTCAGCGACGAGAAGCTGCGCCGGTTCCGGTATGGCGTTCAGGTCAACTCGCTGGGGCTGACCGAGCCGCAGCCCGAAAACAACGTCTACCGGATTCTGATCGAAATGCTCGCGGTCGTGCTCTCGAAGGACGCCCGCGCCCGCGCCGTGCAGTTGCCGGCCTGGAACGAGGCGCTGGGCCTGCCCCGGCCCTGGGACCAGCAATGGAGCCTGCGTCTGCAACAGATCATGGCCTATGAGACCGATCTCCTTGAATACGGCGATCTCTTCACCGGCAGCCCGGTGATCGAGGCCAAGGTCGAGGACCTGGCGGCGGAAGCGCGGGCCGAACTCGCGCGCATCGACGCCATGGGCGGCGCGGTGGCGGCGGTAGAAAGCTCCTACCTCAAGCAGCGCCTCGTCGAGTCGAATGCCCGGCGGCTGGCCGCGATCGAGTCGGGCGAGATCACCGTGGTCGGGGTCAACAGGTTCACCGAGAGCGCCCCCTCGCCGCTGACCGCCGGTGAGGATGGCGGTTTTCTCTCGGTCGATCCCAAGGCCGAGGCCGAGCAGATCGCCCGGCTTCAGGCCTGGCGGGCCCAGCGCGACGGCGGGGCGGTGGAACAGGCGCTGGCCGGTCTCGCGGCCGCGGCCCGGGACGGCTCCAATATCATGCCGGCCTCGATCGCCTGCGCCCATGCCGGCGCCACCGGCGGCGAGTGGGCCGGAACCTTGCGCGGGATTTTCGGCGAATTCCGTGCCCCGACCGGGGTGGCCAAGGCGGCGGCGGCGGCCAGCGGCGATGCCCTGGCCCGGGTCCGTGCCCGAGTCGCGGCGGTTTCGGAGCAGCTCGGGCGGCGGATCAAGATGCTGGTCGGCAAGCCCGGTCTCGACGGCCACTCCAACGGGGCCGAGCAGATCGCGGTGCGGGCCCGCGACGCCGGTTTTGAGGTGGTCTATGAGGGCATCCGGCTGACCCCGGCCCAGATCGTCAACGCCGCGGTCGAGGAGGGCGTCCACGTCGTCGGGCTGTCGATCCTCTCGGGCTCCCACCTTGCGCTGGTCGCCGATGTTCTGGAGCGGATGAACAAGGCCGGGCTGGGGTCGATCCCGCTGGTCGCCGGCGGCATCATTCCTCCCGAGGATGCCGCAATCCTCAAGAGCGCAGGTGTGGCCCGGGTCTACACCCCCAAGGATTATGATCTGACCGCGATCATGGCCGACATCGTCGAACTGGTGGCCGAGCGGGGGGTGGGGTAGGGCGCCCGGGCTACTTTCTCACCGCGCCGTCGATCACCGCGCCCTTGGCGTTGGTGAGGTCGGCGCCGGTGACGTCGGCGCCTTTGAAGTCGGCGTTGGTGAGGTCGGCGCCGGTAAAGTCGGCGTCGGCCAGTTTGGCCTTGGCAAAGCGGACGTCGGAGAGCTTGGCGCCGATGAAGACCGCGCCCGAGAGGTCCGAGCCCTCGAAATTGGTCCGCCACTTGGTCTTGGAATTGTTGATCGAGGTGACGATCGTGAAGTCGCCGCCGCTGAGATTGGCGCCGACGAGGCTGCTGCCACTGAAATTGGTGCCGCAGCCCTCGACATGGGACAGGTCGGCGTTGGTCATGCGGCAGTTGCGGAAGGTGGCCATCGAGAGCTTGGCGCCGCGCAGCACGACGTCGTGAAACTCAACGTTGTGAAACTCGGCCGCCGCCCAATTGACATCCTGCATCTGGAGGCCGCTGAGGTTGCAGTCCTTGATCACCAGCCGCTTGCCCTCGCGGGAGAGGGTTTCGACCCAGCGCTTGTGATCGATGATCTTGATCCGCAGATCCTCCTCGATGTCCTCGAGGTGGCGGACGATCCGCGCCTTGGCGAATTCGGGCTTGCTGGTGTCGATATCCTGGAGGTCGGCCTGGGTGAACTCGGCGCCGGCGAGGTTGGCGCCGTCGAACTCGGCCCGGATCACCTTGGCCTGGGCGAAGTTGGCGTCGGCCAGATTGGCCTTGTCGAAACGGGTCTCCTCCGCCCGCGCCTTGCGGAAGTCGGCTCCCGCCAGATCCGCCGAGCAGAAGCTGGTGCGCATCAGATTGGCGCCGTTGAAGCTGGCGGCGCGGGCATCGCGCTCCTTGTGGACATCGAGCAGGCCGCCGCCGCGCGAGGCCACGAACATCACGCCATCGCGGCAATCCGACCCGTCGAACGACGCCTCGCTGAGGTTGGCGCCGTCGAAGCGGGTGCCGCGCAGATCCGCCTTCTGGAAATTGCAGCCGACCAGCTTGGCGCCGGTGAAGTCGGCGCAAAAGAGGTTGGCTCCGCGCAGGTTGGAGCCGTTGAGGGTGCAGTTGCGCCAGAGCGAGCCGCGTAACTCGCTGTCCTGAAAATTGAGATTGGTCAGCACCAGTCCGGAAAGCCGGCGGAATGACAGGTCGAGTCGCCGTCCCTGTTTCTGTCCCTTGAGGTAGCGGGCGTGCTCCTGAAGCAGCTTTGAAAGCTCGATGGTGTTGATCGGCTTGCCGTCGAACATGTCGCCGTCGCCCGACGGGGCGGCGGTGGCGGCCTGGAGTGCGGCGTCGAACTGGCTGTTGGAGTCAGGTACCGGCTGCGGCACCGGGGGCAGGCCGAAGGCGGTGCGGGTCAACTGGTCGAGCACCGCGGCCACGGAGTCCGCGGCCTGACCCGGTGGCGGTTCCCGGTACGCCGCCTTGGCGGCCGGCTTGGCCGGCTTGGCCGGCGCGGCGGCGGCCGGCGGTGGCGGCGGCGGCGGTGGTGCGGCGGCGCGCATCGCCTTGGTGATCTCGGTCCTGAAATCGCTGGCGGCGCGGTAACGGTCGTCGACCTTGAGCGCGAGGGCCTTGATGAGTGCCGGTTCCAACCCCGGCGGCAGCGGCGTCTGAAGCTCGGACGGCTTCAGCAGGGGTTCTCCAGACATCCGGGCCAGCGCGTCCACCGGCTTGGTGCCGGTCACCAGATGGTAGAAGGTGGCGGCGGCGGCATAAACGTCGGACCAGGGGCCCTGGTTGCCGGTCTCGAGGTATTGCTCAAACGGCGCATAGCCCGGCTTGAGGATCACCGACATCTTCTGGCTGTGGCTCGACAGCGCGTGCCGGGCGGCGCCGAAGTCGAGAATCCGCACCTCGCCGGTATCGGTGACGATGACGTTGTCGGGGCTGATGTCGCGGTGCAGGATGTTCTGGGCGTGAATGTCGGCGAGGGCGTTCAGCACCGCGTCCAGGATCGGCAGCGCCCTGGCCAGGGGCATCCGGCCCTTGTCGCACCGGGTCATCAGGAACTTCAGCGTCGACCCGGTCAGGAACTCCATCACGATGTAGGCGCTGCCGTTCTCCTCGAAGAAGTCGAACACCGAGACGATGTTGCGGCAGCTGCGGAACCGGGCCAGTACCCGGGCCTCATCGAGAAAACGGGTCAGTCCGAACTGGTAGCTTTCGGCGGTGCTCGGGTTGACCTGAAGGGACTTGTGGTCGGGGCCGCGGCTGACGCAGCCAAAGGGCAGGTATTCCTTGATCGCGACCCGGGTCGACAGCTTGACGTCCTGACCAAGGTAGGTGGCACCGAAACCGCCCTGGCCCAGCACCCGGCCGACCATGTAGCGGTCCGCCAGCGTCGAGCCCGCAGCCAGAACCAGATCGTTTCCGGGAGGCGCAATCGAATGGCCGCACTCGGGGCAGATGGCCGCGGTTACATTGACGGCAAAACAATTGGGGCAGATGGCCACGGCCTTTGACATCCGTTGATACCGACTTCCAGAAACTGATGCTGCGAACCCGGCGGCTGCACTACCAGGGGTGGTATGGTGTGACGCCCGTCCCCAGCAAATAATCTTTAGGGAAGAGGCCGGATGGTTGCAACACATGTTTGGCGGTGGCGGCCTCCGTCGGGTGAAGTTCTCCCCTTTGCGCCCTTCGGCCATTGTTTCGGACCGGCGGCCGGGTTAGGTATGGCCGGTTCCCCTGACTAAACCCGATGCTGGAATCCGATGCCCTCCATTCCTGCCCGCCGCTTTCCCCGCGTGCGCCTGCGCCGCAACCGTGCCGATGACTGGAGCCGCCGGCTGGTCGCCGAGCACCGGCTCGGCGTCGAGGATCTGATCTGGCCGCTGTTCGTGGTCGAAGGCGAGGGGCAGCGGTTGCCGGTGGCCTCGATGCCGGGAGTGGAGCGTCTCTCGGTCGATCTGCTGGTCGAGGCGGCGCGGCAGGCGCGGGGACTCGGGATTCCGGCCCTGGCCCTGTTCCCGGTGGTGGCGCGCGAACGCAAGACACCCGAGGCCGAGGAGGCTTGCGATCCCGGCAATCTGGTCTGCCGGGCGGTGCGGGCGCTGAAGCGCGAGGTGCCGGGAATCGGTGTGATCTGCGACGTTGCCCTCGATCCCTACACCAGCCACGGCCACGACGGCCTCTTGCGGGACGGTCGGATCGTCAACGACGAGAGTGTGGCGGTGCTGGTGCGTCAGGCGCTGACCCTGGCCGGCGCCGGGGCCGACGTGGTTGCGCCCTCGGACATGATGGACGGCCGCATCGGCGCCATCCGCGATGCGCTCGATGCCGAGGGGCATCTCGGGGTGCGCATCTGCGCCTATGCCGCCAAGTACGCCTCGGCGTTCTACGGGCCGTTCCGCGACGCCCTCGACACCGGCGGCCTGCTCAAAGGCGACAAGCGCACCTACCAGATGGACCCGGCCAACGCTACCGAGGCGCTCAGCGAAGTCGCCCTCGATCTGGAAGAGGGGGCCGACAGTGTGATCGTCAAGCCCGGGCTGCCCTATCTCGACATCATCCGGCGGGTCAAGGACGGTTTCGGCGTGCCGACCTTCGCCTATCACGTCAGCGGCGAGTATGCGATGCTCAAGGCTGCGGTCGCCAATGGCTGGCTCGACAACGACCGCACGCTTCTGGAAACTCTGCTCGCCTTCAAACGCGCCGGCGCCGATGCTATCCTGACCTACGCCGCCGTCGAGGCGGCACAGCTGCTCGGGCGGAGGTGAGGTCATCCCGCCGGTTGGGTTCTTTTTCGGGTAGCCCGCCTCTTCAGCCGTAGCGTTCCTCGGTCCAGGGATCGCCGTCGTTGTGGTAGCCGCGGGTTTCCCAGAAGCCGGGCCGGTCAAGGGCCAGGAACTCGATCCGGCACAGCCATTTGGCGCTCTTCCAGAGGTAGATTTTAGGCACGATCACCCGCACCGGACCGCCATGCTCGGGGGTAATCGGCTCCCCCTCCCAGCGGTGGGCCAGCAGCACGTCATCCTCGGCGAAGGCGGCGAGTTTCAGGTTGGTGGTGTAGCCGTCGTAGGCATGAAAAACGACATGGCGGGCCTCGGCCCGGGGCCGGACCACCGAGAGCAGATGGCGGGCGCTGACGCCCTGCCAGTGATTGTCGAAGCGCGACCACGAGGTTACGCAGTGCATGTCGGAGACATCGTCGGTCTGCGGCTGGGCCAGAAACTCGGTCCAGCTCCAGCGCACCGGGTTTTCCACCAGCCCGTCCACCACCAGTTCCCAGTCGGCGGGGTGGATCGCCGGGCTGACGCCGAGGTCGAGCACCGGCCAGTTCCGCACCTCGTGCTGACCCGGCGGCAGGCGCGGGCGCCCGGGCGCTGGCGGCTCACGGGTCAGGCTGCGTCCCTCGCGCGCCCATTTCTGTTTGATTTCGACCAGCTTCGCATTGGCGCCGTCGGGGGGTTCGGGCTCTTTGGACTCGGTCATCGGGCTCTCAGCGCTTCGAGAGGAACGAGGGCGAGCGAAGGCCGGTCTGCGCCGCGGGCAGGGTCACACGCACCGTGGTGCCGTGGCCGGGGGTGCTCGCGATCTCAAGGCCGCCGCCGTGCAGGTCGGCGATCATCCGGGCCAGCGGCAGGCCGAGGCCGCTGCCGTCGCGCCGGCGGCTGAGGCTGCCGTCGACCTGCCCGAACGGGGTCAGCGCCACCCGGATATCCTCGGCGGTCATGCCGATGCCGGTGTCGGTGATGCTCAGCACCACCCGGCCGTCGCCCGCGGTCTCGGCCCTGAGCGCGACCAGCCCGCCCGACCGGTTGAACTTGATGGCGTTGGAGAGGAGGTTGAGCAGCAACTGGCGCAGCCGCCGGCCGTCACCCCAGAGCTGGGGCAGGGTTTCGGGCACCTGTTCGGTGATCGAGATGCCGGCGCGCGCCGCCTGGGGCGCCAGCGGCTTGACCACCCGCTGAAACAGGGTGGCGGCATCCAGGCACTCGGGAGTCAGCTTGAGATTGGTGAACTCGATGTTGGCGACGTCGAGGATCGCGCCCAGGGTTTCGTTCAGCGCCTTGCCCGAGGTGATGATGTCGCGGACGAAGCCGCGGTAGGTCTCGTTGGCAAAGGTGCCGAAGACCTCGTTGTCCATCAGTTCGGCAAGGCCGATGATGGCGTTGAGCGGCGTGCGCAGCTCATGATTGATATTGGCCAGGAACTCGGTCTTGGCCCGGTTGGCCAGGACCGCCGCCTCTTCGGCGCGCAGCCGGGCCACGATTTCGGTGTAGCCGCGGAGGGCCGCGATCACGGTGGTGAACAGCGACTGGGCGGTGAGATCGGTCTTCAACCGGTAATCGTTGATGTCGTAGCGCAGGATGACGTCGCGCTCGGGCGCGAAACCGGGCTGGCCGGTGCGCAGAACGATCCGCACCGCCTGGCGCTGCAACTCCTCGCGGATGGCCACCGCAAGGCGGAGGCCGGCGTCGTCGGTCTCCATCACGACGTCGAGCAGGACCACGGCGATCTCGGGATGCTGCTCCAGCAGCGCCCGTCCGGCCGCCGCCGAACCGGCGCCGATGATCTGGAGCGGTCGCTTTTCGAAGGCGCAGCCGGTCAGCGCCGTGCGGGTGATCGCGATGACGTCGGGCTCGTCGTCGACCACCAGCACCAGCCAGGGCTGATCGGTCGCGGTCTCCCGGGGCTTCACCGATTCCTCGGCGAATTCCAGGATGTCCAGGGCCTGCTCGCTCATCCGCCGCTCTCCCCGCCGAGTCGCCAGGACATAAAAACACCCCCCCCCGGCACGACGAGGCCGGGCTCGCCGTCCGCTGCGGTAAGATGAAGGAACTCTAAGGCAAGCTCAAGGGGCTGGGTGTGACCGCGGTCACAGCCGGCGGTTCAGAACGCCGCGATGTCTTCGAGCGCCCGCCTGGCCAGCGCCTGCTTGCGCGCCCGGCCCCGGAAGTCGCCGGCAATCGGCGGAAACAGCCCGAAATTGATGTTCATCGGCTGAAAGGTTTCGGCCTCGGCGCCCCCGGTGATGTGGCTGAGCAGGGCGCCCAGCGCGGTGGTCGGCGGCGGCAGGCGCGGCAATTCGTCCCGCCGGCGCGCGGCGGCGAAGCGCCCGGCCAGCAGACCGATTGCGGCGCTCTCGACATAGCCCTCGCAGCCGGTGATCTGACCGGCGAAGCGCAGGCGCGGCTGGGCCTTCAGCCGCAGTTCGCCGTCGAGCAGACGCGGGCTGTTGAGGAAGGTGTTGCGGTGCATGCCGCCGAGCCGGGCGAACTCGGCGTTTTCCAGCCCGGGAATCATCCGGAAAATGCGTGCCTGTTCGCCGTGGCGCAGTTTGGTCTGAAAGCCGACGAGGTTGTAGAGGGTGGCCAGCGCGTTGTCCTGGCGCAGCTGGACCACGGCATAGGGCCGGCGGCCGGTGTGGGGGTCGGTGAGGCCGACCGGCTTCATCGGGCCGTAGCGCAGGGTATCGGCGCCGCGCCGGGCCATTTCCTCGATCGGCAGGCAGCCCTCGAAATAGGGCGTGGTCTTCTCCCACTCGTGAAACTCGGTCTTGGGCGCGGCCAGCAGGGCCTCGATGAAGGCGTGGTAGCCGTTGTGGTCGAAGGCGCAGTTGATGTAGTCGCGCCCGGTGCCGCTCGGCCCGGCCTTGTCGTAGCGCGACTGGAACCAGGCCTTGCCAAGGTCGATGCTCTCGATATGGACGATCGGCGCGATGGCGTCGAAGAAGGCCAGCGCAGCCTCGCCGGTCAGGTCCAGGATCGCCGCCGCGAGCGCCGGGCTGGTTAGCGGCCCGGTGGCGACGATGACGTCGCTCCAGTCGGGCGGCGGCAGTCCCTCGACCTCGCCCCGGACCAGGGTGATCAGCGGATGACCGGCCAGCGTCTGGGTCACGGCTTCGGCGAAGTGGTCGCGATCCACCGCCAGCGCGCCGCCGGCGGGCACGGCATGGCGGTCGGCGCAGCCGAGGATCAGCGAGCCGAGGCGGCGCATCTCGGCGTGGAGCACGCCGACGGCGTTGAACTCGGGATCGTCGGACCGAAAGGAGTTGGAACAGACCAGTTCGGCCAACTGGCCGGTGCGATGGGCCTCTGTGCTGCGGTCGGGGCGCATCTCGTGCAGGATGACGGGGACGCCGGCCCCGGCCAGCTGCCACGCCGCCTCGCAGCCGGCCAGACCGCCGCCAATGACGTGGGTGGGGTGGGTCATAGGGGTCACTTCACCGGTTTGGCTGCGGGCTGGTCGAAGACGGGCCTGATCTGACCGGCCATGCCGGCCTGCCCGCTGGGCAGGTAAATGACCTTGATCACCAGCGCCGTGACCGCGAGAGGAATGACCCAGGCGATGAGATTGACCGCAATCGCCGATCGGGGGCTGGTGCGATATCGACCCCCCGGGACTCTTCCGGCCCGGAAGTTCTGCCAACTTTGACAAGGCTCTCGCGCTTCATGACGGTCTCCCTGCCACATCTCGATTGTACCGCCGGCCCGGCCGTTGATCAACGCGCGCCCACCCGTCTGGGCACCCGGTGGGCCGGTTCGTCCAGCCCCCAAAACGGAATATTCCGTCCCAAAAACCCGGCCGAAAGGGCGGTCACGGTGTCGGGATCGCCGGTGGTCAGGTAGCGGCGCACCGGCTGCGCCGGCATCTCGACCAGATATTCGGGGTGGCGCTTGAGGTAGTGCTCGAGGCTGTTGGCCACCGCGCTGGGCTGGCACAGGAGACGCACCCCCGAGGGCAGGGCTTCTTGGAACAGCTCCTTGACCAGCGGGTAGTGGGTGCAGCCGAGAATGGCGCTTTCGGGCAGGCGGCCGTCCATGCCCGAGAGCAGCGCCGCGACATAGCCCCGGATCAGGCTGCGCAGCCGCGCGGGTCCGGCGCCGGCCTCGATCAGCCCGGCCAGTTCAGGGCAGGCCTGCTGCACCACCGCCACCGCGGGGCAGCGCTTGTTGATCTCGACCGGATAGGTGCCGCTCTCGACCGTGCGCCGGGTCGCGAACACGGCCACCGTATGATCGGCGTACATCTGCGGGTAGACCGGATACGTGATCGCCCAGGGCACCTGGGTTGCCGCCTCGATGGTCGGGACGATGATGCCGAGGATGTTGCGGCCGGGCCAGGCCTCCTTCAGCCAGTATTGCTGGAGGTTGTGCAATGCCACCGCCGACGCGGTGTTGCAGGCGATGATCACCAGCCGGCAGCCGCGCTCAAAGAGACGGTCGACATTCTCGCGGGTGAAGGCAAAGATTTCTTCGGGCTGGCGGCAGCCATAGGGGGCGTTGCCATGGTCGCCGAGGTAGGTAAAGCTGAGACCGGGCAGACGCCGGATCAGGGCATCATGGATGGTCAGGCCGCCGAATCCGGAATCGAATACCCCGATCATCGCCCAAAGCCCCATGTTTTTCTTATTGATACCGGCTCTCTTGCGTGCCGCCACTCTAGTCCCGCCCCAACAGGTCGGGCAAGGCGCCTGCGCCGCCCGCCGCGCTTTCGTTGCCGTGCCGTGGCCCTAGGGCAACGGCGTGCCGCCGATCGCCCGGCAGCTCTCACCATCGATGCGCACCACGGCGCCGTTGGGTGCCCGGCACGAGCTGGTGACGGCCGGCTCGGCGGCGGCCGGTTCGGCACTGGCGGCGGGCGGCGGAGTCGTCACCGAGCGCACCGGGCTGAGCGAGATCGGCGCCCCCGGGATGGGAGATGGCGCCGTCACGAGGACGGGCGCTTCGGGAACCGGGGGCAGCGGCGCCAGGGCCTCGGGCGCCGGGATCGGCGTCGTGGGCGCCGCCTGGGGCGTCAGCAGCGGCGGCAGGGCACCCGGGGTGAGGGCCAGCGGCGGCCCGATCCGCCGGGGCGCGGCCGGGTCGACGGCGGCCGGCGTCACGGCGTCTTCGCGAACCGGTGGCGGTGCTGCGGTGTTGCGGAGCGGCGGCGGTGGTTGCGCGCCCGGGGTCAGCGCGGTCGGTGGCGCCAGCGCGGGGGCGGCCGGGACCATCGGCGGCGCCGGGGCCGGCGCGGGTTCGGCTGCGGTCTGAGGCACCGGCACCGGGGGGGCTGCCGTTCCGTCGCCGGCTGCGGGGGAGGCGATCGGCTCGCCGGCGCGGATGGCGCCGTCCTCGGTGACGCGGGCGACCAGATGTCGGCCGCTGAGGGTGACGTATTCGCCGTCTCCGGCGGCGCGGTCATTGTTGAAGCGGCCGATGAAGCGGTCGCCGTTGCTGAACACCAGCACGCCTTTGCCGGTGCGGTGGCCGCCGACCCAGTCGCCCTGATAATGGCGGCCGTTGGTGGCCCAGCGGATTTCACCCCGGCCTTCGGCGCGGCCGGCGATGAAGCTGCCGCTCTGGGTCGCTTCGGCCTTGCCGTCCGAGAACCACTGGACGGTGCCGGTGCCCTCGGCGAGGCCGCCGACGCAAGGGCCGCTCCAGATCACGGTGCGGTGTGATACCGGGTGGACGTCGACCAGCTTGCAGCCCGAGCGCTCGTCGGTGACCCACTTGTCGACGGCCAGCGCCGTTCTCGGAGCGCCGGCCAGGGCCGCGCCGGTCAGGATGCCGCACAAAAGGACATGGTGGCGTTTCATCGCGTGTCCGCTGCCGTAAGAGACTGTATCCGCTACTATAAGACTACCGCCCCCGGCAACGGAACCCGGGTGCGACCAAAGGCCACGAACGGAGGATTACGGAATCCCGCCTTGCCGTAGCCGAGCGGCCCGCCGCCGATTGCCTCGACCCGGCCGCCGGCGGCCAGCAGCACGGCGTGGCCGGCGGCGGTGTCCCATTCATGGGTCGGGCCGATGCGGGGATAAATATCGGCGGCGCCCTCCGCGACCAGCCCGAATTTCAGGGAACTGCCCCGCGATCGCCGCTCGGTGACCGGAAAAGCGGCCAGATACCGTCCTTCGAGGCCCGGATCGTAATGATTGCGGCTGCCGACCGCGACCCAGCCGGCGTCCGGGGCGATGCGGGCGCTGATCGCCCGCTCGGGCTGGCCGGGGCGGGCCAGGGTGGCGCCGGAGCCGGCGATGCCGGTGTAAAGATCGCCCGGCACCGGCGCCAGCACCACCCCCAGCACCGGCTGCCCGCGCTCGATGAGCGCGATGTTGACCGTGAAGTCGCCGTTGCGGCTGATGAATTCCTTGGTGCCGTCGAGAGGGTCGACCAGCCAGAAGCGGCCGTCGGCGTCAATCGCCGGCAACTCGCCCGCCGCCGCCGCCTCTTCGGCCACCACCGGCACGCCCGGGAGCAGGCGGCGCAGCACCGGCACGATCAGCGCCTCGGCCGCCTGATCGGCCTGGGTCACCGGGCTGCCATCGGCCTTCGCGGTCACCGTGGTGCCCTCGGCGTAGTAGCGCAGGATCACGGTCCCGGCCTCGAGGGCCAGGGCGCGCAGCGCCGGCAGGAGATCGGTCAGGGCGGGCTCGGACATGATGGCGGATCCCGGGGCGGGTGCAGCGGATAGGTGGAGATCACGGCATAGTCGGGACCGTGGCGCCCCAGGTGGCTTTCATAAAGGCTGATGCTGTCGACCCGGAACGGCCGCGAGCGAAACAGCCCGTTGCCCGAGAGATAGCGCATCACGCGCTCGGGCGCGCTGTCTTTCAGACGGGCCAGCGAGACATGGGGCGAGAATTTGCGCCCCTCGGCGGCAAAGCCAGCCCGCACCACCGCCGATTCGACCCGGGCCTGCAACTGGCGCAGCGACTCCGAGCGCTCGACTCCGGCCCAGAGGGTGTGGAGTTTCCGGCCGCTCCCGAACTGGCCGAGGCCGTCGAGCACCAGTTCGAAGGCGGGCGCAGTCACCGCCGCCAGTTCGGCATCGAGGTCGGCCAACCGGTCTCCGCCGGTCTCGCCGATGAAGCGCAGGGTGAGATGCAGGTTCGACGGCTCGACCCAGCGCGCCCCCGGCACCCCACCCGCGAGCCCGGCCAACCGGTCCCGGATGTCGTCAGGCAGGCCAAGGGCGACAAAGAGACGGATCATGGGGATACCCATTATGCCGTTTGACGGTGGCGGTTGTGACGCGCGATCTGGATATTTGTTGCGATTTGATGGCCATCCGCCAAACGGTCTGTCTCATAAACAATCGAGCCGGTCAGAAGCTGACCGGCTCGAAATTATCACAGCGTTCTTGCTGCAGCGGCGAGCAGGCTCAGACGCCTGTTTCCTTAACTTTGCCCATGGCGGAACTGCTGACGAAAGACGTGAAAGGATGAGATGCTTCTGCCGACGGTTTGTCAAGGGGGCGGTTCAAGACGGTATAAGCAGGACAAGCCGCCTGGCTCGGCGTCTCTGACAAAGCACAAACGCTGAGGGGCCGCGAACGGGGTAAGGATTGTGTCACGGAGGGTCCCGTCGTCCCCGGACGTGATGGCGGTCCTCGCGCCGCCACCCAAATCAATGGCCCGACATCAGAACTGTTCTTCGCTCAGCGCCATCACGGTGTTGGCGCCCTGGGTGATCGGCACCAGCAGGCCGGCGGCCTGAGGCAGGATCTGTTCGGCGTAGAAGCGGGCGGTTATGATCTTGCCGGTGAGGAAGGCGTGGTCGGCGCCGCGCTGGCTGAGGTCGTCGCAGGCGGCGGTGGCGGCGCGGGCGAGCATCGAGCCGCCGGTGACCAGACCGAACATGCGCAGGTAATTGGCGGCGCCGGCGGCGGCGGCGGCCGGATCGGGCTTGAGGGTCTGGAGCAGGTGGTTGGTTGCCTGCTCCAGCACGATGGTGCCGGCGAAGAGAGCGTCCGAGATCGCCTTGAGGTCGTCGCCGGGGCGGGTGGCGGCGGCGGCGGCCACCGCCTTCATTTCGGCGATGAAGGCCAGGGCGGCGGCGCCCTGGTCGCGGCCGAGCTTGCGGAAGACCAGATCGTTGGCCTGGATGCCGTTGGTGCCTTCATAGATCGGGGCGATGCGGGCATCGCGGAGGTGCTGGGCGGCGCCGGTCTCTTCGATGTAGCCCATGCCGCCATGGACCTGGATGCCGGTCGAGGCGATCTCGCAACCGAGATCCGTGCACCACGCCTTGACCACCGGGGTCAGCAACTCGATGCGGGTCTGCGCCGCGGCGCGGGTTTCGGCATCGGGATGGGCCTTGGCGATGTCCCGGGCGGCGCCGGCCTCGTAGCAGAGGATGCGCGCGGCCTCGATCTGCGACTTCATGGTCAGCAGCATGCGCCGGACGTCGGGGTGATTGATGATCGCCACCGACGGTCCGCGCGGATTGCGCAGATCCTTGCTCTGGATCCGGGTCCTGGCGTACTCGCGGGCCTGCTGATAGGCCCGCTCGGCAATGGCCAGCCCCTGGAGTCCCACCGACTGCCGGGCGTTGTTCATCATCGAGAACATGTATTCGAGGCCGCGGCCGGGTTCGCCGACCATGGTGCCGACGGCGCCGCCCTGGTCGCCGTAGCTCAGCACCGCGGTCGGGCTGGCCATGATTCCCAGCTTGTGCTCGAGGCCGGTGCACAGGAGGTCGTTGCGGGCGCCGAGCGAGCCGTCGGCATTGACCAGGAATTTGGGCGCGATGAACAGCGAGATGCCCCGGGAGCCGGCGGGCGCGTCGGGCAACCGGGCCAGCACCAGGTGAATGATGTTCTCGGCCTGATCATGCTCGCCGTAGGTGATGAAGATCTTGGTGCCGGAGATCAGGTAATGGTCGCCGCTGGGCACCGCCTTGGTGCGCACGGCGCCGAGATCGGAGCCGGCCGAGGACTCGGTCAGGTCCATGGTCCCGGTCCACTCGCCGGAAATCAGCTTGGCGAGGTAGGTCTCCTTCTGCTCCGGGCTGCCGTGCTCGGAGAGCAGTTCGACCGCGCCCTGATTGAGCATCGGACAGAGGCCGAAGGCCATGTTGGCCGACTGCCACATCTCCTGAACCGCGAAGGCCAAGGCCCAAGGCAGGCCCTGACCGCCGTATTCGGGCTCGAAGGGAACCCCGTTCCAGCCGGCCTCGACATACTGCTTGTAGGCGGCGCGGAAACACTCGGGCTGGCGGACGACGCCGTTTTCCAGCTTCGAGCCCTCGCGATCGCCGATGGCGTTGATCGGCGCCAGTACCCCGGCGGCGAACTTGCCGGCCTCTTCGAGCACGCTGTCGACCAGATCGGGCGTGGCATCCTCATAGCCGGGCAGGGCGGCGATGCGATCGAGTCCGATCACCCGGTTGAGGGCGAAGCGCATATCGGCGACGGGAGCGGAATAGGTCATGACGCGGCAAAACCTCGCGGGGCAACGGGGAAGGGGGAATCGACAGGCCCGGACTCAACCAACTCCCCGGCCCGAGTGCAAGAGGCACAGCGGGGCACGGGGAGCGGGGCAGGGATGCCGGAAACCGGGCGGGGATGCGCCGTCGGCTATTCGTGTTCGCGCTGGTTGCGGTCGGCGAGCAGGCTGGCCTTCGACAGTTCCTCGAAGGTTTCCCGGGCCTGTTTGAGGTCGCCCAGGGTGGTGGTGGGCTCGTAGGGCCCCTTGGTGCCGATCGCCTCGCGCGCGAATTTCCAGGCGACGTCGAGGTAATGGTTCTTGGCGACCTGTTCTGCGCGGGCGATATCGAAAGCCCGTTCCACCGCGTTGATCATGATTCAGCCTCGTCTTGAATTTCGACCGATTATCCGCCGTTTCGTCGACCGTCCGGGGGACCCTGAAATTGGATCGTTCATCCGGCGGGGGTGTCTCGGGCAATACCTAACATGGGCGAGGCGGTTTGGCGATGATTCGCGCAGGCAGAGCTTTCGATCCCGGCGGCAATCCCTTACCATTCCCGAAAAAAGCGGCGGCGCACGGTGCCACCGATGGGGGAAGCGCCAGGAAGGGGAAACGCCAGAATGAGGATCGCCCGCTTCGGCATCTCCACGCGATTGACCGCCGGCCTGATCGTGCTCGCGGTGGTCATAATGGCCACCGGCGTGATCTCGACGATGTCCAACACCGCCTTTCGCGCCGCGGTTGACGCCACCGCCCGCCATCTGGCCGCTCTCGAGACCGCCGCAGAGGCCGGGCGTACCGTGGTCGCGCTGGCGGTGGCCGGGCCGTCGCCGGTCAATGCCGCCGCCGAACAGCGGCTGGCGGTGCTGGTGGCCGGGCTCTGCCCGTCGCGGACGGCGTTTCCGGGCTGCGGCGGTCTCGACTCGGCGGTGGCCGCACTGATTGCCGGGGCCGGGGCGGCGGCGGCATCCGGTTTCGCCCAGGCCCTCGATGCCCGCATCCGGGCCGAGCATGCGGCGCTGGCCGCCGACACCCGGGCGGTCAACGGCGTGGCGGCGGCGCGTGGCGGACTGGCGCTGGCGCTGGCGCTGGTCGCGGCGGGGGGGGGGCTGGGGTTCGGTTATTATGTCCGCCGGACCATCGGGCAGCCGCTCGATCATCTCCGCGATGGCCTGCGGGCGCTGGTGGCCGGGCGGCAGGTCTCGCTGCCGGGCGGCGCCGGCGAGGTTGCCGAGATGGCGGCATCGGTCGAGTATTTCATCTCCGAACTGCGCAAACGCGAGGAAGAACTCAGCGGCAGCGAGGCCCGTTTCCGCGGTCTGATCGAGGGCTCGATTCAGGGCGTGCTGATCCACCGCAACTTCGTGCCGCTGTTCGTCAACGAGGCCTACGCCCGCATCTTCGGCTTTGAGCGCACCCGCGACCTGCTGACCCTTTCCAGCCTCGAATGCCTGATGACCACCGAAGAGGCGCCACGCGCCTGGCGCCAGTACTTCCTGATGATGGCCGGGGAACAGGGCCAGGGGCTGCGCCGGATCAACCGGCTGCGCCGCGACGGCACCCCGGTGTGGTGCGAGGTGATCGAGCGTGTGATCGACTGGATGGGCGCGCCGGCGATGCAGGTGACGGTGGTCGACATCAGCGAGCGGGTACGCGCCGAGGCCGAGGTCGCCGAAACCTCGCTCCAGCTTCAGGCCGCCTTCGACGCCATGCCTAACGGCATTTGCCTCTTTGACGACGAGTTCCGGGGCGTGATCTACAATGAGCGCTATCGTCTGCTTTGGAGCTATCCGGAAAGCCTGATGGCGGCTAAGCCGGTGCTGGGCGATCTGATCCGCCGCTCGGCCGAACAGGGCGATCTCGGCTGGCGTTCGGCTGAACAGCTGACCTTTGAGATCGGCACCTATATTTCCGCGGGATTGCCGCTGGTGGGCGAAACCCGGCTCGGCAGCGGCCGTTATCTGGAGTTCCGCGGCAACAGCCGGCGCGAGGGCGGTTTTCTCTTCACCTGTACCGACATCACCGAGCGCAAGGCCGCCGAAGAGGCCTTGCTGAAGGCCAAGGAACTGGCCGAGGACGCGGCAAAGTCGAAATCGACCTTCCTCGCCACCATGAGTCACGAGATCCGCACCCCGATGAACGGCGTGCTCGGCATGCTGGAGGTGCTGGAGAGGACCTCCCTCGAGAGCGAGCAGCGCCGTTTCGTCGCGGTAATTCGCGAATCGGCGCAGGCGCTGCTGACCATCATCAATGACATCCTGGATTTTTCCAAGATCGAGGCCGGGCGGCTGGAACTGGAAAGCGTGCCGATGTCGTTGCGCGCCATCGTCGAGGGCGTGGCCGATCTCCTGTCGACCCGCAGCCGGGAAAAGCACCTCGACCTGATCATCGACGTCGATCCGGCGCTGCCCGACGCCCGTATCGGCGACCCCGTGCGCCTGCGCCAGATCCTGCTCAATCTGGTCGGCAACGCCCTAAAATTCACCGAGCACGGCTATGTCGCGGTGATGGTCTCGGCCCGCGTCCTGGGTGTCCCCGGGACGGCGCCGCCGGTTCATTTCGAGGTTGTGGACACCGGGATCGGCCTGACCGAGGCGCTTCAGGCCAAGCTGTTCGAACCCTTCAGCCAGGCCGACGCCTCGACCACCCGGCGCTTCGGCGGCAGCGGTCTCGGGCTGTCGATCTGCCGGCGGCTGGTCGAGATCATGGGCGGGGCGATCGGCGCCCACGGCGCGGTCGGCTTCGGCTCCAGCTTCTGGTTCGAGGTGCCGCTGGCGGTGGACGAGGCGGCGGCGGCGCTGCCCGCGGTTCCGGGCATCGACCTTTCGGGGCTTGAAGTTCTGGTGATCGACGACGCGCCCGCCGCCTGCCGGGCCTTCGAGCTGATCCTGACCCGGGCCGGGGCGCAGGTGGTGACGGTGCCCGATGCCGGGGTCGGTCTGGCCGTGCTCAACCGGGCCGGCGAAGGCGAGCTTCCGTTCCAGGTGGTGGTGACCGACCACGATCCCGGTCGCCTCGACGGCCTGGATCTGGTCAGCGCCGTGCGGGCGGTGTCGGGCTATCAGGGCCTCGGGGTGGTGGTGACGACCCATCTCGACGATGTCGGTCTGACCGCCGCCGCCGAGGGGCTCGGCATTACCGAGGTGCTGTTCAAGCCGGTGCGGCGCGAGGTGCTGGAGCGGGCGGTGGCGCGGGCGGCCGGGCGGTTGCCCCCTGAGCGCAGCGGCCCGGCGCGGGCGGCGGCCGAAGCCGCGCTGCCGCCCAGCCGCGACGAGGCGCAGGCCGCCGGGGCGCTGATCCTGATCGCCGAGGACAATCCGACCAATCAGATCGTGATCCGCCAGCAGTTCCAGCGTCTCGGCTTTGCCGCCGATCTGGTCGAGGATGGCGAGGCGGCCTGGGGTGCGCTTCAGGCCGGCGGCTATGGCCTGCTGGTCACCGACTGCTTCATGCCCCGGCTCGACGGCTACGCCCTGGCCCGGCGGCTGCGGGCCGGCGAAGCCGTTGCCGGCGGTCATCTGCCGATCGTCGCCCTGACCGCGGCGGCGCTCTCGGGCGAGGCCGACAAGTGCTATGCCGCCGGCATGGACGATTATCTGGCCAAGCCGGTGGAACTGGCCGCCCTCGAGGCGATGGTCGCGCGCTGGCTGCCCAAGGCCCTGGAGTTGCGGCGGCCGGCGGCGGCCGGGCCGGCTCCGCCGCCGCCGCCGCCCGAAGCCGCGCCGGTGGTGCTGGATGTCGCCTTCGTGGTCGGGCTGTTCGGCGACAAGGAGGCGGCGCGGCCGATGATGGACTATTTCCTCGAGACCACGGCGCCGACCCTGGAACAGCTGGCCTGTCATCTCGAAACCGGCAACACCGAAGATGCGCGCTTTGCCGCCCACTCGATCGCCGGCGCCGCCCGCACCGCCGGAACCGGCGAACTGGCCGCCCTGGCCTCGAAGATCGAAGCGGCGCTGGTCGAAACCGGTCTGCCGGTCGCCCGCGTCCTCCTTCCCGACCTCCGCGCCGCCTTTGCCCGGGTCACCGAAGCGGTGTGGCGGGAGCTTTAGTCCGCAGGGCGTCGGGTCCCGCGGCGCCGCGCACCGTGCGGTGAGCGTCCCCGGCTGAGAACGCGCCGCTTATCCCGCACCGCAAAACACACTGGACAATCCGGCATCCGCTCTATATAGCTAGTGGAGTTGTGTTGATTGACGCGATATCACATATCAACACAGTTGAATAGAGCTTGCCGTGCATTATATGCACACAAGGAGAACTGCGATGGTTTTTGAAGGACTTAAGCGAAAGCTGGCTCTGGCGGTGACAGTGGGCAGCCTGATGGCCCCTTCCTTTGCCTTGGCCGAGACAGCCCTGCTCAACGTCTCCTATGATCCGACCCGCGAACTGTACGTCGCGATCAACAAGGCGTTCGGCGCCAGGTGGCAGGCTGAGACCAAGGATACGGTGCGCATCAACCAGTCCCACGGCGGTTCGGGCAAGCAGGCCCGCGCCGTGATCGATGGCCTGGAAGCCGACGTGGTAACGCTGGCGCTCGCCTACGACATCGACGCCATCGCCGATTCGGGTCAGATCGCGCCCAACTGGCAACAGCGGCTGCCCCAGAACAGCACGCCCTTCACCTCGACGATTGTCTTCCTGGTGCGCAAGGGCAATCCCAAGCAGATTCACGACTGGAACGACCTGATCAAGGACGGCGTCCAGGTGATCACGCCCAACCCCAAGACCTCGGGCGGCGCGCGCTGGAACTATCTTGCGGCCTGGGGCTATGCCTTGGACCGGAGCCAGGGTGACGAGGCGGCGGCCAAAGAGTTTGTCGGCAAACTCTTTGCTCATGTGCCGGTGCTCGACAGCGGCGCCCGCGGCTCGACCATCACCTTCACCCAGCGCGGCCTCGGCGATGTGTTGCTGGCCTGGGAGAACGAGGCCTACCTGGCCAGGCAGGAACTCGGCGGAAGCCTCGATGTGGTGGTGCCGTCCACCAGCATTCTCGCCGAACCGCCGGTGGCGGTGGTCGATAAGGTGGTCGAGCGTCATGGCTCCCGCAAGGCGGCCGAGGCCTATCTCACCTTCCTCTATACCCCTGAAGCTCAGGCCATCGCCGCCGAGAACCATTACCGGCCCCGGCTGGCCGAGGTGGCAGCGAAGTTCAAGGATCGCTTTCCGGAGATCAAACTCTTCACCATCGACGCGGTGTTCGGCGGCTGGCGTGCTGCCCAGGCGAAGCATTTCGCCGATGGTGGGGTGTTTGACCAGATTTTCAGGCCCCATCCGTGAGCGGGATATTCACACTGGCGGAACCGTCGCCCAGCGCCCTGATGCGGGCGCTGGGCGGGCTGGGCCGCCCTGACCGGGGAAATCTGAGCCGGATTGGCCTGCGCTATTCGATCCTTCCCGGCTTTGGGCTGACCCTTGGGCTGACGCTCTCGTGGCTGGGCCTGATCGTGCTGATCCCCTTGTCGGCACTGGCCATCCACGCCGGCGGGCTGGGCTGGAGCGGCTTTTGGCACGAGGTGCTGACCGAGCGCGTGATCGCCGCCTTCAGAGTCAGTTTCACCACCGCGTTTGCCGCCGCCCTGATCAACCTGGTCTTCGGTTTCCTGGTGGCCTGGGTGCTGGTGCGCTACCGCTTTCCCGGTCAGAAGCTGGTCGACGCGCTGGTGGATCTGCCCTTCGCCCTGCCGACCGCGGTCGCCGGCATCGCGCTGACCTCGCTCTATGCCACCAATGGCTGGATCGGCTCGATCCTCGCCGAGTGGGGCATCCGGGTCGCCTTCACGCCGCTCGGCATCGTGGTTGCCCTGACCTTCATCGGCCTGCCCTTCGTGGTGCGCACCGTCGAACCGGTGTTGCAGGAATTGCCGCCGGAAGAAGAAGAGGCGGCGATGAGTCTCGGCGCCAGCCGCTGGCAAACCTTCCTCCACGTCATTCTGCCCGCCTTGAGCCCGGCTTTGCTCACCGGCTTCGCCCTGGCCTTCGCGCGCGGTCTTGGCGAGTACGGCTCGGTGATCTTCATCGCCGGCAACATGCCGGAGGTTTCTGAAGTCGTGCCGCTGCTGATCATCATCAAGCTCGAACAGTTCAACTATCACGGTGCCACCGCCATCGGTACTCTGATGCTGATGCTGTCCTTCGCCCTGCTGCTGGTGATCAACCTGCTGCAAGCCTGGATGAGGAAACGCCATGCTCACTAAGGCCGTCGTCTCCGACAACCAGCGCGTTACCCTGCGGGATCCGGCATGGCTGCGCCGGACCCTGGGGGCGCTGGCCCTGGGCTTCCTCACCCTCTTCGTGGTGCTGCCTCTGCTCACGGTGTTCGTCGAGGCGCTGCGCCGCGGCCTCGGCCCCTATTTCGATGCCCTGGCCGAACCCGACGCCCTGGCCGCCATCCGTCTGACCCTGCTCGTTGCCGGCATCGCGGTGCCGGTCAATCTGGTGTTCGGCGTCGTCGCGGCCTGGACGGTGACCAAATTCGAATTTCCAGGCAAGAGCTTCCTGATCACCCTGATCGATCTGCCCTTTTCTGTCTCCCCGGTGATTTCCGGCATGGTCTATGTCCTGCTGTTCGGGCTCCATGGCTGGTTCGGGCCGTGGCTGCGTGCGCATGATCTTCAGATCGTCTTCGCGGTACCCGGGCTGGTGCTGGCCACGGTGTTCGTCACCTTCCCGTTCGTCGCCCGCGAACTCATCCCCCTCATGCAGTCCCAGGGCACCGAGGAAGAGGAGGCGGCGGCTTCGCTCGGCGCCGGCGGCTGGCAGATATTCTGGTTCGTCACCTTGCCCAACATCCGCTGGGCGCTGCTTTACGGGGTGCTGCTCTGCAACGCCCGCGCCATGGGCGAGTTCGGTGCGGTGTCGGTGGTTTCCGGCCATGTCCGCGGCCTGACCAACACCATGCCGCTCCATGTCGAGATTCTTTACAACGAATACAACTTCGTCGCCGCCTTCGCGGTGGCCTCGCTGCTCGCCCTGCTCGCCCTGGTCACCCTGGCGGCGAAGTCGGCGCTGGAATGGCGCTGGGGCGAGGCGCTGTCCGGGCGCGGACATTAGGAGTTTCTGGCAATGACCATCACCATTTCCAACATTACCAAGCACTTCGGTTCCTTCGTCGCGCTCGATTCCGTCGACCTTCAGGTCGAATCGGGCGAGTTGCTGGCCTTGCTTGGTCCCTCGGGCTCGGGCAAGACGACGCTGCTGCGCATCCTCGGCGGGCTCGACCGTGCCGATGCCGGCAGCATCTCCTTCTTCGGCGAGGCGGCGCTGGGCCTGACCCCGCGCGACCGCCAGGTCGGCTTCGTGTTTCAGCATTACTCACTGTTCCGTCACATGACGGTGTTCGACAACGTCGGTTTCGGTCTCAAGGTCCGGCCCCGCAAAGAGAGGCTGCCGCAGCCCGAGATCGCCGAGCGGGTGATGAAGCTGCTGGACCTCGTACAACTGGCGCCGCTGGCCCACCGCTATCCCTCCCAGCTGTCCGGCGGCCAGCGGCAGCGGGTGGCGCTGGCCCGTGCCCTGGCCATCGAGCCCAGGGTGCTGCTGCTCGACGAGCCTTTCGGCGCCCTCGATGCCAAGGTGCGCAAGGAACTGCGCCGCTGGCTGCGCCGCTTGCATGATGAGATGCACATCACCAGCGTCTTCGTCACCCACGACCAGGAGGAGGCGCTGGAACTCGCCGACCGGGTGGTGGTGATGAACCGTGGCCGCATCGAGCAGGTGGGCACGCCGACCGCAGTCTACGAGCATCCGGCCTCGCCTTTCGTGTACGACTTCCTCGGCAACGTCAACCGGTTCGCCTGCACGGTCGAGAAGGGCGAAATCCGGCTCGATGGTCCTGGCCTGACCCTGTCCACCCTCGGCGGTGACCATGGCCGCGCCGTGGCGTTCGTCCGTCCCCACGACGTCGAGCTGACCCGGATCGAGGACGGCGACGGCGCACTGCCGCGCGCCCGCATCCGCCACATCTTCGCCCTCGGCCCGACTGCCCGGGTGGAACTGGATCTCAACGGCCATGCCCTTGAGGCGGTGATGGACAAGAGCCGCTTCAACGGCCTCGGACTGCGTCGGGGAGACTGGGCCGGCGTCCGGCTGGTCAGCCCCCAACTGTTTTCCGATGGCGAGGTTGCCGGCAGCGGGATTTGAGTGTGAGTTATCCTTGATAAGGCCAATAGATTGGTGTACTTTAAGACAACAAAGAGCAAATGTTTATTGTAAAATGGAGGCGGTGATGAGCGGTCAATTCGGTGGCGATGTCAGTCCGCAGCAGGCATGGCAAGGGCTGGCGGACAATCCGGCGGCGGTGCTGGTCGATGTCCGGACCCCGGACGAATGGAACCATGTTGGCGTCCCGGATGTGTCCAGCCTGGGCCGGCCGCTGGTGAAACTGGACTGGCAGAAATTCCCGCCGCCCGAGCGCGAGCGGCGCTTCAGCGCCGCGTTGGCGGCCAGCGGCGTGACGCCGGAGCGGCCGGTGTTTTTGATTTGCCGCAGCGGTGTGCGCTCGCGGGCGGCCGGCGAGGTGCTGGCGCGCCAGGGCTACCGCGCCTTCAACGTTGCCAACGGCTTCGAAGGCAAGCCTGGCGGGACGACTCCCGGCTGGAAGGCCCTCGGACTGCCCTGGACTCATTGACTATCCGAGCCGTGGGCGACCGCAGTTATCACGTGATGCTAGGTGTATTATTGTGCTCGAAAGATCTGGTAGTCTGGTGAGTTTAAGGTTGACAGGTGAGCCGAATTGGAAAATCTTCCGTGACGGTACTGGAGGAGGTGACGCCGCCAGGAACGAAACAGCGGACCGGCCGTCATGAACACGCCTTTGACATGAAGATAATCACGGATCGTTTCGAGGACGAACCCCATGAGTGAAACTCAAGAAATTCAGCGGACATTAGGCGAGAAGGCGGCGCGCCAGCTTGCCAATGCCACAAAGACACCGGCTCAATGGGGTGGCATCACGCCGCGCTGGCTGGTGTCCTTTTTGCCCTGGGTTCCGGTCGAGGCCGGCATCTACCGGCTCAACCGGGTCAAGGAATCCACCCGCGACGACGTCGAATGCAGTCCCGGCGCTGCCGAGGATCTGCCGGAGACCTTCGTCGATTACGAGGACACCCCGCGCGAGTACGCCCTCAACGCCGTGACGACGGTGCTGGACGTCCAGACCCGGGTTTCCGACCTCTACAACCAGCCCTACGACCAGATCCGCGAGCAGCTCCGGCTGCTGATCGAGAAGGTCAAGGAGCGGCAGGAAAACGAGCTGGTCAACAACCCGGTCTACGGCCTGCTGCCCAACGCCGTGCCGACCCAGCGCATCCGCACCCTCGGCGGCCCGCCCACCCCCCACGACCTCGACGAGTTGCTGACCAAGGTATGGAAGGAACCCGCTTTCTTCCTGGCCCACCCGCGCGCCATCGCCGCCTTCGGCCGCGAATGCACCAAGCGCGGCGTGCCGCCGCCCACCGTGACTCTCTTTGGCAATCCCTTCCTGACCTGGCGCGGCATTCCGCTGGTGCCCACCGACAAGCTGGCGGTCGGTGCCGACGGCAAGACCAACATCCTGCTGCTGCGCACCGGCGAGAAGAAGCAGGGCGTGATCG
>JBAXPR010000007.1:0-73722 GCA_037132135.1 Rhodospirillaceae bacterium
ACAAGGACACCGCCGGCCCGGCGGTCAACCCGATGATCAAGATCACCAACATCGTCGCGCTGCTGATGCTGGCCATTCTGGCCGCCCTGCACATCAGCTGATGATGAAGACCCGATCGCCGCGACGGTTCGCCGTCGCGGCCTTCGACCGGCAAGGGAGCCTTCGGGCTCCCTTGTTTTTTTGGCCACGGCCCGCGGCCCGCCGATGGTGTCGCCAGCGGGGCGCAAGAGGCTGGCTCGGTTGGCGGGCTTGGGGCATACTGGCCGCCGGTGCCGTCTTCCTGCTTTTGTGACCAAAAAACCTTGTCAGACCCAGAGACCGACCTTCCCCATCCGCCGGGTGCCGCGGCCGCAGGATCCGACCCGGACTCGGGCGTCGCGTATGGCCGCCCCGATTCACCATTCGATGAGATGGTCACCGGCCAGGGCCGGATGCGCCCGCACTGGAAACTGTTTCTCTCCAGCCTGGGTGCCCTTCACGCCGACCGCATGGCCGAACGCTGGGAGAGCGCGCGGCGGCTGCTGCGTCAGAACGGCGTCACCTACAACGTATACGGCGACCCGCAGGGCATCGAACGGCCGTGGCCGCTCGACCTCGTGCCACTGCTGGTGCCGGCCGAGGAGTGGCGGCAGATCGAAGCCGGGGTCAGCCAGCGCGCCCAACTGCTCAACGCCTTTCTCGCCGATCTCTATGGCCCGCAAGCCCTGATCCGCTCGGGCCGGCTTCCCGCCTCGCTGATCTACGCCGACCCCGGCTTCCGCCGCGCCTGTCATGGCCTGCCGGTGCCGGGCAACCAATACCTGCACTTTTATGCCGTGGATCTGGTGCGGGATTCCGACGGCAGCTGGTGGGTGCTGGGCGACCGCACCAATACCCCCTCCGGCGCCGGCTATGCCCTGGAAAACCGGGCGGTGCTCAGTCAGGTGCTGTCCGAGACCTACCGCTACTGTCAGGTCGAGCGGCTCAATCCCTTCTTCAATGCCTTCCGCGAGGCGCTGCTGGCACTGGCGCCCGGACGCAACCAGCCCCGGGTGGTGCTGCTCACCCCCGGCCCCTTCGCCGAAACCTATTTTGAGCATGCCTATCTCGCCCGCCACCTCGGGATCACCCTGGTCGAGGGCGAGGATCTGGCGGTGCGCGACCGCCGGGTCTTCCTCAAGACCCTCTCGGGGCTGGAACCGGTCGACGTCATCCTGCGCCGGCTCGACGATGATTTCTGCGACCCGCTGGAATTGCGGGCCGACAGCTCGCTCGGAGTCGCCGGCCTGCTCCAGGCGCTCCGCGCCGGCACGGTGGTGGTGGCCAACGCCATCGGCAGCGGCCTGATGGAATCGATGTCGTTCAAATCCTTCCTGCCCTCGCTCTGCCGCCACCTGCTGGGCGAGGAGCTGAAACTGCCCAGCGTGGCCAGCTGGTGGTGCGGCCAGGATGCCGAACTGGCCCACGTCCTCGACAATCTCGACCGGCTGGTGATCAAGGGCGCCAACCGCGACGTCGTGCTCGATCCGATCTTCGGCGCCGACCTCAGCGCCGCGCGCAAGGAGCTGCTGCGCCAGGCCCTGCGCCAGCGGCCCTGGGACTTCGTCGGCCAGGAACGCATCGTGCTGTCGACGGCGCCGGTCTGGCAGGGCACCGGCCTTCAGGCCCACCATGTCGTGATGCGGGTCTATGCTGCCGCGGTCGGTGGCGGCCGGTACAAGGTGATGCCCGGCGGCCTGACCCGGGTCGCCCCCGAGCCCGGGCGGCTGGTGGTCTCGATGCACAGCGGGGGCGGCAGCAAGGATACCTGGGTGCTGACCCCGCAGCGGCACCACGAGATCGTCGGGGTCCGCCAGCCGCCCCAACGCGATCTCCGCGCCGCCGCCGAGGCCCGGGCGATCGAGATTCGCGGCGAGCTGCGCACCGTCGGCGGCGATCTGCCCAGCCGGGTCGCCGACGGTCTGTTCTGGCTCGGCCGCTACGCCGAGCGTTGCGACAGTGCGGTGCGGCTGCTGCGCGGCAGCGCCAGCCGCCTCTTCGACAGCGGCGGCGTACCCGGCGCCAACGACGAACTCGACCCGCTGCTGCGGCTGCTGGTCTGGCACAATCTGATCCCGGCCGAGATGGCCAAGCCCGAAACCTCGGTGCGCGAGTTGCTGCCGGCGCTCAAGGCCGCGATCTTCGATCCCGATCACCCCAGCAGCCTGCGCGCCAACGTCCAGCGCCTGCACCGCGCCGCCCACAGCGTGCGCGACCGGCTGTCGCGCGATATGTGGCGGGTGATTACCCAGATCGACCGCGAGAGTCGCGGTCCCGCCGGCTCCGGCGAGGGCGCGGCGATGCTGCAGCCACTCGACGAGCTGGTGACCAGCTTCTCCGCCCTGTTCGGGCTCGAACAGGAAAGCATGGTCCGCGGGCCGGGCTGGCGCTTCCTGACCATGGGCCGGCGGCTGGAACGGGCGGTGCAGGTGGTGTCGCTGATGCGCGCCCTGCGCATCGCCGATGCCGCCCGCCCGGTCGACGGCCGGCAGGCGACCTCGCTCTCGGCCACCCTGGAGGTGCTGCTGGAACTGGCCGAAAGCTTCATGACCTACCGCGAGCGCTACTTTGCGGTGGTCCAGAAGGGGCCGGTGCTCAAGCTGCTGCTGGTCGATCCCGACAATCCGCGGGCGCTGGCCTTCCAGCTGGCCATCCTGCGCGACCAGTTGGCCGGGCTCTCGGAAAATTCCCGGCGCCAAGCGACCATCTACAACCCAACCGCAACGGCGCTGGCCATCGTCAGCGAGGCCCGCGACGCCCTGACCCAACCCGATCTGGTGCGCAACGCGGCGCTGCTGCGCACCACTCTCGACACTCTGGCGGCCAACCTGCCGGAAATCTCCAACCTCCTGGCCCATGCCTTTTTCAGCCATGCCTTCGCCCGATCGGCCTGACGACGCCCCGCCCCCGGTGCGCTACCGCGCCCGCCATCGCACCCGCTACGACTATGGCGAGGAGGTGCCGGTCTCGCATCACCTGCTGCATCTGGCCGCGCGCGCCCATCCGCGCCAGCGCTGCCGGCGCAGCCAGCTGATGGTCGGACCACAGCCGGCGGTACGGGCCGATTACAGCGATTATTTCGGCAATCCCGTCACCTATGTCGCGGTCCAGGAGCCCCACCGCTGGCTCGATGTCGCCAGTGAGCTTGAAATCGATGTCCGCGCCCCGCTCGCCTTTGATGCCGGGGCGACGCCGCCCTGGGAGCGGCTGCGCCATCTCGCCCGCGCCCTGGCCGGCGCCGACGAGGCCACCACCATCGGCCAGTTCGTGTTCGACAGCACCCTGGTCCGGGGCAGCCGTGACCTCCTCGACTATGCCGCGCCGTCGTTTTCGCGCAGCCGCCCGATCGGCCTCGCCCTGCTCGACCTCAACAGCCGGATCAACGAGGACTTCGCTTTCGACGCCACCGCGACCACGGTGTCGACCCCCCTCGACGAGGTGCTGACCAAGCGGCGCGGCGTCTGCCAGGACTTCGCCCACCTGACCATCGGCTGCCTGCGCTCGCTCGGCCTGCCCGCCCGCTACGTCAGCGGCTATCTGCGCACGATGCCGCCGCCGGGACGGGAACGGCTGGTCGGCGTCGACGCCAGCCACGCCTGGGTTTCGGTCTGGGTCGGCGGCGAAAGCTGGGTCGACCTCTGCCCGACCAACGGCCGGCTGGCCGATGCCGACTTCATCACCCTGGCCTGGGGCCGCGACTACGACGATGTCAGCCCGGTGCGGGGCGTGATCATGGGCGGCGCCGGCCAGGGCCTGACCGTCTCTGTCGATGTCGAGGTGATCGATGACTGAGCGCGGCCCGCGGGTCCGGCGGGTTCCCCCGGGCGACGATCGCGTCCGGCTGGTCTGCCCGGAGTGCCATTACGTCGTCTATCAAAATCCGCTGATCGTGGTCGGCAGCGTGCCGGTCTGGCAGGAGCGGATTCTGCTCTGCCGCCGGGCGATCGAGCCCTGCCGCGGCCTCTGGACCCTGCCCGCCGGGTTCATGGAAGAGAACGAGACCACCCTCGAAGGCGCCGCCCGCGAGGCCCACGAGGAAGCCGGCGCCCGGATCGAGGTCGGCGATCTGCTCGGCCTCTACCAGTTGCCCCGGATCAGTCAGGTCCACATGTTCTACCGCGCCCGCCTGCTCTCGCCCGAGATTGCCGCCGGGCCGGAAAGCCTCGAGGTGGCGCTGTTCGAGTGGGCGGAGATTCCCTGGCCCGAGCTGGCCTTCCCCACCGTGCGCTGGGCGCTGGCCGATTTCGACGCCCGCCGTGGCCAGAGCAACTTCGCCCCGGCCGGCAATCCGCCGAATCACCCGCCGGGAAGCGAGCCGGTGTGGTCGGCAGGCACGCCGTTCCCGGTCCCTACCCCAGATTGAACCGGGTGATGACGGTGGCGATGTCTTCCGAGAATTTCGGGCCGAGGCGGATCACGCCGACGCCGCTCGGCACTTCCTTGAGCGCCGGGCTGTCGAGATCCAGGCTGGTCAGCACCGCCATCGGCACCTTGCGGGTCACCGACATCGCCTGCAGGCCGCGAATGAGATCAAGGCCGGAGAGAGCGTCCATCACCATCGCCGCGATCAGCATGTCGGGCGGCACCCGCAGCGCCAGACTGATCGACTCGATCGGGTCCTGAACCGTCACCGAGCGGAAGCCGCAGGCCGCCAGCTCGGTGCCAACCTTCTTCGCCACCACCTTGGACGGCGTCACCACCATGATCTCGACGTTGCGAACCTCGACGTCCTTGATGTCGAAGACGTAGCGGGTGGGCAGGGCGCGCAGGATCTGGTTGGTCTCGGCCAGCTGCGGTTGCACCTCGCGGTCGATCAGCTGCGCGATACGATCGAGAAAGGTCTGGACGGCCACGACCTGACGCTGGTCGAGATGCGAGAGACCGCTGAGATAGTCTTCCATCCGGTGCGAAACCAGACTGACCGCGGGATAGCCGAAGGGCGAGCCGGTCCCCTTGAGGTTATGGATATCCATCCGCAGCGTTGAAATAACCTCGGTATCGCTGGTCTTGCCGGCGCTCAGCCGGTCGATGGCGTCGTACATGCGCTGGAGCCGGTCGCGCGCATCATCCATGAATTCGACACGCAAGCGGTCTTCAAGATACTCTTCCGATATTTTGCCAGACATGACGGGCCGCCGTGGTAAGCGAAGACGTGCCCCGAGTGTACACGAGCACAATCGATTTCGGGACGAACTTTTTTCGCGATTTCGACAATCCGGCCCCGGGTACGGCGGCGCTGGGCCGCCTCAGGCGCCGATGCGCCGGCAGAGCCCGCGGAACCAGACCAGACGGGCTTCGACCTGAGCGATGTCATGCTCCAGCCATGGCACCAGCAGGCCGGGATCACCCTTGTGGTGGCGGGCGAGGTCGGTGAGACGGGCGAGTTCGGTCTCGTAGAGCGCGGTCAGGGCGTCGAGCTGCTCCAACTGCGCCGGCCGCGCCAGAAGATGGAGAAAGCGCAGCTTGAGCGCGATCACCAGCTTGTTGAGATCGTCGGAGGACGGCGCCCGGACGTGAGCCGCCATCAGGGTCTCGAACTCCCGCCGCCCGGCCGGGGTGACGGCGAGCACGGCGTTGTCCTCCATGCCGGTGCCGTCGAGGGCTTCGATCAGCCCCTCGTAGCGCAGCATTTCCAGCGAAGTGCCCATCAGGTCAAGGGAGGGGCCGACGATGTGCCCGGTAAAATGGCGAACCTCGGCCGCGAGATCGCCGTAACGAAGAGTGCCGCCAAGGGTCAGGGTGCCGAGGACGGTGAGACGCATCGCCTCCTTGGGCATCAGCGAATTATCGCGATACATGCCGTTCCTCCTGTCCGGTTCCCCCCGCAGCGGGCTGGTTAACAGAATAGGCCGCAACGCCCCGGCTGTCGAGGGGCTGCCGGGGATGCGACGGCGCTTTCCACCGCCCCGCTGTGGCGGTACAACGGGTTTTGCTGTTGTTGGAGTTCCCCCCTTGTCGATGATCGATCCCGCCCTCGTCACCGCCCTGATCCGCGAAACCGCAGAGGCAGTGATTCTGCCGCGTTTCCGGGCGCTCGCCCCCGGGGAAATCCGCGAAAAGAAGCCGGGCGACTTCGTTACCGTCGCCGATACCGAGGCCGAAGCGATGCTGAGTCGCCGGCTCGTCCAGGCCCTGCCCGGCAGCACCGTCTGCGGCGAGGAGGGGGTGGCGGGCGACCGCGGCGTGCTCGCGGTGCTCGACGGCGCGGCGCCGGTCTGGGTGATCGATCCCGTCGACGGCACCTGCAACTTCGCCCATGGCCGCACCGGCTTCGCGGTGATCGTGGCGCTGGTCGAGGCCGGCATCGTCCGCGCCGGCTGGATTCACGAACCGTTGACCGGGGTCACCGTTCACGCCGTGCGCGGCGGCGGCGCCTGGCACGAGGGCCGGCGGCTGACTGTCGACCGCAGCCGGCCCCTCTCGGCCCAGAGCGGCTCTGCCTATGGCCGGCTCGACGGGCGCGGCGAGGCCTGCAGGCTGCTGACCGCCGCCGGTGCCGTCGCCGGCGTGCGCAACACCGGTTGCGGCGGCATCGACTACATCCTGATGGCCCGGGGGGAAACCCAGTTCAAATATTCCTCGGCCTCGCTGCCCTGGGACCATGCCGCCGGCATCCTGATCATGGACGAGGCCGGCGCCGTCGCCCGCTTCGCCGATGGCGCCGCCTACAACGTTCATCGCCACGCCAGCCCGCTGCTGATCGCACCCGACCCGGCAAGTTGGCAGGCGTTGCAGCACCTGCTGACCGGCGCCACGATCACTCCGGAAAACTGCTGATCAGCGCCTTGATCTGGCCGTGAACATCGGCGTCGCGGCCGCAGTGCTCCTGAGCGCAGCGGTCGCGGCGAAACAGGAACAGCACCTCTCCGCGGGTCGGCAGCCGGCGGACATGCGCGTGTTCGAGCAGAGAACCGTTCCAGTCGAGTCGGGCCAGCGAATGGGTGGCATGGCAATACATCATGAATAGCTTGCCATCGCTCACGGCCTTCTCGCGGGCAACCACCGAGAACATATAATAGTTCTTGGCATGATAATAAGAATCATGGAGCTGCTGCAACAGGTCCTGGCGTGTATTCTTGTCAGATACCTTCTTCAGCGCCCGCTCGATTCGGACACTTCGCAGGAAATGCTCCCGCGCCTCGGTCTCGAATGTAAACTTTACCAAGCTCTGCTCGCCCATCTGCTCGACATACCGCCGCAGCATCATGGCCAAGACCAGCTCGAGAAAGCGCCGCTCCTTGACCACCTTGGCATCGGTGAGCCGGATCAGGGTCCGGAACGCCTCCATCAGGCAATAAGGGTGGGTGATCGGGCCGATGCGAACCCGCCCGGCCGGGGTCTCGCGCTGGGCCAGCCAGCCGCTCGCCTCCAACTCCTTGCCGATCCGCGACGACAGCGAGCCCATCACGATCGCGGTCGCGCTCTGCGCCCGCACCCGCTGGCTGGGCTCGTTGCCCCGTGACGACCAGCCGAGCGAGCCGAGCAACGATGACAGCTTGAGAAAAATTCCGTCCCGCGGCACCTCGTAAGCCGGCAACCGCTCCAGCGCCACCGGCTTGCGCAGCACGTCGGCCACCGGCGGTGCCGGTTCGAAGTTGAGGGCATGACCGAAAAGCACACCCCGCATCGCTGAGCGGCCGGAGGTGCGAGCCTCGGTGGTTTGGAACGGAAGGACCCCGATTGATGCCTGCATGACCGTAACCCGTGCGCGACCGTCAGTGACGTTCTGTCAGTGACTTCTGTTGATCCGGTGGCAGGCGGCGGCCTGAAACAGACGGCACACCTTCCATTAAATCCAACATCTTACAAATCGTTGCTTATGTCAAACATAAAGTTAAACCGCCGCCCCCGCCCGGACGGCCGCAAGCGTCGCTCCCAAGGGCGCGCCCGGGACCGGAACAGGATTTAGTTTTTTAAAATCATTGAATTAACGGTATTTATTAATGCAGAAATCCACCGCAAGCCGCCCGCCCGCCCGCCATTCCAAGCCGGCGGTGTGGCGACCACGCCACGCTCTCACGGGTCAGTCGGGGCCGCCGGTCAGGCTTGATCGGCCGCCTCCGGCGGCGCCTTGCGCAGGCCGATGTGGCCGCTGCTGTGCACCCGGTCGTGCTTGCCGGTTCGGGCCACCGGCTTGTGGTGCGGAGCCGGCTTGGACGGTGTGGTTTCGGGAAACGCCCGCAGCAGGGTGCGAAACTGCCGGGCATAGTCGTCATCGGCCTGAAACTGTTTCGGTACGGTGCGGTCACGCAGAGCGAAGAACAGCACCCAGGTCCGGTTGGGCAGCTTCTTGGTGGCGGCGCGGTCGAGCAACTGGCCGTTCCATTCGATCCGCGCCCGAAAATACAAGGCGTTGCAAAAGAACATGAAGATATTATTCTGAGAATCAAAAGGCTCGCGCGACAGAAGCGCATATATGTAGTAATTTATCCCGTGGTGGTAGCTGTCATAGACCTGCTGGCAGGCTGCGACTTTCGCATCCAAATCCATGGTCTTCAGGATCGATTTCTCGATCCGGTAGCCGGAAAAGAAGTATTCCTGAGCCTCCCGAAAAAATGTCAGCGACCCGACCGTGCGCCGCGACACCTCCTTCTTGTAGGCGATGAGGACCGAGGACAGCAGGTCGTCGAGATAGGCCCGCTCGGCGGCAAAGGATTCGGGCAGTTCGGCCAGCAGTTCGAAGGCCGACTTCAACTGGTAAGGGTGGGTAATGCCCGGTGACGGCCGGGGGGGTGTCCCGCGCGACCAGCCCAACCCCAGCCCCTCGGCCGGCTGATAGGGCTCGGGGCTGACCAGACTGAGCACGGCATCGACGGTATCGTAAAAGCGCCAGTGCAGACGCTGCTGGTGGCTGTGGCGCTCGGCGCGCTTGCCCGCGAACAGCCGGCGCATCCGGCTCTGAAGCGTCTGCTCGGGAAACGGCGCCGCCGGCAACGCCTCCAGCACCACCGGCCGGTCCAGGCGGTCGAGCGCCGGCACCGGGGGCTCAAACCGGAAGGCGGTGCCCTGCACCACCCCCTTGACCCGCTCCTTCCACCCGGCGCCCGCCGCCGCCCCGGGGGGGCTCTGATCCTGGCGCCGGAACAGCTTGATCCCCATCTCCGCCTGTCTCCATCTTTGACGCGGCCGCTATGGAAATCTACGAATACCCTACAGCTTTTTCCGGCTCAAGGTTCATCATCGCCGGCCCCGCGGGCCGCTGTATTAGCATTCCCTGCTTCTCGCGGTGCAACGAAGGGTGCTAGGGTGCCGGCCGGGTGCGTTCCGAACTGCCTCGTTACCGTTTTCCTCTGGGGGTCCGCTGCATGGCGATTCACGTCGCGTTGAACCACAAGACCACGTATCGCTATGACCGGCTGGTCACGCTCGGGCCGCAGGTGGTGCGGCTGCGCCCGGCGCCCCATTGCCGGACGCCGATTCTCAGCTACTCGCTGAAGATTTCGCCGCGCGAGCATTTCCTGAACTGGCAGCAGGATCCGCAATCCAACCATCAGGCCCGGCTGGTGTTCTCGGAGCGCACCGAGTCCTTCACCATCGAGGTCGATCTGGTCGCCGAGATCGCCGCGATCAACCCCTTCGACTTCTTCCTCGAGGCCAGCGCCGAGGACTCGCCCTTCGTCTACGAGCCCTGGCTGCTGCGCGAACTGCGGCCCTATCTCGAAACCGAACCGGCCGGGCCCGCGCTCAAGGCCTGGCTGGCCACCATCGACCGGACCCCGACCAAGACCATCGACTTCCTGGTCGCGGTCAACATGCGGCTGCAAAAGGAGATCGGCTACGTCATCCGCATGGAGCCGGGCATCCAGAGCTGCGAGGAGACGCTGAGCCGCCGCACCGGGTCGTGCCGCGATTCGGCATGGCTGGAGGTGCAGATTCTGCGTCATCTCGGCATCGCCTCTCGCTTCGTCTCCGGCTACCTCATCCAGCTCACCGCCGACCAGAAGGCGCTCGACGGCCCCTCCGGCCCCGAGGCCGACTTCACCGACCTCCACGCCTGGACCGAGGTCTTCCTGCCCGGCGCCGGCTGGATCGGCCTCGACCCGACCTCGGGCCTGCTTGCCGGCGAGGGCCACATTCCGCTCGCCTGCACCCCCGACGCCACCAGCGCCGCTCCGGTCACCGGCCTTGTCGATCCCTGCGAGGTCACCTTCGACCACGCCATGTCGGTGACCCGGATCAAGGAAGCGCCGCGGGTGACCAAGCCCTACACCCCCCAGCAGTGGGGTGCGATCGAGGGCCTCGGCCACCGCATCGACGAGGAGCTGACCGCCGGCGACGTCCGCCTGACCATGGGCGGCGAGCCGACCTTCGTCTCGATCGACGACATGGACGGCGCCGAGTGGAACATCGCCGCCGTCGGCCCGACCAAGCGGGTGCTGGCCGCCAACCTCACCAACCGCCTGCGCCGCAGTTTCGCCCCCGGCGGCCTGCCCCATTACGGCCAGGGCAAATGGTATCCCGGCGAATCGCTGCCGCGCTGGGCCTTCAGCATCTATTGGCGCCGCGATGGCGATGCCCTCTGGACCAACGAGGAGCTGCTCGGCGACGAATCGAAGGATTACGGCTTCGGCGCCACCGAGGCCGGCCTCTTTTTGATGACCCTGGCCAAGCGGCTGGGCATCGACCCCCAACTGGTACGCGCCGCCTACGAGGATCCCTGGCATTACCTCAAGCGCGAATCGCTGCTGCCGATCAACGTCGACCCGCTGGCCAGCCATCTCGAAGACAAGGAGGAACGCGAACGCCTCTCCCGGGTCTTCCAGCGCGGCCTCAACGAGCCGGTCGGCTTTGCGCTGCCGATCAACCGCCGGCATGAAGCGGTGGGGCCGGTCTGGCTCTCCAGCTCCTGGCCCTTGCGCCAGAACCGGCTGCTGCTGGTGCCGGGCGACAGCCCGGTCGGCTTCCGCCTGCCGCTGGGCTCTCTGCCCTGGGTCGATCCCCGCGACGCCGTCGGCTCCTGGGAGCAGGATCCGTTCGATCCCCGCCAGCCGCTGCCGCCCAATCAGGTGCCGCTGAAGCAGGCCACCCTCGATCCGGTGAAGCGGGAAGCGCTCAGCCGGCAGGCCTACCAGTCGATGGCTGACGTCCGCACCGATATTCCCGAGCCCGGCCAGTCGGCGTGGTGGGTGGTGCGCACCGCCCTCTGCATCGAGCCCCGCAACGGTAAGCTCTACCTCTTCCTGCCGCCGATGGGCATGCTGGAGGACTTTGTGGCCATGATCACCGCGATCGAGCAGACAGCGCTCGAACTCGACATGCCGGTGCTGATCGAAGGCTACACCCCGACCCGGGATCCGCGGCTGAACTCGCTGGCGGTGACGCCTGATCCCGGCGTGATCGAGGTCAACATCCACCCCTCGGGCAGCTGGGACGAGCTGGTGCGCAACACCACCGACCTCTATGAAGAGGCGCGGCTGAGCCGGCTCGGCACCGAGAAATTCATGCTCGACGGCCGCCATTGCGGCACCGGCGGCGGCAATCACATCGTGATGGGCGCGGCCAGCCCGGCCGACAGCCCGTTCCTGCGCCGGCCCGATCTCCTGCGCAGCCTGATCACCTTCTGGCAGCATCACCCGTCGCTGTCGTTCCTGTTTTCCGGGATGTTCATCGGCCCGACCAGTCAGGCGCCCCGGGTCGACGAGGCGCGCAACGACAGCCTCTATGAGCTGGAAATCGCCTTCCAGCAGCTGGACGGCGCCGGTTCCAACTGCCCGCCCTGGCTGGTCGACCGGGTGCTGCGCCACCTCTTGACCGATCTTCAGGGCAACACCCACCGCGCCGAATTCTGCATCGACAAGCTCTATTCGCCCGACAGCGCCGCCGGGCGCCAGGGGCTGGTCGAGTTCCGCGCCTTCGAGATGCCGCCCCACGCCCAGATGAGCCTGACCCAGCAGCTGCTGATGCGGGCGCTGGTCGCGCGCTTCTGGCGCCAGCCCTACCAATCGCGGCTGGTGCGCTGGGGCACCGAGTTGCACGACCGCTTCATGCTGCCCTACTTCGTCCAGCTCGATTTCGGCGATGTGCTGACCGAGCTGCGCGACGCCGGCTATCCCTTCGACGATGCCTGGTTCGCCTCCCACCTCAACTTCCGCTTCCCGCTCTATGGCGAGATCGTCCAGCGCGGGATTCACGTCGAGCTGCGGCAGGCCCTGGAGCCCTGGCACGTGCTGGGCGAGGAGCCGGGCGGCGGCGGGACCGCCCGCTATGTCGACAGTTCGGTCGAGCGCCTGCAGGTGCGGGTCAGCGGCCTGACCGACCAGCGCCACATTGTGGTCTGCAACGGCCGGCGGGTGCCGCTGCACCCCACCGGTATTGATGGCGAAGCCGTGGCCGGGGTGCGCTATCGCGCCTGGCAGCCGCCGGCCTGCCTGCATCCGACGATCCCGGTCCATGCGCCGCTGGTGTTCGATATCGTCGATACCTGGTCGGAGCGGTCGCTCGGCGGCTGCACCTATCACGTCGCCCACCCCGGCGGCCGCAACCACGACCGTTTCCCGGTCAACGCCAACGAAGCCGAAGGCCGCCGCCTCGCCCGCTTCTTCTCCTTCGGCCACACCCCGGGACCGATGACCGCCCCGCCCGAACAGCGCAATCCCGAGTTCCCCTATACCCTGGATCTGCGGCGAAACTGAACCCGGCGCCGGGCCTGAGCCGGCGCGAAAACCGGACCGGGCGTCGCCATCAGCGAGACTGCGGCACCACCTCGCGCCACCAAGCCGCGGTGGCGGCCCGGCCCCAGAAGAGGGTGTGGAGAGCGGCGGTGACGGCGAGAATCAGGACGCCGGCAAAAAAAACGTCACTGAGAAAATGGGCGCCCTGGCCGAGACGAACCAGGCCGGTGAGCAGGCCGGCGCCGATGCCGGCCCAAAAGATCGTACGCCGCCGCCGCTGCGCGACATAGGCGAAGCTGTGGAGAAAGAAACCGGCCGAGGCATCGCCGCAAACGAAGGCGCAATTGTGGTCGCACTGGTCGGCCAGCACCAGCGCCGGCGTAAAACGCAGCGGCCCGCCGAACGCCTCGATCTGGAACGGCCGGGCGCGGTGCCAGTTGTCCTTCAGCACCAGATTGGCCATCAGCCCCGGCCCCGCCAGCAGCGCCAGCAGCAGAAACAGCCAGTGCAGCGAGCCCAGGCCGCAGAGCCGGCGGAGACGAATGGCGCAATAAAGAAAGCCCAGCAGCAGCCCCAGACCGAGCACCAGCGGCCCCAGAATCGCCAGCCCGTGAATGGCGCGGGCGAGCGGCTGGTCGTTGAACAGGAAGCGCAGGGTCGGGTCCACCGCCTCGGGCCGAAAAAACAACCCGGCGACGCCGAGATCGATCCCCGGCACCACGACCAGAACCAGACCGATCAGTCCGCCCCACCACCACAGCCGCCGCGCCACCGTCATGACGATCCACCCCGTCGTAATCCGCCCGCCCTCGTGACTCGACCCTAGCGGCGCGCCGGCCGCCCGATCACCAGGGTCCGCCACTCACCAACATCGATCCGCGCCCGCAGCACCAGCCCCTGGGCGCGGTGGGCGGCCAGCACCAGCCGCTCCTGCCGCCCGAGCAGGCCCGCCAGCACCGCGACCCCGCCCGGGGCCAGATGGCGGCGCAACCCGGGCGCCAGCCGGGCCAGCGGCCGGGCCAGGATGTTGGCCAAAATCAGGCGGCAGGGCCGGTGCCTTTGGGCGGCGCCGACCCGATAGCCATCGGCCGGGCCGGTCCGCACCAGGGGCGACAAGCCGTTGAGCCGGGCGTTGACGGTAGCGACCCGCACCGACTCCGCATCAAGGTCCACCGCCAGCGCCGGCACCCGCCAGGTCCGGGCTGCGGCCAGCGCCAGAATCCCCGAACCGCAGCCGACATCGAGCACCTGCCCGAGCCGGCACCGGCCCCAGCCGCGCCAGCGCTTGGCCAGAGCGTCGAGCGCCAGCAGACAGCCGCGGGTCGAACCATGCTCTCCGGTGCCGAAAGCGGTGGCGGCGTCGATCTTCAGCGTCACCGCCCCTGCGGGCAAGCGGCCTTCGAAATGGGAGCCATAGACGAAATAGCGGCCGGCACGCAGCGGCGGAAAGCCCCGGTAGGCGTGGCTAACCCAGTCGATCGCCGGCAGTGGTCCGATCTCCAGCGCCGGCTCGGCAATGCCGGCGGCGCCGGCCTGCACCGCCACCCGGGCCGAGAGACGCGCCGTCTCGGGCTCGCCGATCCAGGTCGCCTCGACCAGCCAGTCGCCGCCCTCCTGAAGCTCGAAGGTCGAGACCGCGGCGGCGCCCTCGCCGATCGCATCGGCAAACCCCTCGACGGTCGCCTCCGGCACCGTCACCGCCACCCGCCACTCCATCATCCCGACCATGCCCAGACCCCTGACTGCCACCGCCGTTGCCGGCCCGCTCATTTCGCCCCGTCAACCGGCAGATAGACCGTGAAGACCGAGCCCTGGCCGACCGTACTCTCGACCGTCACCCGGCCGCCATGCAGTTTGACGAAGGTCTGGACAATATAGAGACCGACGCCGCTGCCGGAAAACCCGGACGCGTTGCCGGCGCGGAAATAGGGCTCGAACAGGCGCGGCAGATCCTCGGCCGGAATGCCGATGCCCGAATCACGGATGATCACCACCGCCTGAGCATCCACGACCTCGCCGTTGACGGTGACCACGCTGCCCGCGGGCGAATATTTGATCGCGTTGCCGACCAGGTTGTCAAAAACATAGCTCAGCAGGTTGCGATCACCCTTCACCGCAGCCGGCAGCCCGGCCACGATGTATTCGACGAAATGATCCGGCGAAACCCGTGCCTGCTCGTGGCAAACCGAGCGGATCAGGCTGCGCAGATTGACCCGTTCAACATGGAGAACGATCGAGTTTTCCTGGGCGCGCGTGGAGTAGAGCACGCCTTCTATCAGATTGACCATCCGCGTCACCGAGGAGCGGATCGATTTGGCCCGACGTTCGATATCGTCGGCCACGATCGTCTCCTTGGTCTTGATCATGCGGTAGGCTTCACCGTCGATGATGGTCAGCGGCGTGCGGAACTCGTGGGAGACCATCGAGACGAAGGCACGCTGAGTCGCCGACGCGCTCTTCTCCTTGGCCAGGGCGTCGGCCAGCGTCCGCTCCAGCTTGACCCGGAAATTGACCATGATGCCGGTGATCAGCACCGTCACCACCGAGAGAATGCGGTTGGCAATAAACACCGGCAAATCTTCGTGCACCGGCACCGGGATAAAACAACCGAAGATGATGAGAACAATCGAGGTCGCGACGATGGTGTTCTGAAGGGCCCGGTCCTTGACAAAGAACCCCATCAGAGTCGGCAGGGTGTAAAGGAAGCCGATCGAGACGTCATCTTCCCGGGTGCTGACGTCGAAAAAGAAGATCGAGATCTCGGCCGCGACGATGGTGAAAAACCATTCGAGCCCGACCACGGTATTGATCATCGCCCCGCCCTTTTTGGAACCGGCCCGGCCATTGTCGAAGACGGCCCGCCCCATCGGGGACCGGCCCGGCGCCGCCGCGCCGAAGCCCGGGCGACGCCACTATTCCGGGCCTGCCGCATGGGAATACTCGCACGGCTGCGCAAATTGCGCTACAGTCCGTGTCGGAAACAATCTCAAAATGCTCCGACGCTTGCAGAATAGGCGAGAGGTCATGGTTCCGGCAAGATTGCTGTGCATCGACGACGAACAGCGCATCCTTGATCTGCTGGTCGAGGAATTACGCGACCATGGTTTCGAGGTCCGGGGCCTGACCGTCAGCGCCCGGGCGATCGAGGAGATTCAGAGCTTCAGACCGGATCTGGTGGTCTGCGACGTCATGATGCCGCCGCCCTCGGGCTTCGAGCTTCTGGAACAATTGCGCGCCCGCACCGATCGCATCGCCTCGATTCCCTTCATCTTTCTCTCGGCGCTCAACGACCGGGTCGACGTCCTCAAGGGCCGGCGGCTCGGTGCCGACGACTACGTCACCAAGCCGATCGACTTCGAAATGCTGGCCGAGATCGTCAAGGCCCGGCTCAACCGCACCCCCACCGGCCGGCCGGTGCCGCCCAAGGTCAGCCTGACCGACCGCGAGATCGAAGCCCTGGCCTGGTCGGCCCAGGGCAAGTCCTCCACCGACATCGCGGTGCTGATGAACGTCTCGGAGCGGACGGTCAATTTCCACATCACCAACTCGATGCGCAAGCTGGGCGTGGCCACCCGGATTCAAGCCGCGGTCAAAGCCAGCATCGCCGGCCTGATTCCCTCCTGAGCCCTCGGGATACCTGTCTAGGTTGGCAGGCGCCACGGCACCCGAAACCGATTATCGTCCGCCCCGGGTGAGCGGCCGGTATGCCGCCGGCTGTTTTAAACGGCCGGAGCCGCCGCTGTTCGGCCACTGCCAGGCATGATGCGCGCGAAGAGGTTCGCTCTTGGCCGGGATGAGGCGTTCAAGTTCTGAAGCCTCGAGAGAGAGTCAGCGCCATCCCCGCTGGCGTATTGGACGGTCTCATCCCGGTTCTTTTGGCCCGCGGCCCGACCCGCCTCCACTGAGTGGCGGCACGAAAAAAGCCGGCGGTCGCACGATGGACTCTGCGGCGCGCCGGCTAGTTGAATTCGTGCCGAACGAACGGCGCCGAACCACATTGCCATCTTAGACACCGGCCATAGCCATCGAGAATCAGGAGAACTCCTGTCGGTAGCAGCCCTTGAGTATCATTCCGGGCCGGACGATCCCGATCAGAACCTTTACCTCAGGGGTCGCCCTGGGTGGGACGACACCGGGCCAATCGCAAGCCCGGGGAGCCGCCGCCCCCCGGGCTGTCGTCCGTGCCACCGCGGCCGGCGGGCCCGCTGTTTTCAGTCCTTGGACACCCGGGTCGACAGTGCCGCCTGGGCCGCCGCCAGCCGGGCGATCGGCACCCGGTAGGGCGAACAGGACACATAATCGAGCCCGGTCTTCTCGCAGAAAAACACCGAGGCCGGATCGCCGCCATGCTCGCCGCAGATGCCGATCTTGAGCCCGGGCCGCGTCTTGCGGCCCCGCTCGACCGCGACCTTCAGCAACTCGCCGACTCCGTCCTGATCGAGACTGGCGAAGGGATCCTGCTCGAAGATGCCGAGACGGCGGTAGTCGGGCATGAAGCCGCCGGCATCGTCGCGGCTGATGCCGAGCGTGGTCTGGGTCAGATCGTTGGTGCCAAAGCTGAAGAATTCCGCGCTCTTGGCAATCTCGCCCGCCCGGAGTGCGGCGCGCGGCAACTCGATCATGGTACCGACCATGTACTTCAGGTCAATGCCGCTGGCGCTGATCACTTCGGCGGCGGTCTTTTCAATCAGCTCCTTGAGGATTTCCAGCTCCTTGAGCGTGCAGACCAGCGGCACCATCACTTCCGGCGTCACCGGTTTGCCGCCGCTCCGGGTCACTTCGACCGCGGCCAGGAAGATCGCCCGGGCCTGCATCTCGTATATTTCCGGATAGGACACCCCGAGCCGGCAACCGCGATGACCGAGCATCGGGTTCGATTCATGGAGCTGCTGCGCCCGTTGCCGGACCTTGAGCGGCTCGGAGCCGGCCGCCCGGGCCACCTCGTCCATCTCGGCCTCGGTATGGGGCAGAAACTCGTGAAGGGGCGGATCGAGCAACCGGATGGTCACCGGCAGCCCCTCCATGATCTGGAACAGCTCGACGAAGTCCTGCTGCTGCATCGGCAGAATCTTGGCCAGGGCCGAACGCCGTCCGGCCTCGTTCTCGGCCAGGATCATCTCGCGCACCGCGATGATGCGCTCGGCGTCGAAGAACATATGCTCGGTCCGACAGAGGCCGATGCCCTCGGCGCCGAAGCCGCGGGCGGTGCGGGCATCGAGCGGCGTCTCGGCGTTGGCCCGGACCCGCAGCCGGCGGATGCCGTCGGCCCATTCCATCAGCTGGCCAAAATCGCCCGAAAGCTCGGGCTCGATCGTCGGGACCAGACCGAGCATGATCTCACCGGTCGAACCGTCGATGGTGATGATGTCGCCGGCCTGGATGCGATGCGGCCCGACCGAAATCTGCTGGCTCTTGTAATCGACCCGCAGTTCGCCCGCCCCGGCGACACAGGGCCGGCCCATGCCGCGGGCGACCACGGCGGCGTGGCTGGTCATGCCGCCGCGGGTGGTCAGGATGCCCCGGGCCACCGCCATGCCGTGGATATCCTCGGGGCTGGTCTCGATGCGGACCAGGATCACGCCGTCGCCGAGCCCGGCCTGGGTCACGGCCTCATCGGCCGAAAACACCACCTTGCCCGAAGCGGCGCCGGGCGAGGCGGGCAGACCGCGAGACACCACCTTGCGCGGCGCCTTGGGGTCGAGGGTCGGGTGCAGCAATTGATCGAGCGAGCCGGGCTCGATGCGCTGGACCGCCTCGGCCTGGGTGATCAGCCCCTCGGCGACCATGTCCACCGCCACCTTCAGCGCCGCCGCCGCGGTGCGCTTGCCGTTGCGGGTCTGAAGCATGTAGAGCTTGGACTGCTGGACCGTGAACTCGATGTCCTGCATGTCGCGATAGTGGGTTTCGAGACGGAGCCGGACGTCGTTGAGCTGACGGAAAAGGTCAGGCATCACCTCTTCCATCGCCGGCAGGTCGGAATGGTTGGCCTTCTTGCCGGCAATGGTCAGGTGCTGGGGCGTGCGGATGCCGGCGACCACGTCCTCGCCCTGGGCATTGACCAGGTATTCGCCATAAAACGTGTTCTCGCCGGTCGAGGGGTTGCGGGTGAAGGCGACCCCGGTCGCGCAGTCCTCGCCCATATTGCCGAAGACCATGGCCTGCACATTGACCGCCGTGCCCCAGTCGGCAGGCAGATCATGGAGCCGGCGGTAGGTGATGGCGCGCGGGTTCATCCACGAGCCGAAGACGGCGCCGATCGCGCCCCAAAGCTGTTCCTGGACATTTTGGGGAAAGGGCGTGCCGAGTTCGATCCGGATCATTTCGAGATAGTTGTCGACCACCGCCTTCCAATCCTCGGCGATCATGTCGGTGTCGAGGTTGCGCCGGTTGGCGTGCTTGTACTCCTCGAGTATTTCTTCAAAGAGATGATGATCGACCCCAAGCACGACGTTGCCGTACATCTGGATGAAGCGGCGATAGCTGTCGAAGGCGAAGCGGGCGTCGCCGCTGCGCTTGATCAGCCCGGCGACGGTGGCATTGGTCAGGCCGAGATTGAGCACGGTATCCATCATGCCCGGCATCGAAGCCCGGGAGCCCGAGCGCACCGACACCAGCAGCGGGTTGACGGCATCGCCGAATGTGGCGCCGACGCTGGCCTCGACCCGGGCGATCGCCGCCGCCACCTCGGCCTGGAGTTCCGCCGGATAGGTCCGCTCATGGGCGTAATAATAGGTGCAGACCTCGGTGGTGATGGTAAAGCCAGGGGGGACCGGCAGGCCAAGGCTGCTCATCTCCGCGAGATTGGCACCCTTGCCGCCAAGAAGGTTCTTCATGCCGGCGTTGCCCTCGGCCGCGCCATCGCCGAAACCATAGACCCACTTGGTGTTGCTCATCGTTTCCGTCACCCCTGGTTGATGGGACGCCGATCCCGTGGCCGGCGCCTGTGTTGGCCGAGCCGTTGCCCCCGGCTCAGCCCTCGATACGGGAGAAGTCGGCGATCAGGTTCATGGTCGTCCGGATTCGGGTCAAGAGCTTGAGCCGGTTCTCCCGTAACCCCCGGTCATCGGCATTGACCGTGACCTTCTCGAAGAACGCGTCGACGGCGCCTCTTATTCCAGCCAATTCGGCCATGGCGCCGGCAAAATCCCCCGCTTCCAGCCGGCGTGTTACCGCCGCCTGCACCGCCGCCAGCGCCGAGCCCAGCCGCCGTTCCTCCTCGACGCCGTAGAGCGCCGGGTCGGGCTCGCCATCGTAGCTCCGGGCGTCCTTCTTTTCCTCGATGCGCGCGATGTTGGCGGCCCGGCGATAGGCGGTGACCAGGTTGACGCCATCGTCGCTGCCGAGAAAGGCGCCCAACGCCTCGACCCGGGCCAAAAGACGCACCAGATCATCCTCGCCGCCCAGCGCGAACACGGCATCGATCAGATCATGGCGGACGCCGCGGTCGCGCAGCACCACCTTGAGCCGGTCGGCAAAAAAGTCGAGCAGTTGCCCGGCCGCCGCCCCGGCCGGCGCCAGCCCCGGCACCTGAAACAGGCCATGGGCGCACGAGAACAGCTCCAGCAGCTTGAAGCGCAAGCCATTTTCCAGCACCAGCCGGATAATGCCGAGCGCGGCCCGGCGCAGGGCATAGGGGTCTTTCGATCCGGTCGGCTTCTCGTCGATGGCGAAGAAGCCGACGATGCTGTCAAGCTTGTCGGCCATGGCCACTGCGACGCTGACCGGCGCGGTGGGACAGCCATCGGTGGGGCCGAGCGGCTTGTAGTGGCCGGCAATCGCCTCGGCGACCACTGCCGCCTCGCCATCGTGGAGCGCGTAATAGCGGCCCATGATGCCCTGGAGTTCGGGGAACTCGCCGACCATGCCGGTGGTGAGGTCGGCCTTGGCCAGTTGCGCCGCGCGCCGCGCCGCCGCCGGCTCGCAGCCGCCGATCTCACGGGCCAGCACCTCGGCCAGCGCCTGCACCCGCTCGGCCTTTTCGAACACCGTGCCGAGTTTGGCGTGGAAGGTGATCGCCTTCAGCGCCTCCAGGCGGCTGTCGAGCCGGTGCTTGCGGTCCTGGTCCCAGAAGAAGCGGGCATCCGACAGCCGGGCGCGCAGCACCCGCTGATTGCCGGCAACCACCGCGGCGCCACCATCGTCGGTGATCATGTTGGCCACCACGACAAAGCGCGGCCCGAGCCTGCCCTCGGGCGTACGGGTGGCGAAGTACTTCTGGTGCGTCCGCATCGAGGTGATCAGCACCTCGGCCGGGACATCCATGAACTGGGGATCGATCGTACCAAGCAGCACCACCGGCCACTCGACCAGCCCGGCGACCTCATCCAGCAGGCCGTCGTCGGGCCAGAGGGTCAGACCCTCGGCGGCCGCGAGCCGGGTCGCCTCGGCCAGGATGTTGGCCTTGCGCTCTTCGCGGTCGAGCAGTACGTACGCCTTCCAGAGGGCTTCCCTGTACGTGCCGTAGCCACCAACCTCGAACCAGTCGGGCGCCAGGAAGCGGTGGCCGCGGGTGCGGTTGCCGAAGGCGAGGCGGGTCGCGGAAAAGGCCCCGGCCATGCAGACATTGCCGTCGGGGCGCGGCGGCGCCTCGCGGGTGGCCACGGTCAGGCCGCCCTCCAGCACCTTGCCGTCGAAGAGGGCGATGATGGCGTGCAGCGGCCGCACCCAGCGGAAGGTGGTGTCGGACCAGCGCATCGATTTCGGCCAGGGCAGCTCGCGAATCACCGCCTCGACCAGTCCGGAGAGAACGTCGGCGGTGGCCCGCCCCGGCTTCTCGATCACCGCGAACCAGAACACGCCCTTGCCGGTGTCGCGCTGCTCGCACTGTGCCAGACTGCCGAGCCCGGCGCTCTTGAGAAAGCCCTGGACCGCGGCCTCGGGAGCGCCGACCCGCGGCCCGCGTTTTTCCTCGCGGACATCGGGCTGGGCCAGCGGCAGCCCGTCGACCACCAGCGCGAGGCGGCGCGGCGTCGACTGGACGCTTGCCGAGGCGAAGGCAAGGCCGGCGGCGCTCAGCTTCTCGATGGCGAGACGCCGGAGGTCCTCGGCGGCCCGGGCCTGCATACGGGCCGGAATGTCTTCGGAAAAGAGTTCGACGAAAAGCTCGGGCATTCGACTATCCTGCCAGCCAGACCGGTTATTTGCCGCGCCGGGCGCGCAGCCGGTTCATTTCTTCCATGCGGCTGAGGTTTTCCATCGAGCGGTTGATCGCCTCCAGGGCCATCTCGGCGGACCGCTTCATCACCATCAGCGCTTCGAGACGATCGGCATGATCCTGAAACTGGCCGATGTCGTTCTGCTTGTAATACTCCTCGGCCGCGGCCGAGGTGGCCACGATCAGTTCCCACGACAAATCGTCCAGAAACGCCGCAAGTTCGGTTCGGCGCTCGATGTACCAGTCGGCGAGCCGCTTGCGTTCGTCTTCGAGAGGCGGACGATCTGTGGTTGCGGGGGTCAGGAGCGGGTCCCTCCTCCAGCCAGCCAGCCTTCACAGCAGCCCTTGGCCAGCCCGCGCACCCGGCCGATATAGGCCGCGCGCTCGACGACGCTGATCACGCCGCGGGCATCAAGCAGATTGAAGAGATGGCTGGCCTTGATGCACTGGTCATAGGCCGGCAGAGCCAGCTTGCGCAAGAGCAGCTGCCGGCACTCGCCCTCGGCGTCCTTGAAGTGCTGGAGCAGGAGGTCGGTGTCGGCGTACTCGAAATTGAAGGCCGAGTACTCCTTCTCGGCCCTGAGGAAGACGTCGCCGTACGTCACGCCCTCGCCATTGAAGTCGAGGGCGTAGACATTCTCGACCCCCTGGACGTACATCGCGAGACGCTCCAGCCCGTAGGTCAGCTCGACCGCCACCGGATCGCACTCGATGCCGCCGACCTGCTGGAAGTAGGTGAACTGGGTCACCTCCATGCCGTCGCACCAGACCTCCCAGCCGAGGCCCCAGGCACCGAGCGTCGGGCTCTCCCAATCGTCTTCGACAAAGCGGATATCGTGGTGGCGCGGGTCGATGCCCAGCATGCGCAGGCTGTCGAGATACAGCTCCTGGCTGTTGGCTGGCGAGGGCTTGAGGATGACCTGATACTGATAGTAGTGCTGCAGCCGGTTCGGGTTCTCGCCGTAGCGGCCATCCTTGGGCCGGCGCGAGGGCTGAACATAGGCCGCCTTCCAGGGCTCCGGCCCAAGCGCGCGCAGCGTCGTCGCCGGGTGGAAGGTCCCGGCGCCGACCTCCATGTCGTAGGGCTGGAGAATGACACAGCCCTGCTCAGCCCAGAAATTCTGAAGCTTGAGGATCAGGGCCTGAAAGCTCAGGACTTGCGTACGCTTCTGGGTGCCGGTCGGCGCCATGGCCGTTTCCATGACAGTTTTTTCGCGAGCGCGAACGATACAAGCCAGCCGCCGCGGAATCAAGCGCCGCCCGTTTTTGTCGCAGGACTCAGCCCCGATGAAGCGACCAGTCCCGGGGCAGCGCGGCGAGCGCGTCGGCCAGAGGCAGGAAGCAGGGAATCTCGGGGTTGAGGTGATGCAGCGCCCCCGCGACCTGAAGATCGGGCAGGGCGTCGCTGTTCATGGCGCCGAAGGCGTCGGTCGCGCCGATCGCCTGAAAGACCTTGTCGAAGCCGGCGGGAAAGCCGACCGCGGCGCCGAGGGTCAGAATCTCCAGCCCCGACAGCCGGGCGGCCTCGATCGGCCGGCGCAGCAGCAGGCCGCGCAGTGCGTTGGCGATCACCGCGTTGCCTTTGGAGTGCCCGACCAGAAAGCGCACCTTGTCGGGCAACTGGTTGAGCAGGGCCAGAAGGCTGTTCGAATCGGCGCTGCCGCCATAATAGCCTTCAAGGCTGCCGCCCTCGGCCGGGCGGCTGGCGGCGCCGAACGAGGGCAGGCCCTCGCCCATCCGGCGCCAGGCGTCGAAGACCTCGCCAACCATGTTCTCGGTGCGGAAGACGAACCAGCCGCCGAGAGCTTCGGAGACCAGATCCTGCATGCCGCGCCCGGAAATCACCCCCAGCACCGGTTCGCCCAGGGCATCGGCGAGTTGACGGGCCAGCGCCGCGGTGCCGAGTGCCGAACTGCCGACCCCGGCGACGGTAACCCCGGCAAAACTGACCGTTTTCAGCTTGCTGAAGGCGCGCCGGGGAAAATAGTCGATCGCCCGCCCCCCGGCCGCCGGCGCGACCAGCAGCGCCGCCCCCTCGCTCTGAGGAAAATTGAGCACCGCCCGCTGTTCGTCGGCGCTGAGCGCGCTGACATCATAGAACCAGCGGTCAAGGACCGTGTTGCGCCAGTCGAGCGGCAGCATCGGCCGCGGCACGAACGGCAGCATCCAGGAAGAAAACGACGGAATGCCCGCAAATGAATTCTTGACCACGCCCCGACCCCATCGGTTGAAAAACGCCCCAAGCTACCGCATGAGCGGCACAATCTCCAGTCCGATCCTGGTGATTTCAGCGATCATGGGGACAATCGGCATAACCGCAGCTGCGCGCCCCTTCGGCCGGACCGTAGACGCCGCAGACCCGGCACTTGACCATGGTTTCGGTGGCGATCTGCGGTTCGGCCGCCCGGGCGGCCCGGACCTGCTCCGTACGCCGGTGCCAGCGCCAGGCGACGTACACCGCGCCCAACAACACCAATACCGTGATCAGTTTGCCCACTGCGCCCTCCCCGGCGGTCCGGCGGCATCAAAGGCGGTGACGGAGGCCTTTGTCAATCCCGGCGCGCCGCTGTCGCGCCGATCACGACATCGAGCAGTTCGGTCGTAATTTCCTCCTGCCGCTGCTGGCGCGCCTGCTGGGTCAGGGCTTCGAGCTTGGTTTCGATGTTGTCGTGGGCGGCTTCCATGGCGGTGAGGCGGGCCGCGTTCTCGCTGGCGAAGGACTCGAGGGCGGCATGCATCAGCCGGGTGAAGACAAACTCCTCGACCACCTTGTCGAAGAGGTCGTGGGCGTCGAGATAGACCATCGGCGTCACCGCCTCGGCCGAGCGGTAGGCCGCCGGGTCGAAGGGCAGCACGGTCTCGGTCTCGACCTTCCACAGCGGGCCGCTGGTGTTGCGGCCATAAACCAGCGTGACGCGCTCGATGCCGTCATGAGCAAGCCGGCGGTAAAGCTCGTCGGAACAGCGCAGCACGACATCCAGCACGCCGTCGAGGTGGGTGGCCATGGGCTGGGAATAGGCGACAGTGCAGCCATGCTCCTCGGCCTTGACCCGGCCCCGGGACCCCACCACCAGCAACCGGTGACCGCCGGTCCGGGCCAGGGTCCAGGCCTGCTCCAGGACATGCTCGTTGTAGGCGCCGGCAAAGCCGTGCTCGGAGGTAAAGGCGACCACCGCCATCCGGCCGATGCCCGGGATCTTGCGCGCCCGGCCGCCGCCGCCGGTCAGCGCCAGCCCGCGCGCCAGCCCGAAATTGATCACCTCGGTATACTGGCGGATACCGGGCAGCGCGTTCTGGGCCTGGCCCAGCCGCATTGCCGCCAGCGCCCGCATCGCGCCCATGATGTCCTGCAGGTCGCCGAGATTGGCGATCCGGGCTTCTATTTCCGCCAGCCGTTCGACCATCGCACCGCTCCCGACTCAACCCTCAGACCGGCCGGCTCTCAACCCCGAGCCGGCCCCGCGCCGTCACGCCGCCGCGCCCTGCCCGATCAGCGCCCGGTCGAGAATCCGCTTGGCCCGGGCCTGAAGCCAGAGCAGCATCTCGCGCCGGTCGTCGCCATTGAGCAACCCGGTGACCTCGACCCGCTCGACCGCAGCCCGGACCTCGTCGGTCAGGGCCGCGGCAAAACCGCGCTTGAACTCTTCGAGCTGCTCCAGGGTCAGCGCTGTCAGCACCCGCTCCTTGAGGGCCAGCAGCAGCGCCACCTCGGCGGCGAGGCTGAGCGGCGCCGAATGGACCTGACCCAGCACGGCGCGGATGCGCCGGCCGTGCTCGATGGTGGCCTGGGCGCGGGCGTCGACCATCTGGCCGAACTTGGTGAAGACCTCCAGTTCCAGGAACTGGGCATATTCCAGCTTCAGCGACCCGGCGACATCCTTGAGCGCCTTGAACTGGGTCTTGCCGCCGACCCGGCTCACCGACTTGCCGACATTGACCGCCGGCTTGTGACCCTCGTTGAACAGCTTGGGTTCGAGGATGATCTGACCGTCGGTGATCGAGATCAGGTTGGTCGGGATATAGGCGCTGATGTTGCCGGCCTGGGTCTCGGCGATCGGCAGCGCGGTGAGAGAGCCGCCGCCATGGCTGTCGTGGAGCTTGGCCGCCCGCTCCAGCAGGCGCGAATGGATGAAGAAGACGTCGCCGGGATAGGCCTCCCGCCCCGGCGGATTGCGCAGCAGCAGCGAGACCTGGCGGTGCACCGCCGCGTGCTTGGTCAGATCATCGGTGACCAGGAGGGCGTGGCGGCCGCTGTCGCGGAAATATTCGGCCATGGTGCAGGCGGCATAGGGCGCGATCCATTGCAGCCCGGGCGGGTCGTCGGAGCTGGCCACCACGAAGATCGTGCGTTCGATCGGACCCAGCCGGCGCACGGTGTCGATCACCCGCGCCACCGCCGAGGCCTTCTGACCGACCGCGCAATAGATGCAAAAAACGTCGGAGCGCTTCTGGTTGAGGATCGCGTCGACACCGATCGCGGTCTTGCCGGTCGAGCGGTCGCCGACGATCAGTTCGCGCTGGCCGCGCCCGAGCGGAATCAGCGCGTCGACGACCAGCAGGCCGGTCTGCAGCGACTGGGTCACGAGTTCGCGATCGATGATCCGCGGCGCCGGACGCTCGATCGGCTCGAAACGCACGGGCTGGATCGGCGGGCCGTCATCGAGCGGCCGGCCCAGCGGGTCGACCACCCGGCCGAGCAGGCCCTCGCCCACCGGCACCCGCACCACCTCGCCGGTGCCGCGCACCTCGTCGCCCGCGGCAATCGTGCGGTCGCTGTCGAGCAGCACCGCCCCGACCTCTCCGCGCTCGAGGGTCACGGCCATGCCGCGCAAATCGCCGGGAAACTCCAGGATTTCGTCGAGCCGGCAGCCATCGAGCCCCGAGAGCACGGCGACGCCGTCGCCGACCCGCTCGACCCGGCCCAGTTCGGCCATCACCGGCCTGCTCTCGACCGTCGCCACCTGCTGGCGAAGCTCCTCGAGCCGGGCCTTGACCTCGTCCGCCAGTCCCCCGCCCTTTTTCACCCGCGTCGTCATGGCTTCGCCCTTTCCGTCAGTGCCCCCGGTAGATGTCCCGGCGGTGTCCAACCTCGACCACAAGAATCGTGAGGTGCCCGTGCCCAATCCGGCAAATCACCCGGCAATCGCCCCCCGCTAACGCCAGAACCCCGCCTTGTCTCGGGCCGGGGCCTTGTCAAAACCCGGTCGGACCATTCAACAATCCCGGCCAAATTCGCGTTCCTCGTCTGCCATCGACCAGATCCGCCCCGGCGCTTTCAGAGCGTCCGCAGTATCACGCCCTCTCACCCCTTCGCCATCATGCCCGCGCGGGCCTCGTCCAGGCTGTCGCGCCAGGAGCAGGCGACGACCATGCTGGGGAAGCGCAGTTCGGCGCCGGCGATCAGGCTCTCCTCGGTGATGAAGAAGAGTTCGGTCTCATCGCCGACCAGCGGCCGGAGCCGCCGGTGCCACTCGGCCCGGGCGGCCTCGTCGAGAGCCGGCATGGTGGCCACCTGGAGGACCGGGCCGCGCTCGGCGAGACGCTCCGGCGGCAGGGCCGCCAGATGCCGGCACACCCGGTCGAGCAGCGCCGCGGTGATCGCCGTGCCGCTGACCTCGGACAGCAGCTTTCGCGCCAGATCCAGGGCGAGGTCGACCGCCCGCTCGCCGATCTCCCCGGCGATCAGGCGCTTCTCGTCCTCCAGCGCCCGGCGCTGGGCCGCGATCACCAGTCGCGCCTCGGTCTGGGCGTGGTCGATGACCTCGCGCCGCTCGATCTCGATGTGCGAGCGGGCCTCGGCAATCACCCGCTCGCGCTCGGCGGCGATCTCGGCGATGCGGTGCTCGTAGCCCCGGCGATGAACGTCGGCGGCGTGCCGGGCCATCTGGGCATCCTCGAAGTCCTTCTGCACCAGGGCGCGGCGCTGGGCGACCACGGTGGTGACCGGCCGGTAGAGAAAGCGGTGCAGAAGCCACGCCAGGATGACGAAGTTGGTCGCCTGGAGGGCGAGTGCCCATAGGTCGATATGCATGGCGAACCTCGTCTCCGTTTCACACGTCTGCGGGCGATCGGGCGCCGTCAGGCATGGACGTACGGGTTGGCGAACAGCAGCAGCAGCGCGATCACGAGGCAATAGATCGCCATCGTCTCGATCATCGCGAGGCCGACAAAGAGGGTGCGCGAGATCGTGCCCGCCGATTCCGGCTGGCGCGCGATGGCGTCCATGGCACCGGCCACCGCCCAGCCTTCACCGAGGCCCGATCCGATGGCTCCGAAACCGACGGCGATCGCCGCGGAGAGGACGCTGATCATTTCGACGTTCATGGCTCAACCCTTTTCGATGGTTCCGATGGCGCCGCCGATGAAGACGGTGGCAAGGATGGTGAAGATGTAGGCCTGGACCAGACCGATCAGGATGCTGAGCGCCATGAACGGAATGGGCACCAGCAGCCCGACCAGGCTGATGACGATGCCGATGGTCAGCTCGTGGCTCATGATGTTGCCGGCAAGGCGGACCATCAGGGAAAAGGTGCGGGTGAACTCGGCCAGCACATTGAGCGGCACGAACACCGGATAGGGCTCAAGGAAGGTCTTGAGGTAATGCAGCAGCCCGCGCCGGTGAACGCCGAGGGCATGAACCGAAACGAAGACGATCAGCCCCAGCGCGCTGGTGGTCTCGAAGCTGGCGGTGGGCGGCTTGACCCCCGGCAGCAAAGGCGAGAGATTGCAGGTCGCGATGTAGATGAAGAGGGTGCCGATCAGCGGCAGGAACGGTCCGGGCTCGGTGCCCATGACGTCGCGGATAATGTTTTCGCAAAAGCCGACGATCGCCTCCAGCACCACCTGCCACGGCCCCGGCTCATCCACTGAAAGCCGGCGGGTGCCGAAATAGGCCAGCGTGACCAGCACCACCATGATCACCCAGGTCGTCACCACCTCAAGGCCGACCGGAACCGGCCCGACATGAAAGACGATCGGCGCATTGAGAGAGACCTTTTCCATGGCCGTCAGCCCTCCCTGCCCGGAGCGGCCACGGCCGCCCGGCGATCACTCCAGCGCGTCACCAGCGGCCGCGCCACTGTGAAGCCGCCCAACCCGGCCAGCGTCACCGGCCAGCCCCAGAGCACCAGCACCCCCAGCATCGCCACCGCCCCGAACAGCCGCCCCAGCATCAGCGCAATCGGCCGCCAGACCGGCCCCGACTCGAGATAGAGCCGGGCGTTGAGCCGAAGAGCCAGAAAGTACAGGGTCCCGACCGCCAGCCCATAGGGCAGCGCCAACGCCATCGGTCCCCAGGGCAGCGCACCGACGGATGCCGCGGTCATGGCTTGCGCTCCCGCGGCTTTTCGGGGCGGTCGAGCCCGGCCTCCTGGTGCATCCGCCGCCAGGCCAGCCAGCCGCCGAACCCCATGCCGGCCACGAGCATCAGCGCGGTGACCTCAAACCCGGTGTCAAAGGCGCGGTCGAGCCAGCGGCCGAGAAAGCCCAGCAGCAGCGGCGGCGTCACGAACACCCAGCCCAGCGCCCCCATCATGCCGAAATATTGCAGGATCGAGCCCCGACCCTCGCGCCCGGCCTGTTCGGCCTTCTCGGTCTGGCGCAACACGGCGCGGTCGAGCGCGCTCAGCGCCTTGCGGTGATTGTTGGGCTTAGTGACCACGGCCACCCCCTCCGGTCTGGCCGAAGGGCAGCACCCCCGGCCGCTCGCCGCGCAGATAGGCGTTCAACTGGCGCATCACCGAAAGCTGGAGCTTCATGGTCTCGGTCCGCGCCGCGGCCTCGCGGTCGGCGTGCTCGACCATCTGGCGCAGCACCTGGGTCCGCAGGGTGACAAGATCGTCGCCGGCCACCGCCTCCCGGGTCGCGATCTCGCAACTGGTGCCGGCGCGCATGTTGAGGACGCCGCCGCGCAGCGCGACGTAGCGGGTCAGACCCTGGGTGGTCTGGAAGGTCAGCACCGACACCGTCAGCGCGGTCATGAACTCGCAATGTCCGGGCTGCAGCCCGAACGAACCCGAGAAGTCGTCGGCCTTGACCGACACAACATCGGCCTGGTCGATCACCACCTCGGCGGGCGTCGTGATGAGCAGGCGCATGGTCTTCATGGCGTGGCTCCTGGCCTGGCCCTAGGCCCTTCACCAGAGTTATTTCATGGGTGAGGAAGGGGCGGCCTTACTCGTTATCGGCTTTTGACCGCCGTAAGATTTGATCAAGACATCCAACGGCGTCGGCCGCTGGGTTGTCGGCTTCAGCCCTTGTCCAATCGGCGACTTATTCTCCATCATGGTTTTCTCCCACGCGTCCTTTCAAGAGTTCAATCGATGCCACTTTGCTGAAGTCCGAAATATATATGCCGGCTCCCGCAATCTCCGTCGACCGGATCGCGCCATCGTCCTCAGTATCCCACCACGCGGCGTCCGCAAGAAACAGCTCCGGGGATTTCCCTGTGGCGGAATAAAGTTACGGTCAACCGATCAAAGAGCGTCTATCAGGGAACGTAATGTGAAGCCAAACCTGCGGGTTCTTGTTAAAGCTGTCTTTCCAGACGCCAACGGAACTTACCTTGTATGTTACCTTTAGCCATCGAAGCGCTCTGTAGAGAAGGTCGTGATTATTGACAACCGCAAACACCAGGGACAAGATCGAAGCCGACAATGCCAAAATCAGCAGATTTCTGTCCAACAACGCTGAAGCGATCTTCGAAACCTGCGCCTCCCCACTGACATCGATATTGGAAATCAGTGGCGTTCCCACCACCTCGTGAACCAGCAATGCGTTGACCAGGGTTAGAACGAAGGCGTGCAGGACGCGCTCGAGATTATCCCGTTTTTCCCCCTCCACCAGATAATCATAGACAACGGTCCCCAACAGTCCAGGCAGCAGATAAAAGGGGACAAGCGCAACGCCCGCAAGGCTCTTGATAAAATCCATCCTGCCCCCTACGCCGCCTTGCCCAGCGCGTTGTGCTTCTCCACCGCTTCCTCGAAGGCGCCAACCATGTAGAACGATCCTTCCGAGATGGCGTCGCCCTTGCCGTCGAGGATGGCCCGGCAACCGGCCAGGGTGTCTTTGACGTCCACGGTGCGGCCGGCCATGCCGGTGAAGGCTTCGGTGACCAGGAAGGGCTGGGTGAGGAAACGCAGCAGCCGGCGGGCGCGGTACACCACCGTCTTGTCGGCGGCCGACAGTTCCTCGATGCCCAAGAGGGCGATGATTTCCTGAAGGTCGCGGTAGTGGGCGATGGTCTTGCGCACCTCCTGGGCGAGATTGAAATGGTCGGTGCCGACCACGGTCGGATCCAGCAGGATCGAGGTCGAGGCCAGCGGGTCGATGGCGGGATAGAGCCCCTCGGCGGCCATGTCGCGCGAGAGCACGATCGAGCTGTCGAGATGGCTGAAGGTCTCGGCCACCGCGGGATCGGTGTAGTCGTCGGCCGGGACGTAAACCGCCTGGATCGCGGTGATCGCCGCCCCCGAGGCCGAGGCGATGCGCTCCTGGAGCGAGGCGATCTCGGTGGCCAGGGTCGGCTGGTAGCCGACCCGCGACGGCAGGCGCCCGAGCAGGCCCGAAACCTCGGAACCGGCCTGAACGAAGCGGAAGACGTTGTCCATCAGCAGCAAGACGTCGCGGTGCTGGGCGTCGCGGAAGTATTCGGCAACCGTGAGGGCCGACTGCCCGACCCGCCAGCGCGCCCCCGGCGGCTCATTCATCTGGCCGAAGATCAGGGCGGTGCGCTTGATCACGCCCGAGCCGGTCAGTTCCTGCAGGAGTTCATGGCCCTCGCGCGAACGCTCGCCGATGCCGGCGAACACCGAGACCCCCTGATAGCGCTCGACGGTGGTGCGGATCAGTTCCATGATCAGCACGGTCTTGCCGACCCCGGCGCCGCCGAACATCCCGGCCTTGCCGCCACGCACCAGCGGGGCCAGCAGATCGATGACCTTGATCCCGGTCATGAAGGGCTCGCGCACCGTACTCTGATGCTTCAGAAGTGGCGCGGCACGATGAATCGGCCACCGTTCGACGTCGTCCGGGAACGGCTGCCGGCCATCGTGGGGATGGCCGAGGACGTCGATCAGGCGTCCGAGCACCGGCTCACCCACCGGCACCGAGATCGCGGCACCGGTGGCCCGGACCGGTTCGCCGCGCATCAGGCCCGAGGTCGCTTCGAGCGCCACAGACCGCACGGTGGTCAGATCCAGATGCTGCTGGACTTCGACGGTGATGGTCCGGCCATCGGCCATCATCACCACCAGCGCGTCGTTGAGGGCCGGCAGGCAGCCTTCGGGAAAGGCGACATCCACCACCGAACCGCGGACACCGACAACACGGCCTGACGCGGCCACCCCGTCCTGGGTATCAGTCATCCCGAAACCCCCTCAGCGCACGGCTTTCGCCGTACTGGTTGTTGCGATACCGGTTTACCACGCCGCCGGCGCGCCCGGAAGCCCCGCCGGGTCAATGGCTGGCGTGATTTTTTCGGAGACTCTAGAAGACACCGCGACTCATCATGCCGATTCTTAGCGTGGCCAAGAATTACGCCGATCATCTTGCCATTTGTTTAACAGCGCCTGCGTCATTTTGTACCGCCGCCCCCGGACAGGAATCGGGAATGATCGGCGGGACTCAGCGCGCCGCCGGTGCGGGCGGCCCTGCCGGAACCGGTTGAGCCGGCGCCCTGGCGGCGGTAACCGCCCCGGCGATGGTGCTGGTCTGGGCCGACATTTCGGCCCGCATCGCCCGGAATTTTTCGGAAATCAGCGCCGGCAGCGCATCGACTTTGGCCTCGACGCGGTCGATGCGACCGTAAGTGAAAAGCGGCCCCGCCAGGCCCATCACCGCGAGAACGAGGATGGGCTGCGGCTGCCTGATGCCGCCGCGGGCCCCTTCGAGACGATATGGGCCGTTTCCGCCGCCTTGTAAGCTTTCACCGTGATCGGCGTGCCCGATCCCCTCAGGCGCTCACCGCCAGCCGCGGCCGGTAGGCCCAGGTATCGGACAGCAGGTCTTCTTCGGTGATCTCGGCCAACTCGTATGACGAGGCGTCAGCGAACATGGCGTGAAGCAGCTTGTTGTTGAGCATGTGCCCCGAGCGCCAGCCGTGGAAATGGCCGATGATGCGGTGACCGGCAAGATAGAGGTCGCCGACGCTGTCGAGAATCTTGTGGCGGACGAACTCGTCGTCAAAGCGCAGCCCTTCCTCGTTGAGGATGGTGTCGCCGCTGATCACGACGGCGTTTTCCAGCGAGCCGCCGCGGGCGAGGCCCAGCCGGCGCAATTCTTCGACTTCGTGGAGAAAGCCGAAGGTGCGGGCGCGGGCGATTTCGGTCTTGAAGGCGTCGCCCTCGAGATCGAGGCTGCCGGTGGTGTGACGCATCATCGGATGGTCGAAGGCGATCTCAAAGCTGAAGCTGGAGCGGAAACCAGGAGTCAGGGTGGCGCGGCGGCCGGCATCGCCGACGGCGATCTGCCGGCGCACCCGCAGCACCTTGCGGCGCTCGCTCTGCTCCTCGATGCCGGCGCATTCGGCGAGGAAGACGAAGGGGGCGGCGCTGCCGTCCATGATCGGCACTTCCGGGCCGTCGATCTCGATCACCGCGTTGTCGACACCGGCGCCTGAAAGGCCGGCCAGGAGATGCTCGACGGTGCCGACGTTGACACCGCGGCCGTTGCCGATCACGGTGCACATCCGGGTATCGACCACCCGGTCCCAGCGTGCGGGAATCTCTGCCTGGCCGCCGCGGGGATCGGTGCGCACGAACACGATGCCGCTGTCGGCATCGGCCGGCTTAATCTTCATCGAGACCTTGGCGCCGGAGTGGAGGCCAACACCGGTGCAGTGAATGGACCGCTTCAGCGTCTGCTGATTTAATCCAAGGCTGGTTTCATCACAGTGGCTCAAGGTCTTATTCCGTCTTGCCCGGGGTGCTTCGGCTGCGGCTCAAGGTTAATGCCATATTAACGCTGCGCCGGCCTGATCAGGCCCAAGAGTTGAGGTGCGGCTTCAATTCCGACCTCATTGGCTTAGCGCCATGTCGCGCCAGAGCCAAATCAATCTTTGTTTCCATTTGTTACGTTGCTGTCAAGCAACAGAATAAAAAAATTTACCTGGCTTATCCCAAAAAAAAGGCCTTCCGATGCCACAAGTGTGATCGGAAGGCCAGCAGTCTAGAAAAAAAGGGCTGACGAAACGGTTTGGACTAGACTCCGGAGGCGATCCGAAGATCGTCCCCGGAGTTGGCACGGGTGCGACTCAGTTGGCCTGACGACGCAGGAAGGCCGGGATATCCAGCACATCCTCATCGGTGCGGCCAGCCTTGCCCCGCTCATCGCTTTCGGCCTGCCGTCCCGCGGGGGGCTTGGCCGCGCCCTGCACCGACGGCGCCTGCCGAGTCTGCGCCACCGGGTGCTCGGCGGCTTCGCCCTCGCTGTCCTCGCGACCCCGCCAGCCGAGGCCGGTGACCCGCTCGAACAGCGACATGCTGCGCTTGCGCGGCCGGTCGTCGCTCAGCGCCGTGTCGGGGTTGGTGGCCGGCTGGCGCGGACCCGGATCGACCGGGCGCGGCGCAATGAACGAGCCGTCGCGCCGTTCGCCGCGCAGCGGTCCGCCGGCCCGGGTCTGGAGCGGCTCGGCGACCAGCGCCGCCCGTACCGCGGCCGCGGCATTGGCCGCCGCCTTGGGATCGGCATGGACCGGTTCGGCGTGACCGGGCGCCATCTCCGGCTCGTGATCATAGGCCCTGGCGGCGGCGGCGGTGGTCACCGGCTGCCCCATCATGGCCGCGGTGGCCGAACCGCCGGGTGCGCCCATCGCCACCGCAGCGAGCGGCTGCGACATCGGCGCGACCGGCGCCTCGACCAGGGTGCCGTGATAGCCGACCGGCCGCACCGGCGGGGCATTGGCCGGCGCCGCCGGCCGCTTGATGCCGGGCAGACCGAAGGCCGGCGCCGGGTTGGCCACCGGCGGCGCCGCGGCGCCCTGCTGGGGAACGTGCTGGCCGCGGCCGGCCGAAATAGCCATCGAGGCGGCATCAATACCGGTGGCGACCACCGACACCCGCATCACCCCCTCCATCGACGGATCGAAGGTCGAGCCGAAGATGATGTTGGCGTCGGGATCGACCTCGTCGCGAATCCGGTTGGCCGCCTCGTCGACCTCGAAAAGGGTCATGTCATAACCGCCGGTGATGTTGATCAACACCCCGCGCGCGCCCTTCATCGAGACATCGTCGAGCAGCGGGTTGGAGATCGCGGCCTCGGCGGCGTTGATCGAACGGCGCTCGCCGTTGGCCTCGCCGGTGCCCATCATCGCCTTGCCCATCTCGGTCATCACCGAGCGGATATCGGCAAAATCGAGATTGATCAGACCGGGCATCACCATCAGATCGGTGACGCCGCGTACGCCCGAGTGCAGCACGTCGTCGGCCATTTTGAAGGCGTCGGCGAAGGTGGTCTTTTCGTTGGCGATCCGGAACAGGTTCTGGTTCGGGATGATGATCAGGGTATCGACATACTGCTGCAACTCGGCAATGCCGGATTCGGCCAGCCGCATCCGGTGCGCACCCTCGAAGTGAAAGGGCTTGGTCACGACGCCGACGGTGAGAATACCGCGTTCGCGGGCGATGCGCGCGATCACCGGCGCCGCACCGGTGCCAGTGCCGCCGCCCATGCCGCCGGTGATGAACACCATGTTGGTGCCGTCGAGATGCGAGGCGATCTCGTCGAGTTGCTCCTCCGCGGCGGCCCGGCCGACATCCGGCCGCGAGCCGGCGCCAAGGCCGCGCGTGATGGTGGTGCCGAGCTGGATGCGCCGCTGGGCCAGGCTGCCTTTCAGCGCCTGGGCGTCGGTGTTGCCGACGACGAACTCGACCCCCTCCAGGTTGGACTTGATCATATTATTGACCGCGTTACCCCCGGCGCCACCGACGCCGAAGACAGTGATGCGCGGCTTCAATTCGGTATCGATACCCGGCATGCTCAAGTTGATCATCGCGCCCTCCAAATCCTTTCCGTCAATCCCGTTAGCCGTTTTTTGTCCGCCTCAGTGCCACCGGTATTCCCGGCCCGTTCTTGCCGTCCGTCCGGGACGGGTGCTGGTGCGATTAATGCCCGCCGGCCACCAAACCCCAAGAAAAACGACCCGCTCAGAGATGCTCCCGCAGCCAGTTGCCGACCCGGCCCATCAGGCTTCCGGGCACGGCGACGCTGGGGCTGTTGATGGTAAGTTCCGTGTGCTGCCGCGTCGCCTGGATCAGCAGCCCGGCCGCGGTGGCGAACGCCGGGCCGCTGGCGGCCTCGGGCAGCCCCGAAACCCGGGTCGGCCGTCCGATCCGCACCTGCTTGTCGAGCACCTGCTGCGCCAGTTCGCGAAGACCGGGCAGCTGGGCGCCGCCACCGGTCAGCACCACCCGGCGTCCCGAATAGCCGTCGGCGCCCGAATCCTCGAGCCGCGTGCGCACCAGTTCTAGAATTTCCTCGAGCCGCGGCCGGATGATCCGGACCAGCTGGGCCTTCGGCACCTGATTGGTCTGGGTGCGCTCGTCCTCGCCGACCAGCGGCACGGTGATCATCTCGCGATCATCGGCGCTGCTGGTCATGGCATTGCCGTGCAGAATCTTCATCCGCTCGGCATGACCAAGCGGCGTGGCCAGCCCGCGCGCGATGTCGCTGGTGACGTGGGAGCCGCCGACCGGCACGCAGTCGGTGAACACAAGATTGCCTTCGGAGAACACCGCAAGCGAGGTGGTGCCGCCCCCGAGATCGATGCAGGTGCAGCCCAGATCCAGCTCATCCTCGACCAGACTGGCCAGTCCTGACGCATAGGGACTGACCGCCGAACCCACGATGTCGAGGTGGCAGCGGGCGATGCAGGTCGAAAGATTACGCAGCGGTCCGGAACTGGCGGTCACCATGTGCAGCTGGACCCCGAGCCGGTCGCCGAACATGCCGCGCGGGTCGCGGATGCCGCGGTTTCCGTCGAGGGAATAGCTGACCGGAATCGCGTGAATCACCTCGTTTTCCGGAATCCGATGCTGGGCGCGGCCCTGGGCCAGCGCCCGGCGCAGATCGACCTCGGTGACTTCCTGATCGAGGATCGCGACTTCGACCCCGAGCATGCGGGAGGTCGGGTGTCCACCGGAAACATTGACGAAGATATCATGGGCGGTCACGCCTGCCATCTGCTCGGCACTATGAACGGCATTGGCGATCGCCGCCTCGGCGTCTTCCATATTGACGATGGTGCCGGCGCGGACGCCCTGGGAACTGGTGTGGCCGCACCCGATGACTTTGATCGCGGCCGGATCATCGGCGCGGGCAATCAGGCAGCAGATCTTGCTCGAGCCGATGTCGAGTGCGGCGATCACCCCGCCGTGCAGCGCCTTTTTCGGCTTCTTTCCAGGAATATAAGTCATGACTCAAACCCGCTGCTCAGGACCGGTCGACGCGCGCTTATTTGGGGTGCGGCGCGATAACAACATGGTGTATGCGTTCCCGTCAAGAACCATCAAGATTTGGATAGTTTTGAAGAGCCGTTTCGGCTCCGCAAGCATTTGACGGCCGCTCATATCTTTTCCCCCGAAACTTTTTTGTGGGGCAATCCACTCTCGGCGGTCTGCACGATCAGCCGGTCAGGCAACCGGAGATCGATCGCCACGATATCGCGGTCGAACAGCGACTCCCGCGAGACAAGGTCGCTCAACCGGCGCAGGGCGCCAGCGTAGTCATATTCCGGCAGCCGGACATTGATGCCATTGTCGAGCCGCAAATCCCAGCGCCGGCTGCCAACCCAGATCGCGGCGGCGAGATGCGGCGACAGGATCGGCTCATTGGCCAGATTGAGCAGCAGCTCCGGCGCATGCTCGGGCGCGCCCTTGCCGACGATGATCGGCAGCTTGGAGAAATGCTCGAAGCCCTGGTCGGCGAGAATGTTTCCAACCTTGTCGATCACCACCACCTTGCGGTCAAATTGCCAGAGCGCCATCGGCTCCCGCTCGACGATGCGGATATAAACCAGATTTGGCAAGCGCCGCTCGACGGTGGCGGCGGCGATCCAGGGCAGGCGCTGCAACTCGGCCTGGGCGCGGCTGAGGCTGAAGCCAAGGATCGGGTCGCCGCGCTGGAGCTTGATCGCGTTGAGCAGGTCCTGCTTTTCGGCGCCGCTGCGCCCGGCCACCAGCACCTCGTCGACACGGAAACCGGCCAGCGCGGTGGCCCGGATCACGGTGCCGCCAAAGCCCTCGGCAAAGCCCTGGGCCAGTCCCGAGCGCCAGAGCAGGGCGCCGCCACCGCCGATGCCGCCGATCACCGCCAGCACGGCAACGACGCGCAGCACCGGCAGGATCCAGCGCGGCAGCGCGCGGCGCCGGGTCGCCCGCTCGGCGGCACGATGGAACTGACGCCGGGCGGCGGCGTCGCGCTTCTGGGTGACGATCTGACTCAGTTTTGGCATGTCGCGTTCTCCACCAGCCACGAGACGAAGTCGCGATAAGAGATGCCGACGTAGGCCGCCTGTTCGGGCACCAGCGACAAAGGCGTCATCCCCGGCTGATTGTTGACCTCGAGGAAATAGAGACCCTCGGTGCCCGGCCGGGCCGGGTCATAGCGGAAATCCGAGCGGCTGGCGCCGCGACAGCCCAAGGTCTGATGCACCACCAGCGCGAGACGCAGCACCTCGGCGGTGACTTCGGACGGCAGGGCGGCCGGAACGACATGGGTGGCGTGCCCGGCAACGTATTTGGCAGTAAAGTCGAAGATTTCGCCGCTGAAAGTGATCTCGGTCACTGCCAGCGCCCGGTCTCCCATCACGCCGGCGGTCAGTTCTCGGCCGGGAATGTACTCCTCGACCAGCAACCGCGAGCCGGCGGCCCAGATCTCGGCGCCCGGAGGCGGGTCGCCGGCGCGCACGAAGGTCAGCCCCACCGTCGAACCTTCGTCCACCGGCTTCATGACGTAGGGCGGCGCCATCGGATGGCCGCCGGCAAAACCGGCGCGCTCGATCACGATGCCCCGGGGCGAGCGCACCCCGGCGGTGCTCAGCAGCCGCTTGGTCATATCCTTGTCCATGGCCACCGCCGAGGCCATTACCCCGGAGTGGGTATAGGGGATGCCGAGAAACTCCAGCACGCCCTGAACAATGCCGTCCTCGCCGCCGCGCCCGTGCAGGGCATTGAAGACCACGTCGGGCCGGGGCGTCAGCAGCCTGAGAAAGGCCTCGAGGTCGCGGGGAACGTCGACCGGGGTCACCCGGTAGCCGGCCTCTTCCAGCGCCGCCGCGACCCCGGCGCCGCTCTTCAGCGAGACCTCGCGCTCGGCCGACCAGCCGCCCATCAACACCGCCACATGCCGGCTCATTGGCTCCGCTCCCCGGCCGCAACGCCGATCCGTCTGATTTCCCATTCGAGCGTGACGCCCGAGCTTGCGAACACCCTCCGCCGCACCTCTTCTCCCAGCGCCTCCAGATCGGCGGCGCTGGCATCGCCGAGGTTGAGCAGGAAGTTGCAGTGCTTCTCCGAAACCTGGGCGCCGCCGATGGTGAGGCCGCGGCAACCGGCACGGTCGATCAGTTCCCACGCCTTATGGCCGGGGGGATTGGCGAAGGTCGAACCGCCGGTGCGCGCCCGCACCGGCTGGGTCTCGGCGCGCTTCTTGGCGATATCGTCGATGCGGGCGGTGATCTCGGCCGGCTCGCCCGGCTCGCCCCGGAGGGTGGCGGCGACGAAAATCCAATCGGACGGCGCGCCGCAGCAGCGATAACCGAGGCCGAGTTCGGCCGCCGGCACCGTGAAGCGGCGGCCGCTGCGGTCGATTGCCTCGGCCGACACCAGAACATCCGACAGCTCACGGCCGAAGGCGCCGGCATTCATGCGGAGCGCGCCGCCGATGGTGCCCGGAATGCCCGAGAGAAACTCGAGCCCGGCGACCCCGGCCAGCCGCGCCGCCAGCGCGATGTTGAGATCCAGTACCCCGGCCCCGGCGCAAACGCTGGTGGCGTCGATGCGCAGCGCCGCGAACGGCCCGCCGAGGCGGATGACCACGCCGGGAACGCCGCCGTCGCGGATCAGTAGATTGGAGGCGACACCGACCACGGTCACCGGCACATCGGCCGGGCAACCGGCGAGAAAATCTGCCAGATCATAGACGTCGGCGGGGCGGAACATCACCTCGGCCGGACCGCCGACCCGGAACCAGGTGATCCCGGCCAGCGGCGCGCCGGCGCTGAGGCGGCCGCGCACCGCCGGCAGCCGGTCGATCAGATGACCCTCACCCCGTGCCCCCTCGGCCATCGCCGCCTCCGCGCTCATGGCGTCGCCTCGCCCGCGCTCTCAGCCGCGATCTCGGCATAGGCCCGCTCCAGGTCCGCGGGCAGCGCGTTGGCCCAGCCGCTGATCGTCCCGGCGCCGAGGCAGACCACGAGATCACCGGGCTGGGCGATGCCGGCCACGGTGGCGGCCAGGACATCGGCGCCCGCCAGCGGCACGACGTTGCGGTGGCCGCGCAGGCGCAGCCCCTCGATCAGATGGTCGCGGTCGATGCCCTCGATCGGCGCCTCGCCAGCCGGATAGACGTCGGCGACGATCACGGCGTCGGCATCGTTGAAGCAGGTACAAAATTCGCCAAACAGACTCTGCAGCCTTGAATAGCGGTGCGGCTGCACCACGGCCACCACCCGACCCCGGGTCGCGGTGCGGGCCGCCTTCAGCACGGCGGCAATCTCGACCGGATGATGGCCATAATCGTCGATCACGGTGACGCCACTGGCCACCCCGGTGCGGGTGAACCGGCGCTTGACCCCCGAGAAGCCCGCCAGCGCCCGGCGCATCACCGCCGGCGACAGCTCCATCTCGTAGGCGACCGCGATCGCGGCCAGCGCGTTCTGGACGTTGTGCTTGCCGAACATCGGCAGGGTCACACCGTCCATGGTGAAGGAGGTGCCGCCCTGGCGGTCGGTGAGCACGACGTCGAAGCGGGCGCCGTCGGGGCTGAGTTCGACGTTGCGGGCCTGGACATGGGCCTGGGGGCTGAAGCCGTAGGTGACGATCCGGCGGTCGGAGACCCGGGGAATCATCGCCTGAACCTCGGGATGGTCGAGGCACAGCACCGCGAAACCGTAGAAGGGCACGTTCTGGATGAAGCTCTCGAAACCGTCCTTAACCTTTTCGAAGGTACCGTAATGGTCGAGATGCTCGGGATCGATGTTGGTGACCACCGCAATCGTCGCCGGCAGCTTGACGAAAGTGCCGTCCGATTCGTCGGCTTCGACCACCATCCAGTCGCCGCCGCCCAGCCGCGAGTTGGTACCGTAGGCGTTGATGATGCCGCCGTTGATCACGGTCGGATCCTTGCCCGCCGCCTCCAGAATCGCCGCCACCAGGGATGTGGTGGTGGTTTTGCCGTGGGTACCACCGATCGCGACCGACCATTTCAGCCGCATCAGCTCGGCCAGCATTTCGGCCCGGCGGACCACCGGCAGCTGGGCGACGCGGGCCGCCACCACTTCCGGGTTGTCACGCTTGACCGCCGATGATATGACGATCACTCTGGCCGAGCCTATGTTTTCGGCCCGGTGGCCGATGAAAACCTCGACGCCCTGGGCGCGCAGCCGCTTGACGTTGGCATTCTCGCTCAGGTCCGAGCCCTGGACCTGATAACCGAGATTTTTCAGCACTTCGGCAATGCCGCTCATGCCGATGCCGCCGATGCCGACGAAGTGAATCAACCCGATATTGAGCGGCAACGCCCTCATTCCGCAGCCTCCAGAGCCTTCAGGGGACGATCGGCGCCGCAGCAGCGGCCGCAGCCGGCATGCGCGACCTCGATCACGGTTTCGGCCAGCCGCGCCGCGGCATCGACCACGCACCAGCCCCGCGACACCGCCGCCGCCAGCGCCAGATCGGCCGGTTGGGCCAGCAGGGTCTCCAGCCGGGCCGCCAGGGTGTCGGCGGTGAATTCCGGCTGGGCCATCAGCCAGGCGCCGCCGGCCAGGGCCAGCGAGCGGGCGTTGGCGGTCTGATGATCGTCGGTGGCGTAGGGGTAGGGGACCAGGATCGCCGGCCGCCCGACCGCGGTCAGTTCGGCCATCGTCGAGGCCCCGGCGCGGCAAATCACGAGATGGGCGGCGGCAAGACGGGCCGGCACGTCGGTGAAGAACGCCGACAGCTCGACGCCGCCGACGCCCAGCCCCTCATAGGCGGCGCGGGCGCCGTCGATATCCTCGGGCCGGCATTGCTGGGCGACCACCAGCCGGGCCCGCAGCACCGCCGGTACCCGGGCCAGCGCCGCCGGAATCACCTCGCTGAACACCCGGGCGCCCTGACTGCCGCCGATCACCAGCAGCCGCACCGGACCGGCGCCGGCGGGCGGGACATAATAGGCGTCGCGCACCGCGGCAACCCCGGGACGAACCGGATTGCCGGTCTGAACCACCAGATCCCGGCAGGCCTCGGGCAGGCCGCTGACCACCGGAAACGACACCGCCAGCTTGCGCACCCCCCCGGCCATCAGCCGGTTGGCCCGGCCAAGCACGGCGTTCTGTTCGTGCAGCACCACCGGCACCCCGGCCAACCGGGCCGCGATCACCGCCGGCAGCGAGGGATAGCCGCCGAACCCGACCACCACCGCCGGCTTCAGCGCCCGGATCAGCCGCCGCGCCTCGAGCGTGCCGAGCGCAATCAGGCCGAGGGTGCGCAGCGTGCCGAGCAGGCCGGGAAACAGCGTCGCGGCATGGACCCGGTGCACCGGCACCGCGGGCAGGCTGTCGCCGAAGGCCTTGCCCCGGCGGTCGGTGATCAGTTCCACCGGCTGGCCGCGGGCGAGAAGTTCACGCGCCAGCGCCTCGGCGGGAAAGAGGTGGCCGCCGGTGCCGCCGGCGGTGAGCAGGACCGGTGGGGTCATGGCCGGTCCTCCAGCCCGAAATGACGGCGGGTCAGCGCCAGCACCATGCCCATGCCGAAGCCGAGGGCGATCAGCGACGAGCCGCCATAGCTGACGAACGGCAGGGTCATGCCCTTGGTCGGCATCATATGCAGCGACGAGGCCATGTTGATGAAGGCCTGCATGCCGAACTGCACCAGCAGCCCGGCCGCGGCCAGCAGCACGAAGAGATTGGAGTCCTTGAGCAGGCGCGAGAAGCCGCGCAGCACGATAAAGCCGAACAGCGCGACCAGCATCAGGGTCCAGATCAGCCCCAGTTCCTCGCCCGCGACCGCGAAGATGAAGTCGGCATGGGCATCGGGCAACTGCATCTTGACCGTGCCCTGCCCCGGCCCGGTACCGAGCAGGCCGCCGTTGCTGAAGGCTTCGAGAGAGCGCGTGACCTGATACTGGTCTCCCGCGGCGGGATCGAGAAACCGGTCGATGCGGCTGTGCACGTGGGGCAGCAGCTGATAGGCCCCGACCAGCCCGATGCAGCCGAGCGCACCGAGAATCACGACATAGGCGATGTTGAGCCCGGCGAGGAAGAACTGGCAGAACCAGACCACCGAGACCACAAAGGCCATGCCGAGGTCGGGCTGCTTCAGCAGCAACCCGGCGACCAGAAGATAGGCACCGATGGAAACGACGTTGCCGGGAAAGCCGGGGCTGGTGCGCTGTAGCGAAAACAGCCAGGCCGCGACCACGGCGAACGCCGGCTTGAGAAATTCCGAAGGCTGGATCGACAGCCCGGGCAGATGAATCCAGCGCCGCGCGCCCTTGATCTCGACGCCGACGACCATCGTCGCCGCGGTCAGCAAGAGAGCGATGCCGAACACGATCAGCGCCGCCCGCCGCACGCCCCGGGGCGACATCAGCGACACCGCGACCATCAGCAGCAGCGCCGGAATCAGCATCACCACGTGATGCTCGACGAAATGATACGAGTCGAGGCCGATGCGGGCGGCCACGGCCGGACTGGCGGCCATGATCAGGATCGTGCCGTAGCCGACCAGCACCGCCAGCGCCGCCAGCATCCAGCGGTCGACGGTCCACCACCATCTGCCCAGGATCGACTGGTCGGTGCGGTCGAAGGCCATCATGGCCGAGCCCCCCCTCTACCCGAATAGTTCTCAACGAAGTCCGCGACATGGGCGGCAAAAGCGGCGCCGCGCGCCTCGAAATCCGTGAACTGATCGAACGACGCGCAGGCCGGCGAGAGCAGAACGCAGGCCCCCGACCGGCGTTCCGCAAGAGCCATCTCTGAGGCCTTGCGTACCGCAACATCGAGCGTACCACATCTTGTATACTGAACTTGACCCTCAAGCCAAGCGGCAAACGACTCGGAAGCAGCTCCGATCAAAAAAGCGTGACGAATTCGACCCAGCAAGGGCTCCAAACCGTCCAGACCGCCCTCTTTTGGCTTGCCACCGAGGATCCAATAGATATCGTGGTAGCATGCCAGGGCTTTGCCTGCCGCTTCTGCGTTGGTCGCTTTGCTGTCATTGACGAAAATTACGCTCTCGAGTTGCCCCACCCGCTGCTGCCGGTGGGCGAGGCCGGGAAAGCTGGCGATCGAGCGCGCGATCAGATCGGGATGCGCGCCCACCGCCCGCGCGGCGGCATAGGCCGCGGCGGCATTCTGCCAGTTGTGACGGCCGGGCAGCGCCGGCAGCGGCCTGAGATCGAGGATTTCCACCGCCCGGCTCTCGGTGTCGTCGATCAGCACGCCGTGCTTGGTGTAGACCCCGCCCGCGACCCGGTGTTCGACCGCGACCGGGATCACGGTCAGATCGTCGCGCCGCTCGAGCGCCTGAAAGATTTCCCGGCTCGGCTCGTCGTCGACGCCGATGATCGCGGTCATCGGCACCGTCGGCGCCACCACCGGCTTTTGCTCGAACATCAGGGTTTTGGCCCGGATGTAGCCGTCCATGCCGCCGTGGCGGTCGAGGTGATCGGGGGTGATGTTGAGCATCACCGCCACCGCGAACGGCGCCGCGAAGGTCTGTTCCAGCTGATAGGACGACAACTCAAGGACATAGGTGCCGGACGAACCCATCGCAGGCAGGCTCAGCACCGGCAGGCCGAGGTTGCCGCCCACCGCCACCGGCCGCCCCGAGAGCTTCAGGATGTGGCCGATCAGCGAGGTGGTGGTCGACTTGCCGTTGGTGCCGGTGATGCCGATCCAGGTGGCGTCGTGCTCGGAGCGGGCCAGCAGTTCGATGTCGCCGATGATCTCGACCCCGGCCTCACGCGCCCGCACCGCCACCGGATTGGGCTCGGGAAAGGTGTGGGGAATCCCCGGCGCGAGCACCAGCGCGGCAACGCCGGCAAAATCGGCCTCATGGAGGTTGATCAGCGGCACCCCGGCCGCCGCGGCCTCGGTCCGGCGCGGCGGGCTGTCGTCCCAGGCCAGCACCCGGGCGCCGCTCTGCTTCAGTGCCAGCGCCGCGGTGAGGCCGGAACGCGCCAGCCCCATCACCGCCACCGGATACCCCTTGAAAAAGAAGAGGTCGATCATGCCGGGGTCACCTTAGCTTCAGGGTGGAAAGTCCGATCAGGGCCAGAATGGTGGCGATGATCCAGAAACGGATCACCACGGTCGGTTCGGCCCAGCCCTTCTTCTCGAAATGATGATGCAGCGGCGCCATGCGGAACACCCGCTTGCCGGTGAGCTTGAACGAGGCGACCTGGACGATCACCGACACCGTTTCCAGGACGAAGAGGCCGCCGATGATGGCCAGCACCATCTCGTGCTTGGTGACGATGCTGACGGCGCCGAGCGCTCCGCCCACCGAAAGCGAGCCGGTGTCGCCCATGAAGACCATCGCCGGCGGCGCGTTGAACCAGAGAAAACCGAGGCTGGCCCCGACCAGGGCGCCACAGAAGACCGTCAGTTCGCCGGCCCTGGGCACGTAATGGAGTTGCAGATAGTTGGCGAAGATGCTGTTGCCGACGAGGTAGGCGATCAGGGCGAAGCAGCCGGCCGCGATCATCACCGGCACGATGGCGAGGCCGTCGAGGCCGTCGGTGAGGTTGACCGCGTTGGAGGCGCCGACCATGACGAAGATCGAGAAGGCGACGAACAGCCAGCCGAACTGGATCAGCACCTCCTTGAAGAACGGGATCGAGAGGCCGGTGGCCAGCGGCTCGGGCGTCACGACCACGATCAGCACCGAGGCGACCAGCGAGACCCCGATCTGCGCCACCAGTTTCAGCTTGCCGGGCAGGCCCTTGGGGTTGCGCTTGGTCAGCTTGAGATAGTCGTCGCCGAAACCGACCATGCCGAAGCCGACCGTGACCAGCAGCACGATCCAGGTGTAGGCGTTGGAAAGATCGACCCATAACAGGGTGCTGACGATCACCGCGATCAGGATCATCAGGCCACCCATGGTCGGGGTGCCCTTTTTCTTGAGGTGGGTCTCGGGGCCGTCGGCGCGGATCGGCTGCCCCTCGCCTTGCTTGCGCTTCAGCCAGCGGATCAGCGCCGGCCCGATCACGAAGCTGATGATCAGCGCCGTCAGCACCGCGCCGCCGGTGCGAAAGGTGATGTAGCGGAAAAGATTGAACGGACCGAAGTCGTTCGCCAGCGGATAGAGCAGATGATACAGCATGGATTGAAGCCCTCGCCCGCTTACGAAATCGCCGCGGCCGCCGCCGCCGCCTGAGACTCATCGAGAGCGGCCAGCGCCGCCACCACCCCGCCCATGCGGCTGCCCGCCGAGCCCTTGACCAGCACGACGTCGCCGCCCCGCACCGCCGCCGCGACCACTGTCGCCAGCGCCCCGGCATGCTCGGCGTACGCGCCCCGTACGCGCTCCGGCAGCGATACGTACAGCGCACGCATGTGCGGACCGCAGCAAAAAACCTGATCAAAGCCGGCGGCGACCAGCGGCCCGGCCAAAGCGCCGTGAAGATCGTCGGCCGCCGTGCCGAGTTCACGCATGTCGCCGAGCACGGCCAGCCGGCGGCCGCCGGCCCCGGTCGCGACCGCGCCGGCAACGGCGAATGAGGCTTCCATTGCCGCCGGGCTGGCGTTGTAGCTTTCGTCGATCAGGGTGAAGGCCCCGGATTCCAGCGCGACGCGCCGCCTCACCCCCCGGCCCTTGACCGGCGGCAACACCGCCAGGGTCCGCGCCGCGGCCTCGAGATCCGCGCCGGCCGCCCGCACGGCCAGCAGGACGCCGAGGCTGTTCATCACGAGATGCCGGCCGGGCAGCGACAGGCTGTAGGCGAGACGGACACCGCCGATCTCGGCCTCGACCATGCTGGCATCGGCTTCGCAGCGGCAGGCGATCAGCCGGGCATCGGCGCCGTCGGCGGCGCCGAAGCTGAGGATGTGCCCAACCCCGGCCAGCCGTGCCGCCCGCTCCAGCCGGCCGAACTGGTCGTTGTCGCGGTTGAGGATCGCGGTGCCGCCCTGATCCATGCCCTCAAAGAGTTCGGCCTTGGCGTCGGCGATCGCCGCGACCGAGGCGAAGAACTCGAGATGCGCCGGAGCGATGGTGGTGATCAGCCCGACGGCGGGCCGAACCATCCGCGACAGCGGCCCGATCTCGCCGGCGTGGTTCATGCCGAGTTCAAGGACGCCATGGTGGCAGTCGGCGGGCAGCCGGGCGAGACTGAGCGGCACGCCCCAGTGATTGTTGAGGCTGCCCGCGGTGGCATAGGTCGGCGCCTGGGCCTCGAGGCAGCGCAGCAGCGCCTCCTTGGTCCCGGTCTTGCCCACCGAGCCGGTGACCGCGATCACGGTGGCGGCGGTTCGCGCCCGGCCGGCCCGGCCGAGGTTCTGCAGGGCGATGAAGGTGTCGTCGCAGAAAAGCAGCGGCGCCCCGGCGCTGAGGCCGGCCGGCCGCTCGCTGACCAGCGCCGCCGCGGCCCCGGCGGCCAGCGCCGCGGCAACAAAGCCGTGACCGTCGAAATTCGGCCCGCGCAAGGCAACGAAAAGATCGCCCGGGACGACGGTGCGGCTATCGATCGAGACGCCGAAGGCGCGCCAGTCACGGTCGCAACGGCCACCGGTGGCCGCGATCACCGCTTCGGCGGTCCAGAGCGGGGGGCACGGGCCGGTCATGGCCTCACCTCCGCCACCGCCGCCCGGGCCTCGGTGGCATCATCAAAGGGACGGGTTTCGCTGCCGACGATCTGGCCCTGTTCGTGGCCCTTGCCGGCGATCACCAGCAGGTCGCCGTCGGCGAGACCATCCACCGCGGCGCGGATCGCGGCCCGGCGGTCGGCGATTTCGGCGGCGCCCGGCGCGGCGGCGAGGATTTCGGCGCGAATCGCCGCCGGGACTTCGCTACGGGGATTGTCGTCGGTGACGATCACCCGGTCGGCGCGAAGGGTCGCGATCCCGCCCATCTCCGGGCGCTTGCCACGGTCGCGGTCGCCGCCGCAGCCGAACACCACCACCAGTCTGCCGGCGGCGTGGGGACGGAGCGCGGTCAGCACGGTGTCGAGAGCGTCCGGAGTGTGGGCATAATCGACGATCACCGGCGCGCCGGCCGGATGACGGGCCACGAGTTGCAGCCGCCCGGGCACGCCTTCGAGGGATTCCAGCGCCTCGACCGCCGGCCCGACCTCGGCGGCCGGGTCCGCGGCGAGCACCAGCCCGAGAGCCAAAAGAGCGTTCCAGGCCTGAAAGCGGCCGATCAGCGGCAGCTCGATCCGCACCGGCCGGCCGAGGAATTCGAGATCGAGCCGCTGGCCATGGCCCAGCGGCGTCACCGCCCGCACCTTGATCTCACGGCCGGCATAGCCGTAGCCGAGCACCCGGATGCCGCGGATCTGGCAGAGCAGCGCCAGTTCAGGAAATGCCGGCGCGTCGGCGTTGAGCACGGCCAGACCGTCCTCGGCGAGCACCCGGGCGAAGAGCGCCCCCTTGGCGGCAAGATAGGCGGCCATGTCGCCGTGATAATCGAGATGGTCGCGGGTCAGGTTGGTGAAGCCCGCCGCCTTCACCCGCACGCCGTCGAGCCGGAACTGGTCGAGGCCGTGGCTGGAGGCCTCCATGGCCAGATGATCGATCCCGGCAGCGGCCAGCGCGGCGAGGCCGGCATGGAGCGCGACCGGATCGGGGGTGGTCATGCCCGGCCCGGACCATTCGACCCCGACCGGCGCACTCAAACCCAGCGTGCCGAGGCAGGCGGCGCGCCGGCCCAGCCGCTGCCAGAGCTGGCGCACGAACTGGACGGTCGAGGTCTTGCCGTTGGTGCCGGTGACCGCGACCACGGTTCCAGGCTGGCGGCCATAAAACGCCGCCGCCATCAAAGCGAAAGCCCGGCGCGGCGCCGGGTCTTCGATCAGGCGGATGCCGGGGGCGTCGAGCGTGGTTCCGGGCGGCGCCAGGATCGCAATCGCCCCCCGGGCCACGGCATCGCCGATAAAGGCGCGGCCATCGCTGCGGCTGCCCGGCAGCGCCGCGAACAGGAAGCCGGGAGCAACCGCCCGCGAGTCCGCCGTCAGACCGGTGATCTTGAGAGCGTGGCCGTCAGTGGTCGTCATCGGGCGAAAACGCAGCAAGAGTGGTCCCTTTCTGGGGAAGGTCCGCGTCGAGGGCCTGACGGATTTCCGGCCGGTTCTCATCGACCGGCTGAACGCCCAGCAGCGGGCCGATCTGCCTGATCACCCGGCCAACCGCGGGAGCACTGGTCCAGCCGGCGGTGGCGAAGCCGTGACTGGAGGCCGAGGGCTTCGGCTCGTCGATCATCACCATCACCAGATACTTGGGATCGTTGATCGGGAAGACGCCGATGAAGGAGGTCAGGTTGGCGTTCTGGGCATAGTGGCGGCCACGCTGCTTGTCGGCGGTGCCGGTCTTGCCGCCGACGAGATAACCGGGAACGTCGGCGAACTTGGCGGTGCCCTCGGTGACCACGATCCGGAACAGCTTGCGCATCTCCTGCGAGGTCCGCTCGGAGATGACCCGCTCGCCGCCGACCTCCTGGCCGGGCTGAACCTTGAGCAGGGTCGGCTTATGCAGAATGCCGCCGTTGATCACCGCCGAGGCGCCCATCGCGACATGGAGCGGGCTGACCGACATGCCATGGCCGAAGGCGATGGTCATGGCGTTGATCTCGCGCCAGGGATGCGGGATCAGCGGCTTGCCGAGTTCGGGCAACTCGATCGGCACCCCCTTGAGGAAGCCGATCTTGTTCATGAAGGCCTGCTGGGTCGGCACCCCGGCGGTCAGGGCCATGTGCACCGAACCCAGGTTGGACGAATACTCGAAGATTTCGGTGACGTTCAGCATCCGGTGCTTGCCGTGATAGTCACTGATGGTGAAACGGCCGATATGGATCGGGTTGATGGCGTCGAAGTTGTCGGAGGGCTTGACCTTGCCGCTGTCCAGGGCCATCGCCGAGTTAAAGATTTTGAAGGTCGACCCCATCTCGTAGACGCCGAGAGTGTTGCGGTCGAACTTCTGCTCGTCCTCGATCTCGCCCGGCTCATGGGGATCGAAGTCGGGCAAGGAGGTCATGGCCAGCACCTCGCCGGTGCGCACGTCCATGATGATACCGTTGCCGCCGATCGCCTTGAACTCTTCCACCGAGGCCGCGATCTCGCGGCGCAGAATGTGCTGAAGCCGGAGATCCAGCGAGGTCTGCAGGGGGGTCAGCGCCGACTGCTTCAGCCGTTTGTCGAAAAAGCGCTCGAGCCCGGCCAGGCCGACATTGTCGACGCCGGCGTAGCCGACGACATGGGCGGTCAGGTTGGCCGGCGGATAAAACCGCCGTTCCTCGCGTTCGAACAGAATGCCGGGCAGGCCGAGAACATGGACCGCCTGATGCTGGCGCGGGGTCAGATTGCGCTTCAGCCAGACGAAGCGCTTGTTGCTTCTGAGCTTGGCCAGGGTTTCCTTGTAGTCGAGTCCGGGCAGCGCCTCGGCCAGCTTGACCGCCGCCTCCTGGGCGTCGAGCACCAGCTTGGGATCGGCATAGAGCGAGGCGGTGGCGAGCGAGGTCGCCAGCTGCTGGCCGCCGCGATCGAGAATATCGGCCCGGCTGAGCAGAGCGTCGGCGTCGGGAGTGCGCTCAAGGCGGGCCTCGTCGTGGCCGGTGAAGCAGGTCGCGCCGACCAGCCGCACCGAAACCGCGCAAAAAGCGAGCACGATCACAAGACCGGTGACAACCAGCCGGTCGCGGCCCCGGTCCAGCGCCCGGGTGGCGCCGCTGATCGCGCGGGCGTGAAACCGGCTTTCCGCGGAATAATGCCGCTCCCGGGCCTCATCGCCTTTAAACCGGGGGTGCTCGAACTCGGGCTCGGTGATCATTGCGGGCGTCCCAGCCGGGTGAGAAGAGAGCCGATGTCCTCACGCCCGCTGGCCAGAGTGGCCACCGAGCGGGTCGAGACATGAGCAACCGCGAAACTTGGTCCCGCCGCCGAAGCCGAGCGCACCGAACGCACCGGCCGGCGCTGCTGGGGCTGGGTCCGGCCCTGGGACAGCGGCTGCATCTGAACCGGCGCCTGAGCCGCGGCCAGCGTCGCGATCGGGGCGGGACGCTGGCCGACCGCGGGCGCCCGCTCGGCGGCGCGGCCGCTGGTGGCCGGGGACGCCGGCGGGGGGGTCAGGCTGGCCGGCAGGGTGGTCGGACGGGCGGGCAGAACCTCGAAGCCGGCAATCTGGGTGGCGACGATCGGCTTGAGCGCGAGATAGCTCGCCGCCAGCTGTTCCAGTCGTGCCGGATCATTGAGGAAGCTCCACTCGGCCTTCAGGACCTGAATGCCGTCCTGCTCGTTGACGATCTGGCGTTCCAGGGCGATTTTCTCGTCCTTCAGGCTCTGAACCCGATAGCTGGTGTGAAACAGCGAGACGCCGGCGAATGCGGCAAGGCCGAGCCAGAGAAAATCCGATTTGCGGAGCATAGGGGCCTCCCAGGAACACTCTAAGGTCTACAATCAGGCAACGGGGATCGGGGCAGCAGCGGTCCGTTCGGCGATACGCAGCCGGGCGGACCGGGATCGGGGATTGGCAGCCACCTCGGCGGCCGACGCCACCAGCGGCCGGCGCTCCAGGAGACGGAAGCTCGGCTCACGCCGCGCCGCCCCCGTGATCGCCAAGGGTTGATGACGGGAGGGCGCGGGCAGACTTCCGGCGCGCTGGCGCAAAAAGTCCTTGACGATCCGGTCCTCGAATGAGTGAAATGCGACAATGCCAAGACGCCCTTCCGGCGCCAGCAGGCGCTCGGCGGCGGCAAGGCCGCGCAGCAACTCGCCCGGTTCGTCGTTGACCGCCATGCGCAGGGCCTGAAAGGTCCGGGTCGCGGGGTCGATACCGTCGCGGCTCATCGGCACCACCCGGCGCACGATCGAGGCGAGGCGGCCGGTGCGCAGGATCGGCTCGACGGCCCGGGCCTCGACGATCGCCGAGGCCACCCGGCGGGCGCGGCGCTCGTCGCCATAGGTGAAGACGATGCGGGCGAGGTCCGCCTCGGGCAACTGGTTGACCAGATCCGCCGCGGTCTCGCCGCTGGCGCCCATGCGCATGTCGAGCGGACCGTCGGCACGGAAGGAAAAGCCGCGCTCGGCCTCGTCGAGATGGGCCGAGGAGACGCCGAGGTCGAACGCGATGCCGTCGACCGCGCGCACCCCCCGCCCCGCCAGCAGCGCCTCAAGATCGCCGAAACAGCCTTCGAGCACGGTCAGCCGGCCATCGCCCGCCGCGGCCAGGGCCCCGGCCAGCGCGACCGCCCGCGGGTCGCGGTCCACCGCATAGACCCGGCAGCCGGCGGCGGCCAGAATCGCCCGGGTATAGCCGCCCTCGCCGAAGGTGCAGTCGACATACACACCGCCGTCACGCGGGGCCAGCGCCGCCACCACTTCGGCCAGCAGCACCGGAACATGGCCGCCGGTCCCGGTGGCGCCCCGGGACGGCCGTCCGCCGTCCCGGGCAATCGCGGCGGCAGCCATCATGACAGCCCCCCGCGCAGCTGGGAGGCCTTGGCGATGATCTTGCTGAGGGAAACGTCGCGGGAGCGGGCCTTGTCGCGCATCACGTCCTCGTGAACGCTGAGCGCCCGGGGCTCCCAGATCTGGAAGGTCTTGCGCCGGCCGACAAACGCCGCTTCCTCGGAAATGTTCGCGAAGCGGGCGAGATGCTCGGGCAGCACGATCCGGCCTTCGCCATCGAACGGCACCTGGACCGAACCGCCGAAAATCGTGGTCTCGTACAGCTCGTAGTCTTCGTTGGAGAGGTCGAGCGCCTCTAAGCTGTCGCTCAGCTGCTCCATGTGATCGGCGCTGCACGCCTCGAGGGCCGGATACTGGAGCGACTTGAAAACCACCACACCCTGATAGGACTGACCGGACAGCACCTTGCGAAAGTCGGCCGGGACCGAGACCCGCCCCTTCTTGTCAACCTTGTTGACGTATGTCGACAGGAAGACAGCCATCGGTGACATTGTCCTTGGGGCTGGGGCCGGTGAGACTGCGCGCCCTCGCTGAGGCTGAACTCGCGTCCCCATCCCGGCAATCGGGTTGGGATGGGAAGCACCCCCATATCTCTTGGGTGTTTATGGACTATCATGGGATTTTATGGGCAGTCAACCGCCCGTGCCGCTTTTTGCGAAATCAGCAAAGGATTGCCCGGCACTGTCACATACCGACCCTACCCCTCGGGGAGAGGCATCTATTTGTAGCATTGGCCACTACAAGATCTATGGGGCAGGCCGAGTCGCGACTCGATATTGGCGGGGGTTCAGTCTATGTTCCGAGAGCTGGATGCGGCGCCGCACAACGGCCGGCTGGTCCTGATTCGCGACTCGGTTCACTGCGGATTAACCGCATCTTAATAACTATTTTCTCTCATGATCATGGGATGGCGTGGGAGAATACCCAACACCCATGAAATCCCATGACAAAGCGGCAAGAAGTTGCCAGATGGCCTGTAAGCCGGGTTCTGTCCCCGCCCCGGGGGACGGTGGATGGCCATTCATCTGGGACGGCCGTTGCCGGACGCCTCGCGCGACCTACCCGGGCGACGACGCGGAAACCCGCTGGGTCCGGCCGAAACCGAACCCGTGCCACCCCTATTCGATCTTGCTCCCGGTGGGGTTTACCATGCCATCTCCGTTACCGGAGACGCGGTGCGCTCTTACCGCACCCTTTCACCCTTACCCGCGGCCGGACGAACCGGAGCCGACGGGCGGTTTCCTTTCTGTGGCACTGTCCCTGGGGTCACCCCCGCCGGCCGTTAACCGGCACCGTGTTTCCGTGGAGCCCGGACTTTCCTCCCCCCGCGCCGCGAGACGCGAAAGGCGGCCATCCAGCCATCTGGCGGCCCCTTGGTAGGGCTTTCCGCGCTCCGGCGCAACCGGCAAAAAAAACGGGGAGCCCGAAGGCTCCCCGGTCGTCATCACGATGGGTACCGTGACGGTTACGCCGACTTGGCGTAACCCAGGCTCTTCAGAGCATCGGCGATTTCCGGCAGAATCCCCGGATCATCGATGGTCGCCGGGCACTTGTACTCGACGCTGTCGGCGATCTTCTGCATGGTGCCGCGCAGGATCTTGCCCGAGCGGGTCTTGGGCAGACGTTCGACGACGACGGCGCGCTTGAAGTCGGCGACCGGGCCGATCTTTTCGCGCACCAGCGCCACCACTTCCTTGACGATCTCTTCGTGGGACTTCTTGACCCCGGCCTTCAGCACCAGGAAGCCGAGCGGCACCTGGCCCTTGAGCTGGTCGGCGACGCCGATCACCGCGCATTCGGCGACGCACTGGTGCGCCGAGAGCACTTCTTCCATACCGCCGGTGGAGAGACGATGGCCGGCGACGTTGATGATGTCGTCGGTGCGGGCCATGATGCTGATATAGCCGTCGTCATCAATGAAGCCGGCGTCACCGGTCTGGTAATAGCCCGGATAATCAGCCATGTAGGCTTTGAGGAACCGGTCGTCGGCGTTCCAGAGGGTCGGCAGCGAGCCCGGAGGCATCGGCAGCTTGACCACAATCGCGCCGATGTCGCCATGCGGCACTTCCTGCTGCTCGGCGTTGAGGATGCGCACGTCCCAGCCCGGCAGCGGCTTGGTCGCCGAACCGTACTTGACCTTGAACTTGGTGATGCCGAGCGGGTTGCCCGAAATCGCCCAGCCGGTCTCGGTCTGCCACCAGTGATCGATCACCGGCACGTTGAGCTTGCTTTCGGCCCACATCAGAGTGTCGGGGTCCGAACGCTCGCCGGCCAGGAAGAGGGCCCGGAAGCAGCCGAGATCGTACTTCTTGAGGTATTCGCCGTCCGGATCCTCGCGCTTGATGGCGCGGAAGGCAGTCGGCGCGGTGAAGAGGGTCGCGATCTTGTGCTGGCTGATCATGCGCCAGAAGGCGCCCGGATCCGGCGTGCCCACCGGCTTGCCTTCATACATCACGCTGGTGCAGCCGTAGAGCAGCGGCCCATAGCAGATGTAGGAGTGGCCAACCACCCAGCCCACGTCGGACGCCGCCCAGTACACTTCGCCGGGCTGCATGTTGTACATGTACTTCATGGTCCAGGTCAGGGCCACGGCATGACCGCCATTGTCGCGGACGATGCCCTTGGGCTGACCCGTGGTGCCCGAGGTGTAGAGGATGTAGAGCGGATCGGTCGCTTCCACCGGCACGCATTCGGCCGGCGTCGCCGCGGCGGCGCCCTCCACCCAGTCGATGTCGCGACCGGGGATCATGCTCGCCTTTTCCTGGGGCCGCTGATAGATCACGGTATGGGCCGGCTTGTGGACCGAAAGCTCGATCGCCGAATCGAGCATCGGCTTGTAGGGCAGCACCTTCTTGCCTTCGATACCGCACGAGGCCGAGACGATGACCTTGGGCTTGGCATCGTTGATACGGGTCGACAACTCGCTGGGGGCGAAACCGCCGAACACCACCGAATGGACCGCGCCGATGCGTGAACAGGCCAGCATGGCCACCACGGCTTCCGGAATCATCGGCATGTAGATGATGACGCGATCACCCTTGCCGACGCCGAGCTGGCGCAGAAGGCCGCCGAACTGTGCCACCAGGCCCTGAAGCTCGCGATAGGTGATGGTCCGGCAGGTCTGGGTCACCGGGCTGTCATAGATGATGGCCGCCTGATCGGCCCGGCCGCGCTCGACATGGCGGTCGACAGCGTTGTAGCAGGTGTTGAGCACACCCCCGCGGAACCACCGGTAAAACGGCGGATTGCTGCGATCGAGAACCTGAGTCGGAGCCTTGACCCAATCGATGGCTTTCGCGGCCTCGCCCCAAAAGGTATCGGGGTCGGAGACGGACTGCGAGAACATCTGTTCGTAAAGACTGGTCATGTTATACCCTTCTTGAGCTCCCTAGAGCAATTATGTTAACGGGCCGCGGACCTTTGAGCCGCAGGGCGGAAGTGTGCGACAAAACCCGCCCCAATTGCAAATCCTGTTTCCTTTGCTGCAGTGCCAAAGAGTTGGCCTTCACAGCCTCCCCAAAACCCCGGCGCCGGCCCGACGCCCGGCCCCGCGCCGCGAAAGCCGCCCCGTCCGCGACAACATGCCCTATTTTGCCTCAGAAATCCGCCTTTGCCGGGGCAAACCCACCGGGGCATACTAACGACAAGGTTGTGAACAGGCGCGCCGATCAAGAAATACAGCCAAGCAGCCGGAGCCCACAGGGAGGAGAAAACACCGTCATGCCTGCGTTTCGCTTGAGAATCGGCACCCGGATTCTGCTGATCGTTGCCGCCGCCGTGTTCGGTGTGGCAATCGTTGCCGCGATCAGTCTTCATCACCTTCATGATAATCTGCTCCAGGACCGGCAAACCAAGTCCCAACATTTGGTTGAAGTTGCCCACGGCCTGATCGCGACTTTTGCCGCCCAGGCCAAGGCCGGCAGCCTCAGCACTGAGGAGGCCCAGAAGCGGGCGCTCGCCGCCCTGGCACCGCTGCGCTATGGCGCCGGAGATTATTTCTGGATCAACGACATGCGGCCGGTGATGATCCTTCATCCCAAGAAGGAGCTGATCGGCAAGGACCTCGCCGGCTTCAAGGATCCGGCCGGCAAGGAGCTGTTCTTGGAGATGATCCGGGTGGTCAGGGCGGACGGCGGCGGCTTCGTGCCCTATCTCTGGCCCAAGCCCGGCTTCGAGCAACCGGTGGCCAAGATTTCCTACGTCAAGGGTTTCGCCGAGTGGGGCTGGATCGTCGGTTCGGGCATCTATCTCGACGATGTCGATGCCATCTTCCGCGCCCAGTCGCTGCTGCTGCTGGAACTGGTGTCGGCGATCATCCTGGTGGTGATCCTGGTTTCGCTGCTGGTGTCACGCAGCATCACCCGCCCGGTGCACGAGATGACCCAGGCCATGGCCCGCCTGGCCGACGGCGATCTCGAGGTCACGATTCCCGCCGGGGGCCGGTCTGACGAAATCGGCGAGATGAGCGAGGCGATGGCGGTCTTCAAACGCAACGCCAACGACATCCGCCGCCTCGCCGGCGAACAGGAGGAGATCAAGGCCCGGGCCGAGGCCGACCAGCGGCGGGCCCGCCACGACTTGGCCGAGAGCTTCGAAAACAAGGTCCACTCTTTGATCGAGCTGGTGCGCGGCAGCTCGCGCCACATCGTCGACACCGCGGGCAAGGTCGGCAACAAGGTCGGATCCTCGTCCCAACAGTCGATGGACGCCGTGTCGGTCTCGGAACGGACCATCGCCAGCATCCAGTCGCTGACCCGGGCCACCGAAACCCTCAGCGACTCCTTCGCCACCGTCTGTCGCCGGGTCGACGAGTCGAGCACCATCTCGCGTCAGGCGGTGACCCGGGCGGAAAACACCAACCGGCAGGTGCTCAGCCTGTCGGAATCGGCCGACCGCATCGGTCAGGTGGTCGGTCTGATCACCGACATCGCCTCCCAGACCAACCTCCTGGCGCTCAATGCCACCATCGAGGCCGCGCGGGCCGGCGACGCCGGCAAGGGCTTCGCCGTGGTCGCGAGCGAGGTCAAGAGTCTGGCCGGTCAGACCGCGAAGGCCACAGAGGAGATTTCCGGGCAGGTGGCGGCAATCCAGCAGGCGACCAAGGATGCCGCGGCGGCGATCGCCGAAATCTCCCGGATCATCGGCTCGATGAGCGAGATCGCCAACGACGTCGCCGGCTCGGTGACCGGGCAGAACGCCGCCACCAGCGATATTCTGACCCAGGTCAAGGGCATTGCCGGCGATGCCCAGGTCTTCAACACCCGCTTCAGCACCGTGGCGCGGGCCTCGGCCTCCTCCTACGCCTCGGCGATCAAGGTGATCTGGTCGGCCAATGACCTCTCGAAACCCACCGACTCGCTGATCCGCGAACTCGGCACCTTGATGGAGGCGTTGCGCGCCTAGCGACGGCGGGGAATCCTGCTATTCTCGGCCCCTCAGGACCAATGGCCGGAAGGCGGCAGCCATGACCGAACCCCGCAATCGCGCCCTCGTGCTGTTTTCCGGCGGCCAGGATTCGGCGACCTGTCTCGCCTGGGCACTGGAGCGCTTCGGCCATGTCGAGACCGTTGGCTTCGAGTATGGCCAGCGCCACGCGGTCGAGATGACCTGCCGGCAGCGGCTGCGCGCCGGCATTGCGGCGCTGAAGCCCCACTGGGCGGCCCGGCTGGGGCCGGATCATGTCCGCGCCCTCGACGCCCTCCACGCGGCCAGCCCCTCGGCGCTGACCCGCGATGGTGCGATCGAGACTCCGCCGGGGCAATTGCCCACGACCTTCGTGCCCGGACGCAATCTGGTCTTCCTGACCTTCGCCGCGATCCTGGCCGATCAGCGCGGCCTTGGGCGGCTGGTCGGCGGCATGTGCGAGACCGACTATTCGGGCTATCCCGACTGCCGCGACGACACCGTCAAGGCGCTGCAACTGGCGCTCAACCTCGGCATGGACCGGCGCTTCGTGATCGAGACGCCGCTGATGTGGCTGGACAAGGCCGCCTCCTGGCGGCTTGCCGCCGCCCTCGGCGGCGAGCGACTGGTCGAACTGATCCGGGTCGAAAGCCACACCTGCTACCAGGGCGACCGCTCGGTGCTGCACGAGTGGGGCTATGGCTGCGGCTGCTGCCCGGCCTGTACGCTCCGCGCGTCCGGCTGGGAGACGTACAGGGGCGGCCTCAGCCCGGCGTCCCCTTGATCAGCGCCGCCGCCGCCGCCCGCGCCTCGGGGGTGATGCGGGCGCCCGAGAGCATGCGCGCGATCTCTTCCTGGCGGGCGGCGCCATCGAGTTCGACGACATCGGTGATCACGGTCTCGCCCTCGCTGCGCTTCCTCACCTGGAAGTGCCCGGCACCGCGCGCCGCGACCTGGGGACTGTGGGTGACCACCAGCACCTGAACCTCGCGGCCGAGCCGGTCCAGCCGCTCGCCGACCGCCGCTGCGACGGCGCCGCCAATGCCGGCGTCGACCTCGTCGAAGATCAAGGTCGGCACGCTGCCGGTGCGGGCCAGCACCACCTTGAGCGCCAGCATGAAGCGGGCCAGTTCGCCGCCCGAGGCGATCTTGTTCAGCGGCCCGGGCGGAGCGCCGGGGTTGGTGGCGATCTGGAAGCTGACGCGCTCGGTGCCGCTGGCGCTCCACTCGCCCTCGGCCAGGGCATCGACCTGGGTGACGAAGCGGGCACGCTCCAGTTTCAGCGGCGGCAATTCCCGGGCCACCGCGGCATCGAGCCGCCCGGCCGCCTCGCGCCGGCGGCGGCCGACGGCCTCAGCCGCTGCCAGATAGCCGCCGCGGGCGAGGGCGGCCTCACGGGCGAGCCGGGTCAGGGTGTCGCCCTGATCCTCGATCAGCGCGAGGCGCCGGGCCAGCTCGTCGCGCAGTGCCGGCAGGCGGTCAACCTCGACCCCATGCTTGCGCGCCGAGGCGCGGAGGGCAAACAGGCGCTCCTCGGTGCTCTCAAGGGTGCCGCCGTCGATCTCGAGGTCGCTGGACACCGCCCGCAGCAGCGACACCCCGTCCGAAAGCTCGGCCCCGGCGCGGTCGAGGGCGGCGATGACGCCGTCGAGCCGGCCGCCGGCCTTGTCGGCGGCGCGGCCGAGCTGACGCAGCGCCGCGGCCACCGCCCGCTCGGCGCCGCGCTCGCCGCCAAGATCGGCATAGGCGGCGTTGATCGCCTCCATCAGCTTTTCCCGGTGCATCAACACCGCCCGGGTTTCAGCCAGCGCCGCTTCCTCACCCGGGCGCGGCGCCAGTTGATCGAGTTCGGCCACGGCGTGGCGCAGCCAGTCCTCCTCGGCGCGGGCGCGGCCGGCATCGGTGGCGGCCAGGGTCCGCGCCTGCTCGACCTGCCGCCAGGCCCGCCACGCCGCCCCGACCCGGGCCGCCTCGGCTTCGAGCCCGCCATAGGCATCGAGCACGCCGCCATGGCTGCGGGCATCAAGCAGGCCGTGAGTGTCGAACTGGCCGTGAACTTCAACCAGCTCCTCGCCCAGCCGGCGCAGCAGCGTCACCCCGATCGGCTGGTCGTTGACGAAGGCGCGCGAGCGGCCGTCGGTGCCGATCACCCGGCGCAGGGTCAGGCTGTCGGCGCCCTCCAGCCCCTGCTCGCGCAGAATCGCGAACACCGGATGGCTGCCCTCGAGCTGGAATTCGGCGGTCACCGCCGCCTGATCGGCGCCACGGCGAACGAGGCCGCTGTCGCCGCGCGCGCCGAGCGCCAGCCCGAGCGCATCGAGCAGAATCGACTTGCCGGCACCGGTCTCGCCGGTCAGCACCCCCAGCCCGGGCCGGAAGGCCAGGGTCAGGCGCTCGATCAGCACGACATCGCGGATGACCAGGGAGACGAGCATGAGCGGGCGCCGCCCGGGGTTCGGGTTCAGAACACCGAATGCCAGAGCCGTCCCAACATCGAACGGCCACCGTCGGGTTCCTCCCCGGCGGCTTCGGCATCGACCCGGACCGGCTTGACTCCGGCGTTGACCAGCAGATCGTAGCTGTCCTCGTACCACGGGCTGCCGGGGAAGTTGTGGCCGAGCACCGCCGCGGTCTGGCGCGCCTCGTTGGTCAGCCCGACCGAGAGATAGGCCTCGATCAGCCGGTGCAGCGCCTCGGCGGTGTGGCTGGTGGTCTGGAACTCATCGACAACCTTACGAAAGCGGCCGATCGCGGCCATGTAATTCTGCTGCCTGAGGTAAAAGCGGCCAATCTCCATTTCCTTGCCGGCCAGATGGTCGACGGTGAGATCAATCTTGAGCTTGGCGTCGCGCGCGTATTCGCTTTCGGGGAACCGGCGCACCACTTCCTTCAGAATTTCGAGGGCCTGATTGGTGATCTTCTGGTCCCGGCCGACATCGGTGATCTGCTCGTAATAGCAGAGTCCCTTGAGGTAATAGGCGTAGCCGACCTGATCGGAACCGGGATGAAGCTGGATGTAGCGGTCGAGGGCCAGAATCGCGTCGTCGAACTTGAGGCTCTCATAGTGGGCGAACGCCGACATCAGCTGAGCCCGGGTCGCCCACTGGGAATAGGGGTGCTGGCGCTCGACCTCGTCGAACAGCTTGGCCGCCTTCTTGTATTCCTTCTCGTCCATCGCCTGGGTGGCTTCGGCGTAGATCTGCTCGGGCGGCCGTTCGACATAGGGCACATCCTCCCTGGACGAAGAGGAGGAACAGCCGGCAAGCCCGAAGGCCAGCAGGGGCGCCGCCACCAAGGCCACGGCCACAGAGAGGCGGAAAGCCGGAAACCTCGAGGTGGGACGCGGAGAACGGGGCATGGCGAACCGGAGCTGGAAGGGGGGCGGGCCGGCTTCCTTATTACACGGCGGCACCGGGCCAGCACAAGGCGCATGAGGCCCGGGCCACCCTCTCATCCGGTGTTCCAGTCCGAAAGAAAGCGCTCCAGGGCGGCAAACGGCACCGGCCGGCTGAAGTGATAGCCCTGGGCGAGATCACAGTCCCGGTCACGAATGATCTCGAGCTGGGCCTGGGTCTCCACACCTTCGGCGATCACCTCCAGGTCCAGGCCGTGGGCCATGGCGATGATGGTCTCGACCAGCCGGGTGGAATGGTCGTTGCTCTCGACCTCGCAAATGAACGAGCGGTCGATCTTGAGAGTGTCGAAGGGATAGCGCTGAAGATAGCTGAGAGAGGAATAGCCGGTGCCGAAATCGTCGATCGACAGCCGCACCCCGAGTGCGTTGAGGGCGTCGAGGGTGCGGACGCTCTCGCAACTGTCGTCCATCAGCACGCTTTCGGTCAGCTCCAGTTCGAGGCGGGTGGAGTCGAGGCCGGTGTCGCCGAGCACGCGGGCGACGGTGGCGCCGAAATCACCCGAGCGGATCTGCCGCGGCGAGACGTTGACCGCCACCCGCAGCGGCGGCCCGCCCGCGGCGTCGAGGCGGCAGAGGTCGGCGCAAGCCGAGGCCAGCACCCATTCGCCGATCGGGACGATCAGCCCGGTGTCCTCGGCGATCGGGATGAACTGGCCGGGCGGCAGCAACTCGCCATCGGCGCGCTGCCAGCGCAGCAGGGCCTCGATCGCCCGCGCCTTGCCGGTGCCGAGATCAATGATCGGCTGGTAATGGAGCCGCATCTCGCCGCGGCCGAGAGCGCCGCGAAGCGCGGTTTCGATCTGGAGCCGCTCCTGAACCTTCTGGTTGATGCTGCTGGTGAAGAAGCGGAACTGATTGCGCCCGCGCTCCTTGGCCTGACCGACGGCCAGATCGGCGTTGCGCAGCAGCACCTGCCGGTTGTCGCCATCGGCGGGGGCCAGCGAAATGCCGACGCTGGCGGTGACGAACACCTCCTGATCATTGATCCGGAACGGCTGGCTGAACGCCTCAAGCACCCGCTGAGCGACCTTCTCGGCCGCCCGGCCCGACTTGACGCCGGGCAGGATGATCGCGAATTCGTCGCTGCCGAGCCGGGCCACGGTGTCGCCCTCGTGAACGCTGGCGACCAGGCGGGCGCCGGCGGCGCGCAGCAGTTCGTCGCCGGCGGTGTGACCGAAAATGTCGTTGACCGTCTTGAAGCGGTCGAGATCGACGTAGAGCAGCGCGGTGGAAAGGGCGTGGCGGTGGGCCAGCGAAATGCTCTGGTGCAGACGGTCGAGCATCAGCACCCGGTTGGGCAGGCCGGTGACGTCGTCGTAATTGGCCTGACGCAGCAGCCGCTCCTCGAAGGCCCGGCGGGCGGTGATGTCCTCCTTGACCACCACGAAGTGGCTGAGGTTTCCGGCCTGATCCTTGAGCGGCGCGATGGTGGCGTATTCCCAGAAGACCTGCCCGTCCTTGCGCCGGTTGCAGAATTCGCCCCGCCACTCCCGGCCGGCGCCGATGGTCTCCCAGAGCGCACTCAGCATCTGGGCGCTGACATGCTCCGAGGCGAGGAAGGTGAACAGGCGGCCCCGGCTCTCCTCGAGGCCGTAACCCGAGACCTGCTCGAACTTCGGGTTGACGTAGCTGATCCGGCCCTCGCGGTCGGCGACCACCACCGAAACCGGGCTCTGCTCCACCGCCAGCGACAGCAGCCGCACCAGTTGCTCGGCGCTGTGGCGGCGGCGGCGGGTCTCCGACTCGCGCAGCTCGCGCTCAATCGCCGGGACCAGCCGGGCCAGCGAGTCCTTGTTGAGAAAATCGTGAGCGCCCCGCTTGAGCAGACTGATGACATCCTCGGCCTGCACCACTCCGGAGAGGATGATGAAGGGCAGATCGCGCCCGGACTGCTGCAAGGTCGCGAGCGCCGCCTCGGCGCTGAAGCGCGGCATATGATAGTCGCTGAGAACGACGTCCCACTCGCCCTCGGCCAGCGCCGCCCGCATCGCCGGCCCGGTGTCGACGCGGGTGCACACCGGCTGATAGCCGTCGCGGCTGATCGCCCGCAGCAGCAGCAGCGCGTCGTCTTCGGAATCCTCCACCAGGAGGATACGCAACGGTTTCGCCATAGATCACGCGTCCCCGGCCGGGAGAGTGAAGAAAAAGGTCGCACCGGCTCCGACCTCCGCCTCGGCCCGGATAGCGCCGCCATGGCGGGCGATGATCCGGTGCACCGTGGCAAGGCCGATCCCCGAGCCTTCATAGTCCTCAGGGGCATGTAGGCGCTGAAAGGGAGAAAACAACCGTCCGGCAAACGCCATGTCGAATCCGGCGCCATTGTCGCGAACGAAGAATTCGCCGCCGCCGCCGTCCGCCCCCGCGCTCCGGCCGATCAGGACCATCGGCGCCGGTGCATCACGGGTATATTTCCAGGCGTTGTCGAGCAGATTCTCCAGCACCAGCCTGATCAGCCGGCGATCGGCGGTCGCGCCGAGGCCGGGCTCGATGGTCACCGCCACCTTGCGCCCGGGCTCCTTTTCACGCAGGCGGGTCACCACAGCGGCGGCCATCAGCGAAAGATCGACCGGTTCCAGGGTCAGTTCCTGGCGGGTGCTGAGCGACAGCCGGAGAAAACTGTCGATCATCTCGCCCATCTCGCGCACCCCGGAGCGGATGCGCGAGATGGTGTCGAGGCCGTCGCACTCCAGGCGCTCGCCGTAATCCTCCGCCAAAATCCGGCCAAAGCCCTCGATCCGGCGCAGCGGCGCCCGCAGATCGTGGGAGACCGAATAGGCGAAAGCGCCGAGATCGCGATTGGCCGCCTCCAGCTCGAAGGTGCGCTGGCGCACCCGCTGCTCCAACTGAGCATTGAGCTGCTGAACCTCCTGCTCGGCGAGCCGGCGGGCGTGGTTGTCGGCAGCCAGCTCGGCATTGACGGTCTGCAACTCGCGGTAGACCGAGTGCAGGCTGCCGGCCAGGCCGTTGAAGGCTCCGACCACCTGATCGAGTTCATCTCCGCCACCCGACGGGTGACGGGGACGCGCCAGATCGAGCCGCGGCAGCGGAGCGCGGCGGATGTCGAAGCGGCCGACGAAGCGGGCGATGGCGGCCAGATGCCGGGTCACCAGCTTCCAGACGATAAAGAGGGTGAAGAGCGAGACCAGGAAGGTCTTGACCCCCTGGCTGACCAGGATCACCAGCGCCGTGTCCCACAGCCGGCGGTAGACCTCATCCAGCGTCGCCTCAATGGCCACCCGGGCCAGAGTCTGGTCCTGGCCCTGGAAACGGTAGATCACCGGATAGTCGCGGGTCAGCGCCGCCCCGGCCCGGGGCCGGCCGACCTCGACCACCGGCCCGTCCCGCGCCGCGCCGTCCCAGGCCGCTCCGGGCGCGCCCCCGGTGGTCGGCCGCACCGTCACCGCCTGAATGTCAGGCAGGCGCAGGATGCCCTCGATCAGCAGCCGCACCTGATCCAGATCCATCTGCCACAGGCTGGCGCCGAGGCTGCCGGCGGTGCTGCTCTGAACTTCGTCGAGACGGCGTTCGATGGCGCCGACGTCGCGGCGGTGGTCCCAATAAAGCTGGAGCAGGGTGAAGGTCAGGGTGACGCCGGTGCTGAACAGCAGGATATAGCCGATCAGCCGCAGACCAAGGCCGCGGTAGCGGATGATCGGAGTCAGCCCTTCGTCACCGATGACCGTTTCGAACGCCACCGCCCTGCCCCCTGCCCCGCCGCGACCGCACCGCCGGATCAATGGTATCGCGCCTTCGGATCGGGAGTCCATGGCCGCGCGGCGGCGGGCAAAAAGGCCCGGGCAGGAAAGGGTTGCCAAGGGCCTTGCCGGGCGGTCACACTGGCCGGGATCACACCGCGGGAGGGCATGGTAATGACCGGTGGTCTGGTCGGCTTGCTGATCGGGTCGATGCTGCTCCTGGCCAGCATCATCGCCGGGCTGCTCTCGGCGCGGATCGGGGCGCCGCTGCTGCTGACCTTCCTCGGCCTCGGCATGCTGGCCGGAGAGGACGGGCCGGGCGGCATCGTCTACACCAATCTCGAGCTGTCGTTCCTGATCGGCAATTCGGCGCTGGCCATCATCCTCTTCGACGGCGGCCTGCGTACCCCCTGGCAAACCCTGCGCGCCGCCTGGGCGCCGGCCCTGGCCCTGGCCACCCTCGGCACGCTGATCACCGCCGGTATCGTCGCCGCCGGGGCCCACTGGCTGTTTCATCTCAAGCTGCTGCCCGCCTTCCTGATGGGCGCGATCGTCGCCGCCACCGACGCCCCGGCGGTGTTCATGATGCTGGGCCGCCAGGGCGTCTCCCTGCGTGATCGCCTCCGCGCCACCCTGGAGGTCGAGTCCGGCAGCAACGATCCCATGGGCATCTTCCTGACCATGGCCTGCGTCACCCTGATCCGGGCCGACGGCGCCGGGGCCGGCTGGAGCGTGCTCGCCGACTTCGTGCTCCAGATGGGGCTGGGCGTGGCCATGGGCTGGCTCGGCGGCACCACGCTGGCCGAACTGACCAACCGGCTGGAACTGGCGGCCGGGCTCTATCCGATCCTGGCCCTGGCCATCTGCCTCCTGGCCTTCAGCAGCACGGCGCTGGTCGGCGGCAGCGGCTATCTTGCGATGTACGTCGCCGGCATCGTCTACGGCAACCGCCGGGTGCGGGCGCGCACCCTGACCTGCCGCTTCTTCGACGGGCTGATGTGGCTGGCCCAGATCGTGATGTTCCTGCTGCTCGGGCTGCTGGTCAGCCCGCATCTTCTGGCCGATCAGGGCTGGCTGGCGCTCGGCATCGCCGGGGTGCTGATCTTCGTCGCGCGGCCGGTGGCGGTGGCGGTGGCGCTGGCGCCCTTCGGCTTCAGCGGCCGCGAGCAGCTGTTTGCCTCCTGGGTCGGGCTGCGCGGCGCCGTGCCGATCTTTCTCGCCCTGGTGCCGGCGCTGACCGGCATCGACGAGTCCCGGATTTATTTCAACGTCGCCTTCGTCGTCGTGCTGGTGTCGCTGGCGCTGCAGGGCTGGACCGCACCCTGGATGGCGCGCCGGCTCGGCGTCGCCCTCGCCCCCAGCCCCGAAGCCGCCGACAAGCTGGAATTCGACATGCTGCACCAGACCGACCGGGATCTGGTGGCCTATACCGTCAAGCCCCACAGCCGGGCCGCCGACCAGCCCTTCGAACGCCTGGAAATTCCCGAGCGGGCGCGGCTGGTCTCGGTGATTCGCGACGGTACCGTGATCTCGACGGGCGAGGTCGAGCGCCTCGCCTCGGGCGACGTCGTGCTGGTGCTGACACCGCCCGAACTGGCGCTGGCGGTGGACCGGGTGTTCTCGCGCCGCTTCAAGTCCGCCGCCGCCTTCGCCAGCCGCGACCAGGGAGACTTCATCGTCGACGGCGCGACGCCGCTCGAAGGGCTGGCCCGGGCCTACGACATCCCGATCCGGCACCGGGTCGCCGGCATGACCGTCGGCGATTTCGTCAAGGCGCGAATCGGCGGTTCGACCGGCCGTGGCGACCGGCTCCGTCTTGGCCCGGTCGAGCTGATCGTGGTCGACATGGTCGGCCCCGACGTCAAGGAGGTCGGCCTGCTGATCCGCACCGAGGACCAGCCGACCAACCGCTGGCCCCGGCGGCTGCGGCCGGTGATCGGCCGCCTGCAGCGCCTGTTCGTGCGGGAGGATGGCCCGGATAACGGATAAGTGCGGAACAACCCGCACTTTCCCTCCGCGCCGCGCTTTGCTAGGGTGGCGGCAATAACAGGTTTGTCTCATAGGGCAAACGTTCGGGAGGACGACGATGATCAGGATCGCATCACGGCACGCACTGCGTTCATTGGCCCTGGCGCTGGCGGTTTTCGGGCTGGCGGCGGCGGCTCCGGCGGCGGCCGGCGACGGGACGATCACCATCGGTTTCACCAACTCCGAGACCGGCGCGCTCAATGTCGATTCGTCGTCCCAGCTCAACGGGTTCAAGCTGTGGGCCGATCAGGTCAACGCCGCGGGCGGCATCAGCGTCGGCGGCAAGAAGCAGCGGGTGGTCTTCGTGACCTACGACGACCAGTCCAAGGCCGACCGGGTGCAACAGCTTTACAGCCGGCTGATCCTCCAGGACAATGCCGACTTCCTCTTCAGCCCCTACTCCTCGGGCCTGACCGCCACCGCAGCGATCATCTCCGAGCAGTACGGCAAGGTCATGATCACCACCGGCGCCGCCGAGAACAAGACCTATCAGCAGGGCAACAAGTACCTGTTTCAGATGTACGCGCCGGCGACAACCTATCTCTCGGGCGCCCTCGAAGCGCTGAAATCGGTCAATCCCAAGGCCAAACTGGCGGTCGCCTACAAGGATGACAGCTTCTCGAAGGCGGTGGCCCAGGCGGCGCTGGCGCGGGCGCGCACCCTTGGTTTCGAGGTGGTGTTCAACGAGGCGTACGCCCCGACCACCACCGATTTCGGGCCGCTGATCAACAAGATCATCAGCGCCGGGGCGGATGCCCTGGTCGGCGGCGGCCATTACGCCGACGGCGCCACCCTGGCCCGGCAGGTCTTCGACCATAAGGTGCCGCTGACCTTCCTCAGCCTGCTGGTCGCCCCCGACAGCCCGCAGTTCGCCAGCCTCGGCGACAGCGCGATCAACGTCACCGCCCCCTCCCAGTGGGCGCCGCAAGTGACCTTCAAGCCCGATTTCGGCCCGACTCCGGCCGCCTTCGACGAGGCGTACAAGACAGCGTACGGCAAGGACCCCGGCTATCATGCCGCCGGCGGCTATGGCGCCGGACTCGTGCTGCAGCACGCCATCGAGCAGGCCGGCAGCCTTGATGCCGACGCCGTGACGGCCAAACTCAACAGCCTCGACGCCACCATCTTCTTCGGCCACGTCAAGTTCGCCGAGGACCCGGCCTTCCACGGCCTCCAGACCGGCCACGCCATGGTCAGCGTCCAGTGGCAGAAGAAGGGCGCCGAACTGACCAAGGAAGTGGTCTGGCCGAAGGGCGGCGCCACCGCGCCGCTGGCCTATCCGCTGCGCTGACCCGGGACCGGGAGGGGGGGGCGCCATGCTCGGGGTTCTGGCCTCGATGCTCGACGGGGTGCTGGTCGGGGCGGTCTATGGCCTCGGCGCCATCGGCCTGACCCTGATCTGGGGCGTGATGGACGTCATCAACCTGACCCATGGTGCCCTGATCGCCATGGGCATGTTCGGGGTCTATCTGCTGTTCAGCGGCCTCGGCCTCAACCCCTATCTGGCGCTGGTGCCGGTGGCCGCGGCCGGCTTTCTGATCGGCCTCGCCATTTACTGGAGCGCCGTGCACCGGGTGATCGGCCGGCCGCCGCTGATGAGCCTGCTCTCGACCTTCGCCGTCAACATGGTGCTGATCGGGCTGGGCACCAGCGGCTTCAGCACCAGCCCCTACAATGTCGACATCAGCCTGCCCGGAATCAGCCTCGGCGCCTACACCTTCACCGGCAACCACCTCGTGGCGGCGCTGGCGGCGGTGGCCATCGCCGGCGGGCTGAGCCTGTTCCTGCAGCGGACCCGGCTCGGCAAGGCGATCCGCGCCGTCTCCTCCAACCGCAAGGCCGCCGAATTGATGGGCATTCCCGCGGCCCGGGTGCTGGCCCAGGCCTTCGGCATCGGCATCGCCATCGCCACCGCGGCGGGCGGCCTGATCGCCACCCTCTTTCCCTTCACCGTGCTGTCGGGCGGCGGCTACGAGCTGAAAAGCTTCGTGGTCACGGTGCTGGGCGGGCTCGGCAATCCCGCGGGGGCGCTGGCGGGCGGCATTCTCCTCGGCCTGATCGAGGGCGGGGTGACGCCGTTCATCCAGGTCAGCTGGATTCCGGTGATCGAGTTCGCGCTCTTCGTCGGCATCCTGCTTGCCTTCCCCAACGGCCTCTTTGCGCGACGGGGGCACTGATGGAGATGATCCGCCAGCCCTTTTTCTGGATCATGACCGCGGTGATCGCGCTCTTCGCCCTGCTGCCGCCGCTGACCCACGATGTCGGTCTGCGCGAAAGCCTGTTTCTCGCCGCCGTCTACATCATTCTGGCCGGCAACCTCAACCTGCTGATCGGCTACACCGGCTACGTCAATTTCGGCAACATCGTCTTCTTCGGCCTCGGCGGCTATCTTGGCCTCTGGCTGGTCACGGTGTTCCGGCTGCCGCTGGTGGTGGCGGCGCTGCTCGCTGGCCTCGCGGTGGCGGCGATGACCGCGGCCCTCTGGTGCCGGATTTTGCGGCTGCGCGGCGCCTATTTCGCCCTGGCCTCGATCGGCATCGCCGAGGCGACCAAGGCCTTCGTCTCCAATTTCGAGCCCTGGGGCGGCGCCACCGGCCTGTACCTGCCGATGGGCGCCTTCAAGGCGATGGGCGGCCCGCGCGAGGCGCTCTGGACCGTGTACTTCCTGATGGTCGCGGTGATGGCGGCAACGCTGTACCTGTCGTACGCGGTCAAGAAGTCCAAGTTCGGCCTCGGCCTGTTCGCGATCCGCGAGGACGAGGAGGCGGCCGGCGTGCTCGGCGTCCGCACGCCTTACTACAAGACCCTGGCCTGTACGCTGTCCGGCGTGCTGCCCGCGGTCGCCGGCACCCTCTTCTTCTTCAAGAACGGCGTCATCCAGCCCGAGCAGGCCTTCGACCTCACCCTCTCGACCGAGGCGATCGTGATGCTGATGCTCGGCGGCCAGGGCACAGTGACCGGCGCCGCCCTCGGCGCCTTCCTCTATGAGCAGTTCCGCGGCTATCTCCTGATCTCGCCGACCTTTTCCAGTTTCCAGCTGGTGATCGCGGGCGCGCTGCTGCTGGTGACGGTGCTGTTCATGCCTGGCGGCCTGATGGGCTGGGTCTATCAGCGCTGGCCGCGCCTGCGGAGGATTCTGGAATGAGCGCCCTGCTCGAAGTTTCCGGCCTTTGCAAACATTTCGGCGGCCTGCGGGCGGTCGATTCCGTCGCCTTCACGATGGCGGAAGGCGAGATTCTCGGCCTGATCGGCCCCAACGGCGCCGGCAAATCCACCGTCTTCAATCTGATCAACGGCGTGATCCGGCCCTCGGAGGGCCGGGTGCGCTTCGCCGGCACCGAGATCACCGGTTGGGCTCCCTATGATGTCGTCCGCCTCGGCCTCGCCCGCACCCACCAGATCGTGCGCCCGCTCGGCGACATGACCGTGCTGGAAAACTGCACCGTCGGCGCCTGTTTCGGCCGCGAGTCTCTCGGCCTCGCCGCCGCCCGCCGGGTGGCCGACGAGGTGCTGGAACTGGTGGGCCTGCGGGACCGTCGCGACGTCCTGGCCTCGAGCCTGACCATTGCCGGCAAGAAGCGGCTGGAGGTGGCGCGGGCGCTCTCGGCCCGGCCCCGGCTGGTGCTGTTCGACGAGGTGCTGGCCGGCCTCAACCCGACCGAGGTCGGGCGGATGATCGCGGTGTTCCGGGCGATCCGCGACCAGGGCATCGCGATTCTGATGATCGAGCACCTGATGCAGGCGGTGATGAGCCTCTCCGACCGGGTGGTGGTGCTGAATTTCGGGCGCAAGCTCGCCGAGGGCCGCCCCGAGGTGGTGGCCTCCGACCCGGTGGTGGTCGAGGCCTATCTCGGCGATCCCGACATCGCGGCCCGGTTGGCCGAGGAGTGACGGTGCGATGAGCGAGCCGATCCTGACCGTCGAGGGCCTCGAGACCGGCTATGGCGAGGTCCAGGTGCTGTGGGGGGTGTCGCTGCGGGTGCCGCGGGCCCGGGTGACCACGATCATCGGCGCCAACGGCGCCGGCAAGACCACCAGCCTTTACGGCATCATGGGCTCGGTGCGGCCCTGGCGCGGCCGGGTGCTGTTCAAGGGCGAGGATGTCACCGCCCTGCCCGCCCACGCCAAGGCCGAACGCGGGCTGGTGCTGGTGCCCGAGGGCCGGCAGCTCTTCAACACCATGACCGTCGACGAGAACCTCGAGATGGGGGCCTTCCCGCCCCGCGCCCGGGCCCGGCTGGAGGACAACCGCGCCCGCGTCTTCGACCTCTTTCCCCGCCTCCGGGAGCGGCGCGATCAGAAGGCCGGCACCTTTTCGGGCGGCGAGCAGCAGATGCTGGCCGTTGGCCGCGGCCTGATGGCCGAGCCCGAGTTGCTGATGATCGACGAGTTGTCGCTCGGGCTCTCGCCGTTGCTGGCCCAGCAGCTCTTCACCACCCTCAAGACCCTCAAGAAACAGGGCATGACCATTCTTCTGGTCGAACAGAACGTCCACCTGGCGCTGGCGCTCAGCGACTACGCCTATGTCCTGGCCGAAGGCCGGGTTCACACCGAAGGCCCGGCCCGCGAGATCGCGGCCCACGGCGACGTGCGGGAAGCCTACCTCGGGGTGTGATGTCCTCCCGTCGCGATCGGCGCTAGCCGGCCTTGGCCGCGGCCTGCTTCAGGCCGGCGGCGGCGGCCAGCGCAAAGGTGTGCAGCGAGTGATAGACCTTCAGCGTGCCATCGAGGCTGGCGCGCTTGAACGCCGCGCCAATTTTGTTGGCCGGATTGTCCGCACAGACCACCGCTAGCGTTATCTGCTTTTCCGTCGAAATCCCCTTGAGCAGCAAAATCAATCCCAAGGCCCCGTCATCAATCGACAGGGTATTTCGCACATCAATCGCGACGTATTTTTCAGTCAGGCCACAATACCAGCTCACGATGTCGTGGGCTGTCTTGGCCGCGATCACCTCGAAGTTGCCGAAAATGGTAACGACCATCCCCCAATCCTCGGTCTTTGCCGCAACCTTCGCCAGCTTTGTCTCGTAGACGGTGCGGCTGTCGCCCTCGCCCTTTCCACCCGGATCACTGCTCATGGCCTGCCTCGTATGCTGAAAACCCGGTCACCCTCAGCCGGGGGCGTCCCGGACCGATGGCCGGTCCGGCCTTGGTCAGCCAGTCATGATAGCGCAAAACATCGCCCCGGCCATAGCGGCCGACGCCGCGGGCGCGGCGCTCACTCCGGACGGAAATCGATGATCCCGCGCAGGTCGGCGCCGGTGAGATCGGCACCGCGGGCATCGGCCATGGTCATCACTGCGTCCTTGAGATCGGCGCCGGTGAGTTGGGCGTTTTTGAGATTGGCCTGGGAGAGGTCGCTGCCGGCGAACACGGCACGGCTGAGATCGGCGCCGCTCAGCACCGAGCACACCAGCCGGGCCAGATTGAACTTGGTCGGCCAGCCCTGGCCGCTGCGCAGTTCCATCGGCGAGGCCATGACGTTGGTGAGATCCGCCTCGTTGAGGGTGGCACGCTCCAGGCAGGCGCCCCGGAGATCGGCGCCGATCATCTTGGCTTCCCGCAGATCGGCGAACGAGAGATCGGCCATCACCAGCGTCGTGCCGGTCAGGTTGGCCCCCTTCAGCACCGCGCAGCCGAAAAGTGCCGCCGAAAGATTGACCTTGCTGAGATCCAGGCCCGTGAGATCGTGCTTGCTGAGATCGGCGCGCACGCCCTTGTGGCCGTTGCTGATGATCCAGTCGCGATGCTCGAGCAGAATCTTTCTGACCTTTTCGTCCATGTGCTCCAGGCGCTGAACGACGTCGGCGCCGGTGAGATTGGCCATCGAGAGATCGACCTCGTCGAGCAGCGCCCCGACCAGGCTGGCCCCGGAAAGATTGGTGTCGCGCAGCAGCGCCCGGTTCAGGATCGCCCCGGTCAGCTTGCAACCCGACAGATTGGCGTCGGAGAGGTCGGCCCCCTCGAGATTGCTGCCGGTGAGATCCGAGTTGCTGAGATCGGCGCCGATGAAGATGCTGCCCGAAAGGTTGGTGTCCCTGAGATCGGTCTGAACCAGAAAAGCGTTGGCCAGCTTGGCCTTGCTGAGGTTGGCCCCGGGCAGGCGGGCGTCGGACAATTGGGCGTGGGCGTCATCCGGCGCGGTCGCCTTGAGTTCGCCGTCCTTCTGGCGCATCAGGTAGCCGTCGCGGAGATCCGCCTCGGCCAGATTGACCCGCGGCATGTCGGCGCCGCGCAGCGCCGCGCCGCGCAGATCCGCCTTGGCCATATTGGCGCGGCCGACCTTGGCCCGGCGCAAGTCGGCACCGAACAGCAGCGCGCCGCGCAGGTCCGCCTCGGTCAGATCCGCCTCGACCAGCTTGCTGCCGGTGAAATCGGCCCCGGCCAGACTGGCTCCGTGCAGATTGCAATAGGACAGATCGTAAAACTTGAGGCTGGCGCGGGCGCCCCCCTGCTTGGCGCTGACGTAACGGCCATGGCGATCCACGACCGCCTTCAGCTCGGCCTCGGTGATCTTCTTGTACTCGATCTAAACCACTACCAGCTGAAGCTGGTAGGTTTGTGTCTAGGCTGGAAGCC